>CAZSYH010000015.1:0-37283 GCA_964610735.1 uncultured Syntrophaceae bacterium | reverse complement strand
CATAGCCGGTTTTACCAAGGTCGCGGAGGCAATGATGGCCCAGGGGATTGTGTAAAATTTACTTTGCGATAATTACTATTTTTTAAACCGGGGGAATCACTGGTATGATTCCCCCGGTTTATTTGCCTGATATTGACAGGTTGAATCTGATTCGCAGTGTGCCGTTGTTGAAGTTTGTGGAAGTGATTCGAAAATCTCCAATTTCCTTCGTTGATTTCACATGAGAACCGATGCAGGGGCATGCATCGTAGCCACCTACTCTGATGATCCTGATTTTTTCACCTGCCTCTTCCAGCAGTCGCTCGAGTGAAAAAAGTTTTTCCGCTTTCGTCTTCGGCAGATACTCTTCGGTCACCGGCATGTCCTCTTTTATCACGCTGTTTACGTTCTTTTCAATATTCAGCGTTTCTTCCCCGGTAAGCGCGCGGTCGAAGCGATAATCACATTTAGATTTTTTCTTCTCTATATGGGCGCTGAAACAGCGGCCAATCCTGAACATCCTCACAATTGTCTGATTGAGGATATGTTCCGCTGTGTGCATTCTCGGATCGTACTGTTTTTTCATGGGTGCAATAGTACCCTATCTGTGAGGAAAAACAAATTCAAATGTTTAAGGGACATCTGTAGGACAGGCGATTTTTCAGACAACACAAATATTTTCCCACATATCGGTAGCTCCGGCAGCTTAGTCCTGCAATAATGTAGGTTCTTTTACGGTTTTTCCTGATCATACCCGGATACTTTTCAGGAATAATTATTATTGCATCAGCTTAATATTCATCATTTATTTAGCTGATGCCGCAATGCTTATGCAGTATAGAGGGCACGATGTTTGCGTTACTATCGGGTTGGTTGTTTGCTAATGAGGATTAGTTTGTGTATTAGTGCGCCCGAAGGCATGCTCTCATGGAAACGCCTTCATCCTGCCAGACGACAGCAACAATAAAATTGCCCTGGACTGGGGAAGATATGGATCGATGGCCTTTTCCACTTCCCTCTTGAATCAAACCGATGTCGTATGTATGCTCGGAACAGGATTCGGAACCGGATGGACAGTTGAAAAAACGGTCGATGTTTGAAAGGTGTTAATATAAAAGGGAAATGAGAGGGGTAATCAGGTGCCTTGTGGAAAAATGATTATAAAAGAATCGGATGATTGTCCGCGGGAATTCTGTGGTGTCTTCGGTATCTTCGGTGATGGGAAGGCCGCAGAGAAGACTTACCTCGGTCTGTATTCCCTGCAGCACAGGGGACAGGAAAGCGCGGGAATAGCGGCAGCTGATGGAGGGAAAATATCCCTTCACAAGGGGATGGGTCTGGTGTGGTCCGTTTTCCAGAATCCGGACATAATGCCAGGGCTGGCGGGAACATCCGCAATAGGTCACAACAGATATTCAACGACGGGATCGTCGGACCTCATGAATGCGCAGCCGATACTTATCCGGTCACGGGGCAGTCAGATTGCCGCCGCTCATAATGGGAACCTGGTAAATTCTTCCGAACTCCGCGATATGTTGGAGGAGAAGGGGGCCATATTCCAAACCACATCGGACAGCGAAATAGTTCTTCACCTGATGGCAAGGTCAAAGAGGGCATCGATAGAGGAAAAGATAGAAGATTCGCTGACCCATCTTGTGGGCGCATACTGTTTTGTCTTTCTTACACCCTCCAAGCTGATCGCGGCCCGAGATCCTCACGGGTTCAGGCCGCTATGTATAGGAAAGGCGGGGGATGCCTTTGTTGTCGCTTCCGAGTCCTGTGCCTGTGACATCATAGGCGCGGAGTATATCCGCAGTATAGAGCCGGGAGAGATCGTAGTAATAGACGAAGGGGGTGTCTCTTCAAGGGTTTTGCCCCCGAAAGATCCGAAATCCTTCTGCGTCTTTGAGTACATATACTTTTCGAGACCGGACAGCATTATCTTCGGAGAGAAGGTGGACAAGGTGAGGAGGCTTCTGGGGAAAAAACTTGCCGAGGAGGCTCCCTGCGAGGCCGATATCGTAATTGCGATTCCCGATTCCGCGAATACCGCAGCCCTCGGTTACTCACAGGCATCGGGAGTGCGTTTTGAAATCGGATTGATACGAAATCACTACGTGGGTAGGACCTTTATAGCACCCCATCAAAAGGAAAGAGATCTGGATGTTCGTGTAAAATTTAACCCCGTTACGGGTGTACTTAAGGGAAAACGCGTAATCGTCGTGGAGGATTCCATTGTTCGCGGAACCACATTGAAACAGTTAGTCCACCTCATACGGAGCGCCGGTGCCTCCGAGGTTCATGTACGGGTAAGCTCTCCCCCTATCACCTTTCCCTGTTTTTACGGGATCGACATATCGAGCAAGGGTGAACTGATTGCGTCGTCTCACTGTGTGGAAGAAACATGCCGGTACATAGGAGCAGATTCGCTGGCATATTTATCGGTTGAGGGGATGCTGAGTGTGGTTCCTATGGGAGACCTTCAATGCACGGCATGTTTTACCGGGAATTATCCGACGAAGATTCCCGAAAACTTCAGCAAGGAGATATTTGCGGCGGATTGCAGCAAGAAATAAAATAAGGGATATGATGAAATTTACTAAACGTACAAATTGCGGGGAGTACCGCCTTCCCGATGTGGGTCGGGAAGTGGAACTTGCCGGATGGGTAGACGCACTTCGTGATCACGGAGAAGTTCTTTTCATTCACCTGCGTGACAGGAGCGGTATCATACAGGTTGTATTTAACCCGGAAAATACATCTGCCGATATATGCAAAAGGGCATCGGCATTGAAGAACGAATATTGTATTCTTGTCAGAGGCACTGTCATTGAGAGAGAAAAGGATACGGGAAATCCCAATATTGAGACGGGCAAAATCGAGATAGCAGCTTCCGAACTGGAGATCCTGAACAAATCAAGGTCGCTCCCTTTTCCCATATCGGAGAAGGCGATGGTTGCCGGGGCTGACGTAAACGGAACAGGTTCTGTGGCAGAAGATGTGAGACTCCGGTACCGCTACCTGGATCTCAGACGTCCCAGTATGCAGAGCAATATAATTATGAGGCACCGTATCATCAAATGTGTTCGCGCCTGTCTGGATGAAGAGACCTTTATCGAGGTGGAAACGCCGATACTGACGAAAAGCACTCCTGAGGGAGCAAGGGATTATCTGGTGCCCAGCCGCGTACATCCGGGAAGGTTCTACGCGCTTCCCCAGTCGCCGCAGCTTTTCAAGCAACTCCTCATGGTGAGTGGACTTGAACGATATTTTCAGATAGCACGTTGTTTTCGTGACGAAGATCTCCGGCCGAACAGGCAACCCGAATTCACGCAGCTCGACATTGAGGCATCCTTTATAGATGAGGAATTTATATATGAGCTGGTTGAGAGACTTACCGAGCGTATGTTTGCCCTTGGAGACATTTCACTTGAGCGTCCCTTTCCGAGGATGACCTGGCACGAGGCGATGGATACAATGGGAAGCGATCATCCCGATACCCGCTTCGGACTGCGTTTTACAGATGTTACAGATATGTTCAGAGAGACATCATACGGTATTTTTCGAAAGATTCTGGACGGTGGAGGCGTGATAAAGGGAATAAATGTCAAAGGACAGTCGGAAAGACTGAGCAAAAATGTACTGCAAAACGAATATGCAAAGAAGATTGTCCCATCTTTCGGTGCGAAAGGAATGACCTGGATGAGGGTAGCCGGAGGAACGCTTGAATCCAATATAGTTCAGTTTTTCAGCGAGGAGGAAAGACGGAAGATTATCGAACGGTTTGGGGCCGAGGATGGTGACGTTATTATACTGATTGCCGACACCTCCCGGGATGCGGTCTTATCCGTTCTGGGACAGCTGCGGTTGCATCTCGCAAAAAGGCTTGATCTTATCAGGGAGGGCATATATTGTCCCACCTGGATTACAGAGTTTCCGCTCTTTTCCCTGACAGACAGGCGGATCACATCGAATCACCATCCCTTTACCGCACCCGACCGAACAGATTTCAATCCGGAAAACCGGGAAGAGCTTCTTGCACTCAAATCCCGGGCCTATGATCTGGTTGTCAATGGCGAAGAACTCGGCGGTGGCAGTATCAGAATCCATGAAAAAAGTCTTCAGAAAAAGATTTTCGGGGCCTTGAAAATATCGGATGATGACGTGGCTGAAAAATTCGGTTTCTTTCTGAAGGCCCTCGAATACGGGACCCCGCCTCACGGGGGCCTTGCTCTGGGGATGGACAGGGTTATTGCCATGATACTGAAAACGGAATCTATTCGTGAAGTTATAGCCTTTCCTAAGAACCGGAGCGCCTATTGTCCTTTGAGTAAGGCACCTTCCCCCGTTTCGAGGAAGCAGCTTTCGGAACTCGGCCTGCTTGATCTTGACGGGGGGGAATGGGTTGACGGTAAAAAGGTTATGACAGGGTAGATCGGTGAAGAGAGTAATTTGAAACTATGAAGGCATTTCTTGCATTGGAAGACGGAAGGATATTTGAAGGTGTATCATTTGGTGCATCCGGTGAGCGCTGTGGAGAAGTGATATTCAATACAGGAATGACCGGTTACCAGGAAGTGCTGACCGATCCCTCCTACAAGGGACAGATAGTGGCAATGACCTATCCCCTGATAGGCAATTACGGGGTAAATGAAGAGGATTCGGAGTCAAGGGCTCTCTGGCTTGAAGGGTTTGTCATAGGGGAACTGAGCAGGATAACGAGCAACTGGCGATCACAAAAAGATCTTGGTTCCTATCTCGAAGAAAACGGCGTCATAGGAATCCAAGGTATCGATACGAGGGCGCTGACCCGGCATCTCAGGACGAGAGGCGCCATGAGGGCAATTATATCGACGGTGGATCATGATACCGGTTCACTTGTTGCAAAAGCCATTGCATCACCCGGACTGGAAGGGCGTGACCTGGTAGCGAGTGTGACCTGTAGCAGGCCCTATTCTTTTAAAGAGCAGGATGGTCCGCGGGTCATTGTCATGGATTTCGGTGTGAAACAAAGTATCCTGAATCAGCTTTACACTGCGGGTTGTAACATTACGGTCCTTCCCGCTAATACTCCAATTGATGATATCATGGCGCATGAGCCAGAAGGAATTCTCCTTTCGAACGGACCCGGTGATCCCAGTGCGGTGAAATATGCGATTGAAACCACCAGAAAGCTTATGGGCAATGGAAATATCCCGATGTTCGGCATCTGCCTGGGTCAGCAAATTCTGAGTCTCGCTATGGGGGGTAAAACATTCAAGCTGAAGTTTGGTCATCACGGTTCAAATCACCCGGTAAAAGATCTGAAAACGGGTAAAATCGATATCACCGTTCAGAATCACAGTTTTTGCGTAGATATGGATTCTCTGGACAGGGAGGCGATAGAGATGACACATGTCAATCTCAACGATAATACCCTGGAGGGTATCCGGCACAGAGAACTGCCCATATTTTCGGTACAGTTTCACCCAGAGGCGGGTCCGGGACCACACGATGCGAGATATCTCTTCGGGCGTTTTGTGGAGATGATAAAGAGATCGTGAAGAAGGGATGTAAGGGATAGTCGTGATGTCTGTTACCTCTGAATGGGAATACAAATAATATATGCCTAAACGTACTGATTTAAAGAAGATACTGATTATCGGCTCGGGCCCTATCGTTATCGGACAGGCGTGCGAGTTCGATTATTCCGGTACACAGGCCTGCAAGGCCCTGGCGGAAGAGGGTTACAAGATAGTTTTGTTGAACTCAAATCCGGCCACCATAATGACCGACCCGGAAATGGCTGATAGGACATATATAGAGCCGATAACGGTGGATACCATCGAGAAGATATTGGAGAAGGAGCGGCCACAGGCCGTACTCGCCACGATAGGCGGTCAGACAGCTCTGAATGTAGCCGTTGAGGTGGCCGAAAAAGGAATATTCGAGAAATATGATGTTGAGATGATCGGCGCCGATCTTGCGGCGATAAAGATGGCTGAAAACAGGGACAAATTCAGGACGGCGATGGAGGAAATCGGACTCAATGTTCCAAAAAGCGAAGTTGCCCATTCTATGGAAGATGCGTGGAAAATCGCCGGGGATCTGGGGTTCCCGCTTGTCATAAGGCCCAGCTTCACGCTCGGCGGTACAGGCGGTTCTCTGGTCTATAATGATGAGGAGTTTGAAGGATTAGCCTCCAACGGCATAGAGCAGAGCATGATAGGAGAGATACTGATAGAGGAATCCGTCCTTGGATGGAAGGAATATGAACTGGAGGTCATGCGTGATCAGCAGGACAATGTCGTTATCATCTGTTCCATCGAAAATTTCGATGCCATGGGGGTTCATACAGGTGATTCTATTACCGTCGCGCCGGCACAGACATTGACCGACAGAGAATACCAGTATCTGAGGAATGCGTCGATCGCAGTCATTCGAAAGATCGGTGTTGCCACCGGAGGATCGAATATACAGTTTGCCGTGGATCCGGAAACGGGCCGTGTCGTTGTTATAGAGATGAATCCGCGTGTTTCCCGGTCCTCGGCCCTGGCATCGAAGGCAACAGGTTTCCCTATCGCAAAGATTGCCGCGAAGCTTGCCGTTGGATACAGCCTCGATGAGATCCCGAATGATATTACGAAACAGACCCCCGCATCCTTTGAGCCCGCCATAGACTACTGTGTAGTTAAGATACCACGTTTCGCCTTCGAAAAATTCCCCGGCGTGGACGATACACTTACCATATCCATGAAATCGGTGGGGGAGACGATGGCGATTGGTCGTACATTCAAGGAGGCTCTGCAGAAGGGCCTCAGGGGGCTGGAGACAGGTCTCCATGGATTTGATTATAAATTCAATGAAAAACTGGAACCGGAATACGTTGACGCAATGCTTGTCCGTCCGACACCGGAAAGACTGTTCTATATAAAGCAGGCAATTCGAATGGGCATGTCCATTGACCATATTGCCAGACTCACCCGGATTGATCCCTGGTTCCTAAGCAACATACAGGAGATCATGGATACGGAAAGAGTGATTGAGACCTGCAGGGAAGATAAGAATATTCCTGCAAAGCTGCTGCGAAGCGCTAAAAGGTTTGGGTTTTCCGACAGGCAGATAGGCGATATTATCGGGATGACCGAGTTTGAGGTACGTGCCATTCGGGAGAAAAACGGAATTACACCTGTTTATAAGCTTGTTGACACATGTGCCGCGGAATTTGAGGCATATACGCCATATTTTTACTCTACCTACGAGGAAGAGGATGAAAGCCGCGGGGGAGACACGAAGAAAGTTATGATTATCGGCGGCGGACCTAACAGAATAGGCCAGGGTATAGAATTTGATTACTGTTGCGTTCACGCATCAATGTCACTTCGAGAGCTTGGATATGAAACGATAATGGTAAATTCCAATCCGGAGACAGTATCAACGGACTATGACATATCCGACAGGCTCTATTTTGAACCTTTAACACTGGAAGATGTCTTGAATATTGTAAATACTGAAAAGCCCGAAGGGGTTATTGTCCAGTTGGGTGGTCAGACGCCGCTCAATCTGGCATTGCCGCTTGCGCGAAACGGTGTAAAAATTTTAGGAACGCCCCCCGAGGCCATTGACCGCGCCGAGGACCGGCAACTCTTCAAGGAGATGGCCGATATGCTCGGTGTAAAACAACCCGAAAATGACACGGCGCTCTCCTTTGAAGAAGCGGAAGAGATAGCCGAAAGGATCGGCTATCCTGTTCTTATCAGGCCATCCTACGTCCTTGGTGGACGGGCCATGGCAGTAGTCTGGTCCAGAGCCGATCTCAGGGGATTCGTTGAGGAGGCGTTTGATGCGTCACCAGATCACCCCATACTTATAGACAAATTTCTCGAAGACGCCATAGAGGTTGATGTTGACGCCGTTTCGGACGGCATGGATGTGGTGATCGGCGGGATTATGGAGCATATAGAGCATGCTGGCATCCATTCGGGAGACAGCGCCATGGTACTCCCCGCCTATTCGCTGAGCGAGAAGATGCTCTCTGAAATAAGAGAGAAGACAAAAAGCATGGCGCTGGAACTTGGAGTCAGGGGACTGCTCAATATCCAGTTTGCCGTCAAGGGAGACAATCTCTACATCCTGGAGGTAAATCCGAGGGCTTCAAGGACCGTTCCCTTTATTTCCAAGGCTACCGGGTTACCACTGGCAAAAATCGCGACAAAAGTAATGGTCGGTCAGACTCTGAGAGAACAGGGAATCACAGAGGACCCCGAAATCCGGTATTTCTCGGTCAAGGAATCCGTGCTCCCATTCAACAGGTTTTATGGCGCCGATATCCTTTTGGGTCCGGAGATGAAATCCACGGGAGAGGTGATGGGAATAGATCCCGATCTGGGGATAGCTTTCGCAAAGAGTCAGATTGCGGCGGGGCAGATGGTCCCGGACGCCGGAAAGGTTTTTATAAGTGTGAAGGATTATGACAAACATGCAGCCATAGATCTTGGAAAACAGTTTGCCGGTCTGGGATTCGAGATATTATCAACTCCGGGTACGGCAAAAAAACTCTTGGAAAATGGTGTGGCAGTAACGCAACTGCCGCGTCTTGATGAAGGAAGACCGAATGTGCTGGATTACATCAAGAACAGAGACGTTCAGCTCCTTATCAATACACCGAGCGGTCCGAAACCGGGGCGCGATGAGATAAGGATTCGAAGTGCCGCAGTTTCACGTAACATACCGGTTGTAACGACAATTTCCGGCGCTAAAGCGATGGTTAACGCTGTCAGCGCCCTCAGAGTAAAAGAGCTGATTGTGAGGCCGCTTCAGGAAATTTACAAAATGAACAGGTGATTTTCTGATATTGTTATATAAAATAAACAGCATTGATGCTTTTAGGTTTAGAAGGAGACGAACGTAAATGAATCAGAATTCAGCTTCCATAAGGGGAACCGAAGAATTATCACTCCTGTGGGATGTCAGTAGAATCTTGGAAGAGGAGAAAAATGTCAAAGAAATTGGAGCTCCCATCCTGCGAGCCCTTGATAAATATATGGGAATGTCAAGAGGCTTTATTACCCTGCTTAACCGACAAACGGGGGAGATCTTTATCGAGGCCACCCACGGCCTTTCCAAGGCCCAGAAAGAAAGGGGGAGATATAAGATAGGGGAAGGTGTTGTCGGTAAAGTGGTTGAAACGGCGAGACCCATGATTGTGCCCAGGATTTCCGACGAACCCCTGTTTCTGGATCGAACAGGGGCGCGTAAAAATCTTCCCAAAGAAGATATATCATTTATCTGTGTTCCCATAAGAAACCAGAGAGAGGTGATGGGGACACTGAGCGCGGACAGGCTCTTCGATGAATCGGTCTCTCTGAAGGAAGATCTTCGTCTTCTTACAATTATCGCGTCGATGATCGCGCAGGCGGTTCGTGTGCTACAGCAGGAGGAGGAAGAACATCAGGATGCGGTGGAGGAGAAAGAACGGTTTGACAGGAGGACCTCCAAAAGCTCTCAGCCCGTAAGTACGGGCCACGAATCCCTTGATAATATCATAAGCGGCCTTAGAATCGGGGATAACGTGGTCTGGCAGGTGGATGATCTCGAAGACTACAGATATGTCGCTGGTCTCTTTGCTGAAAGGGCACTGAAGGACAAAAGGGAGCTCGTGTATGTACGGTTTGCCGATCACGCACCCCTTGTAAAACCCGGGGAAAAGGTAGTCACCTATCACCTGAATCCGGCAAGTGGTTTTGAGACATTCTCGACAGAAGTCTATGACATCATCACAAAAGAAGGTATAGGCGCCTGTTACGTCTTTGACTGTCTTTCCAATTTACTTTCGGAATGGTCTACCGATCTGATGGTGGGAAATTTCTTTCTTATCACCTGTCCCTATCTTTTTGAATTGGATACCATCGCGTACTTTGCCATTATCAGGAGAAGCCATTCCTTCCAGACAATTGCGCGAGTTCGTGAAACGACACAGGTCCTTCTCGATGTTTATAATGATAAGGGCAACATCTATGTTCATCCTCTGAAGGTCTGGAAGCGCTATTCGCCCACCATGTTTCTTCCGCACAAAAAAGAGGGGGATGAATTCGTGCCTATTATAGACAGCGTGGACGCGGCGAATTTATTTTCCGACATGTCAAAAAAGAAAGAGGAACGCAGTGAGAGGAATCTTGATTATTGGGACAGATTATTTATTGATGCTGAGAGCCTCCTTGAAAAGCCTTGGGAATCCGAAAAAGAAGAGGACATGATAGAGAGGATATGCAGAATTATGATTACCAGAGATCCCAGGATGGCTATCCTCATGAAAGATAACTTTTCTCTAGAAGATCTCTTAAGGATAAGAGAAAGGTTGATCGGCACAGGTCTTCTTGGCGGAAAAACGGGAGGAATGCTCCTTGCCAGGAAGATTCTGGAGCGCGACAAAAGCTTTGACTGGAGGGCACTTTTGGAAGATCATGACTCCTTTTATATAGGCTCCGATGTCTTCTACACCTACCTGGTACAGAATAACTGGTGGAAATTGCGGATGGATCAAAAGACGAAAGGGGGCTACTTCAAGGCGGCGCGAATATTACGGGATAAAATGAAGCTCGGCCACTTTCCCGATGAAGTCAGGGAACAGTTCTACAGGATGCTTGAATATTTCGGGCAGTCACCTATTATCGTACGATCAAGCAGCCTGCTGGAAGATTCCTTTGGGAATGCCTTTGCAGGCAAATATGAGAGCATTTTTCTGGTTAATCAGGGGACTCCCGATGAGCGGTACGCCCAGCTTGAAAAAGCTGTTCGTACAATATATGCCAGTGCCATGAATGAGGATGCACTGGCCTATCGCATGCAAAGGGGACTTGAAAGGGCTGATGAACAGATGGCTCTTCTCGTTCAGCGGGTTTCAGGATCACATCATGGGCACTATTATTTTCCCGATCTTGCCGGGGTGGGTATCTCCCATAATACCTTCGTGTGGAATAAGGAAATAGATCCCAAGGCGGGTATGCTGCGTCTGGTATTCGGACTTGGAACGAGGGCGGTGAACAGGGTTGAAGGAGATTACCCGAGAATCGTAGCGTTGGACCTTCCCCTTTTGAAGCCCCATGCGGGAATGGAAGATACGCGGAAATTTTCTCAACGCGACGTGGACCTTCTCGATCTCGTGCAAAACAATCTAAAAACGAAGTCGGTGTTCACGCTGTCGGGCGAAGGGCTTGACATAAGAATGAACAGGCTTGGAATAAGAGACCACGAGACCGATCAAAAGATGCGTGAACTCGGGATAAAAGATCAGGCGGCATGGATAATCACCTTTGATGATTTTCTCTCGGGAACTCAATTTACCGCGATTATGCGGAGAATGCTCAGGAAACTTGAAACGATCTATGACTATCCAGTTGATATAGAATTCACGGTGAATTTTACCGATGAAGATGACTTTAAGATCAATCTGGTACAGTGCAGACCTCTTCAAATACAGGGGGAAGGAAAGAGGGTTGAATTCCCAAAGAATGTCGAGAAAGGCAATGTCCTCTTTCAATTCGAAGGTAATTTTTTCGGCGGTGGGTTTATGGAGTCAGTGGACAGGATTGTTTATGTTGACCCGGCAAAGTACACGAGTTTAATTCTTCAGGAAAAATATGAAATTGCCAGACTCGTGGGGAGACTGAACGGACAGATTGAAAACAGAGAAGAATTCCATGTTATGTTGCTTGGCCCTGGAAGGTGGGGCTCAACGACACCCTCGCTGGGAGTTCCAGTGGGATTTTCCGAGATAAACAACATCTCGGTACTGGGCGAAATTGCCTATTCGGACGGCAATCTTATGCCAGAGCTGTCCTATGGGACTCACTTCTTCCAGGATCTTGTGGAAACGGGCATCTTTTATATAGCCATTTTCCCGGGTGAAAAAGGTGTGATCTTTAATGTGCCATGGCTGGGGAAATTTACCAATCAACTGGAAGAATTTGTCCCTGATTTTGTGAAATACCGGGATGTTGTGCAGGTTTTCGATGTTAGTGAAGTAAATCTGAAGATACTTGCAGATATTGTGCAGAGAAAGGTAATTTGCTACTGTTAGGCGCTCATTTTCAGACAGCTGAAGCAGTGTTTGTGGCGACGAAGGCATTTGCAGCACCTTCCCCTGAATCCGAACGGGATACGTGCACACAGGGAATCTTGAAGAAGGCTGTCTAAAGTGGAGCGTACTAATGTACGCCGCACAAACAATCCCACAGATTGACCTGTCTGCGTGCGAGAACGCGCACAGGAAAGCGCAGAAATTGCGGGAAGAGCCCCCCGGATGGAAGCTAATTGATGGCTACGCCCCCGCGTTCACCACTCCCTATTCGTACTACATCTTGAAGGTCCAAGACGAAAATCTTTCCATCTCCGATCTGTCCCGTTTGTGCCGCCTTCGTGATGGTGTTGACGGTTCGTTCGACGAACTCTTCGTTCACCGCGATCTCAAACTTGACCTTTTTGAGGAGCCCGCCGCTCTCCTTTGCTCCCCGGTATACCTGCGTGCGCCCCTTCTGTCTTCCCTGGCCGAGGACGGTGGATACGGTCATCAGGTGAATTTCCTCATCTTCAAGGGCCTGCTTTACCTCTTCCAACTTATGGGGTTGGACAATTGCAATAATGTATTTCATGGTACGTGCCTCCTATTCCAACACGGTATACGCTGATTCGTTGTGCTGAGTCAGATCGAGACCGATCAGCTCGCTCTGTTTGTCAACCCTCATTCCGACCAGTGCATCGACGATCTTGTACAGGATCCAGGTGACCACCAGAGCGTACGTTATGCACACGGCAAGGTAGATCAACTGGGCAAAGAACAGTTTCGTGTTGCCCAGCAGAAGGCCGTCCGCCCCGCCGCTGTTGATCGCCACTGCTGCAAAGATTCCGGTTGCGAGCGTCCCCCAGATGCCGCCGATACCGTGGACGCCGAAGACATCGAGTGCGTCATCGTACCCGAGGAAAGGTTTGAGCTTGGCGACCGCGAGGTAACAGATGATGCCCGCAATCAGTCCGATCGGTATTGAAGACAGGACGCTTACAAATCCGCAGGCCGGTGTGATGGCGACCAGTCCCGCGACCACGCCGCTGACGATCCCGAGGACCGTCGGCGCTCCATCCATCTTCCATTCCATGAAAGCCCACGCCATACCCGCGGCGGCAGCAGCAGTGTTGGTGGTTACGAACGCATTCGCGGCAAGCCCTCCCGCTTCGAGGGCGCTTCCCGCGTTAAACCCGAACCAGCCGAGCCACAGGAGCGCTCCGCCCAGAAAGGTTATCGGCAGGTTGTGAGGAGCGAACGATTGTTTCTCATACCCAACTCTCTTCCCGATCAAAATGGCCACAACCAGTGCCGAAATACCCGAGCTGACATGGACAACGATACCGCCCGCGAAGTCGAGGGCGCCGATTCCTCCCAGCCAGCCTCCAGCTCCCCAGACCCAGTGCGCTATGGGATCGTAGACGAATGTCGTCCACAGGAGCGTGAAGAGAATAAGCGCGGAGAATTTCATCCGCCCGGCGAAGGCTCCTACCATCAGTGCCGGGGTGATAATGGCAAACATTGCCTGGAATATCATAAAGACCAGATGCGGTAGCGTGCTGCCATACACGGCACTGGGCTCCTGGCCTACGCCTCTGAGACCGATCCAGTCCAAGCCTCCGATAATGCCATAGCCCGTATCAGGGCCGAATGACAGTGAATATCCGAATAATACCCACTGCAGACTCACCAAACAAATAATGGCAAAACACTGCGTCAGAATGGAGAGGACATTTTTTCTCCTCGCCATCCCCCCATAGAAAAAGGCTACCCCTGGGGTCATAATAAACACCAGTACGGCACAGACCATTACCCACGCTGTATCTCCAGCATTCATATTCTTTCCTCCTAAAATTACTGAATCTGACGTTTCTGGAAGAAAGCAATTACAATGCCATTGGTATCACGACAAGATAACTTATCGATATAACAGGAACAATACGGACAAGAGAAATACTGATGATATTACGTTACCGTATGAATAAACACTTAAAACGACAATCTTGTAACAAAGCTTTGATATTGACCATGGAATATGATATGGTTCCGTAAAATTTGACATTCCGGTACCAAATTTCCAGACAAGGTAATCATCCAATGGAATCCAACTCTCAGTGTAAGGGCATAACTATCAATAGAGAAATTAAGGAATTATCCCTTCTCTGGGAAGTCAGCCAGGCTTTGGGCAAAAGTATGGATCTCCGGGAAACAGTTGGCCCTGTGCTTAGCGCTCTGGCGGAACGCATGGGGATGACTCGCGGCACACTGACACTCCTGAACAGAAAAACTGGAGACATTTATATCGAGGTTGCCCACGGGCTCTCCGAAAAAGAGAAAGAACTGGGCAAATATAAGATAGGGGAGGGTGTGACAGGTAAGGTGGTGGGAACGGGTCAGCCTGTAATTGTTCCTCACATTTCCGATGAGCCTCTATTTTTGAACCGTACGGGTTCCCGCAGGAATTTAGAGAAAAAAGATATTTCATTCATATGTGTTCCCATAAAAATCGGAAAAGATGTAATCGGTACGTTAAGCGCAGACAGATTATTTGATGAATCCGTGTCTCTCAAAGAGGATGTCCGTCTTTTGTCAATTATCGCGGCCATGGTGGCACAGGCCGTGCATCTTCGTCAGAAAGCGCAGGAAGAGCGTGAGTTTCTTATACAGGAAAATCTCCGGCTACAGGGTGAATTAAAGAATCGGTTTCATCCGGCAAACATCATAGGAAATTCGAAGGGAATGCGGGAGGTGTATAACCTCATCGCACAGGTCTCCAAGAGTAATGCTACTGTCTTGATTCGCGGAGAGAGCGGAACGGGGAAGGAACTGGTAGCCAATGCGATACACTATAACAGCCTCAGGGCAAACAAACCATTTATTAAGGTTAATTGTGCCGCCCTGCCTGAAGCAGTTCTGGAAAGCGAGCTCTTCGGCCATGAAAAAGGCGCATTTACAGGAGCAATATCACAGAGCAAGGGACGTTTTGAACTGGCCTCAGGAGGCACAATATTTCTTGATGAGGTAGGTGATTTTTCTCCGACGGTGCAGATAAGGTTATTGCGCGTGCTCCAGGAACGCGAGTTCGAACGGTTAGGTGGAACTGCCACCATTAAGACCGATGTGAGAATCATTGCCGCCACGAATCGTAATCTGGAAAGTCTAATGAAGGAGGGGCGATTTAGGGAAGACCTATACTACCGGTTAAACGTATTTCCCATCTATGTCCCCCCCCTTCGTGAACGAAAGGCAGACATATTGCTTTTAACCGATTTTTTCGTTGAGCGATACACAAAGGCAAATAATAAGAGGATTCAGCGTATATGCACACACGCTATAGACATGCTTGTGGCTTATCATTGGCCGGGGAATGTGCGGGAACTTGAAAACTGCATTGAGCGAGCCGTTCTTCTCAGCAATGAGGGGGTAATCTATGGGTATCATCTTCCTTCCACGTTGCAGACCTCGGCATATTCCGAAACGATTCCCCATGGAACGCTACAGGGCGAGGTGGACCGATATGAGTGCGATCTCATAATGGATGCCCTGAAAACCTCCAGGGGAAACATGTCACAGGCAGCGAAAATTCTCGGTACCACGGAAAGAATCATCGGATTGCGAGCCCAGAAATACAATGTAGATTCTAAGCGCTTTCGTACATAAAAGTAGTTACCGAAGTATACTCCTACATAATGGTAATGATTTTATACCATATCCACCATTTTTCTGTCTCGTCACATCGGTAAGATATCAATTAAAACATAATCATAGATCATGTTTTCCCAAATTAATGACTTTGGCACCAAAGTTGCTCTTTTTATTATTACTCCGGCAACAGTATATGTCAAAACTATTATTCCTGCGGAAGCGGGAATCCAGGATTGGCTTGAAGTACTGGATCAAGCCCAACATGATGTTTGATATGTTTAATTGCCGAATTAATAAGAAAATATCAAAAGAAAGAGAAGGTGCAATGCCAAAAAAAGACAAAGAGTATGTATTAAAACAGGTAAAGGACCAGAATGTAAAGTTTATACGTCTCTGGTTTACGGATGTTTTAGGTATTTTGAAGAGTTTTTCGATTACACCGGCGGAATTGGAAACTGGTCTTGAAGAAGGAATGGGCTTCGATGGGTCATCTATTGAAGGGTTCGCCAGGATTGAAGAAAGTGATATGATGGCAAAACCTGATTCGGAGACTTTCGTTATTCTTCCTTGGCGAGCCAGTGAAGGAATGAACGTGGCCCGGATGTTCTGTGATATTCAAAAACCGGACGGTACTCCCTATGAAGGTGATCCACGCTGGGTTCTCAAGCGAAACCTGAAAAAGGCTGCCGAAAAGGGATACATGTTGAATGTGGGACCGGAACTTGAGTTCTTTTATTTCAAGAGTGATTCAGGTAAACCGGAGTTCCTTGACCGTGGCGGTTATTTTGATCTGACCCCCCTGGATATGGCCAGCGATCTAAGAAGAGACACAATTTTGACCCTTGAGAAGTTGGGGATTCAGGTGGAATACAGTCATCACGAAGTGGCTCCCAGCCAGCATGAGATTGACTTGCGATATAAAGAGGCGCTTTCCATGGCTGATGCGGCCATGACATATCGTCTTGTGGTTAAAGAAATAGCAATGAGACACGGTGTTTACGCCACCTTCATGCCAAAACCGGTATTTGGTGAAAATGGAAGCGGGATGCATGTGCACCAGTCCCTTTTCAAGGGATCAGAAAATGCCTTTTTTGATGCAAAGGATGAGTATTATTTATCAGGTGTTGGAAAGAGCTACATCGCGGGACTTCTGAAATATGCGCCTGAATTGTCTTCTGTTGTCGCTCAATGGGTGAACTCATACAAGAGACTGGTGCCGGGCTATGAGGCCCCCGTGTATATTTCATGGGCAAGGAGAAACCGTTCCGCCCTCATTCGTGTTCCCATGTACAAGCCGGGTAAAGCAAATGCTACCCGAATGGAATTCCGTTGCCCTGACCCTGCCTGTAATCCCTATCTCGCCTTTGCGGTTATGCTGGCAGCGGGCATGAAGGGTATGGAAGAAGGCTACACTCTGGCTGATCCGATTGAAGAGGACATCTTTGAGATGACCGCAAAAGAGCGGGAGGCAAAAGGTATCGAATCACTGCCGGGAAACCTTGGAGAGGCGATAGCTTTGACAGAGAAGAGCGATCTGGTGAGAGAAGCCCTGGGAGACCACATCTTCAACAAGTTTATCGAAAACAAGAAGATTGAGTGGGATCAATACCGCATGCACGTTAGTAGTTACGAGCTGGGCAAATACCTGCCTATCCTTTGATTGTGATGGAAAAGGCACTTATTATAACCCATGTGGAATCTGAGGGACCCGGTACCCTGGGAGAGTTTCTGATATCGCAGGACATTGATGTCCAGAGAGTGGATCTCTCTCAGGGGGGAATCCTTCCAAGTGACCCCATGGAGTATTACGCCATTATTACCATGGGGGGACCCATGAGCGTCCATGATGGGGACCGATACCCTTTTTTGAACGATGAGATCATATTTTTACGAAAAGCAATAGATGATAATATTCCCCTCCTCGGAATATGTCTCGGTGCACAGCTGATAGCACGGGCGTGTGATGCGTGGGTGAGAAAGGCGAATAAAAAAGAACTGGGCTGGAAAAACATCTTTATTACCGAGGAGGGGGAGAACGACATGCTCTTTCAGGGCATCTCGAAAGTGATCAGTGTCTTTCAGTGGCATGAGGACACCTTTGATATTCCTCAGGGGGCTACCTTCCTCGCGACGGGATGGGACTGCGAAAATCAGGCCTTTCGATATGGTAACGCCTTTGGTCTTCAATTTCATGTTGAAGTAACGAGGGGAATGCTCTATCAGTGGTTCGAGAGAAGTCCCGAACTCGATAAGATATTACGCGGCTTTGAAGAGATCGAGCCTGATTTGATAACCGTGGCCAGGACGCTCTATTCGAACTTTTTGTGGCTTTCCGATATAAGGAAACGTGCCTGGGCGGGCCGCGGTGGCAGTGGTCAGCAGGGGTAAATTTATGGAGGGCTGGTATGTGTGGAATTGTTGGCATTATTAATACAGACAGGAAACTCATAGACGGGAGTCACATAAGAGAAGCCATAAGAGTCCAAAGGGATAGGGGAAATGGTCTGGGAGGCGGATTCGCAGCCTATGGTTTATATCCTGAGAACAAAGACAAGTATGCCTTTCATATCATGTATGAAGGAGAGCAAAACACCCCCGTTATTTCCATCATCGAGGATTACCTGAAAACCAGGACGTATATCTATCAGTCGGAGCAGATACCAGTATATCCGAATGATCGCGTAAGCAAAGGACCACATTTTAAACGGTATTTTCTGAAACCTATCGAAGAGTTTATAGGCCCAAAACAGACGGAAGAGGACTATATCGTTGAGGTGGTGATGACCATCAACAAGATGGAGGGGGCATTCGTACTGTCTTCCGGAAAAAATATGGGTGTATTCAAGGGAGTAGGCTATCCCGAGGATATAGCCGATTATTTCAGGATAGAGAATTATAGGGGGTACACATGGACCGCCCACAATCGCTTTCCTACTAATACCCCGGGCTGGTGGGGAGGGGCACATCCTTTCACTCTTCTCGACAAGGCGGTGGTCCATAATGGCGAAATTACCAGTTACGGGACAAACGTCCGGTGGCTCGAGATGTTCGGGTATTACTGCATGCTCGAGACCGATACGGAGGTCATATCCTACATATACGATAAGCTGACGAGGTTGGACGGCCTGACAAAGGAGGATGCCTGCTATGTGATGGCCCCTTCACTGTGGGATGAAATTGATCGTACAAGTGATGGAAAGAAGCGGTATCTCAGACAGATTTACGGACCTGCCATAGTGAACGGGCCCTTCGGGATCGTCCTTACCCACAAGAATGGTGCCATTGTTCTCAATGACAGGAACAAACTCCGCCCCGTGGTCTGCGCAAAAGATGGGGACACCTACTATGCATCATCGGAGGAGTGCAGTATCAGGCTCCTTTCACCGGATGTGGAGCGTATCTGGTCACCCAAGGGCGGTGAACCGGTGATTATAGATTTTCTCGAGGAATTCTGACCGTGAGTGAAAAGATGAGCATGAAAAACAATTGGAAAGTACGACCCCCCTTCCATCCCGAGTTCGACCTTGATAGGTGTGACTATAAGAACGGCTGCAACATATGTGTAAAGGAATGTTCCTTCGGGGAGATTTCGATCAAACCGCTTAAGGAAAAAAACGGTGATATTCTGTATCGTCCGTGGGCAAACATGCGGGCCTGTAATTCATGTCAGCGTTGCGTCAAGATGTGTCCCCAAAGTGCCATTCATATTGTGTCGGAGCCGATGCATACCTCCCACGGTTACTGGAAAACGGAACCGGTAAACAATATCTGGCGTCAGGCTGGCTCGGAGGGAGGGGTGTTACTGGTTGGTACTGGAGCAACGGGTCCTCAGAAGCGATATTTTGACCATATGATGTTTGATGCATGCCAGGTTACCAATCCCTCCATTGATCCTCTCCGTGAGCCGATGGAGATCAGGCGCTACCTGGGCCGGAAGGCGGAACGGTACGGTGGCGAGGTTGGCCCGCAGCTCAAGCTGGAAGTGCCGATCATGTTCGGGGGCATGAGTTTCGGCGCCGTGAATCTCAGGGTCCAGAAAGCCGCGGCAAAGGCAACGCGGGAGATGGGCACCTACTGGAATACGGGAGAAGGCGGATTTCACGAAAGGCTGAGAAAGTACGGTGGGAATACGATTGTCCAGGTTGCCTCGGGAAGGTTCGGTGTCAGCGAAGGTTATATGAAATCGGCTGCCGCGGTGGAAATAAAGATCGGACAGGGCGCCAAGCCGGGAATCGGAGGCCACCTCCCGGGTGAGAAGGTATCCGAAGCTATTTCGCAAACGAGAATGATTCCCGAGGGGTCCGATGCGCTTTCTCCTGCGCCGCACCACGACATCTATTCCATAGAGGATCTGAGGCAGCTCATCTACGCCATAAAAGAGTCGACTGATTACAAAATTCCCGTCTCGGTGAAGATTTCAGCTGTCAACAACGTGGCTCCCATTTCAAGCGGCATTGCACGTGCGGGAGCCGACATTATTGCAATTGACGGATTTCGTGGAGGTACCGGAGCCACACCGCTTCAGATTCGCCAGAATACGGGTATCCCCATAGAGCTTGCCATATCTGCCGCTGACAGGAGGCTTACGGAAGAGGGGATCAGAAACACGGTCAGCCTCGTGGCATCGGGTGGCATACAGAGTTCTTCCGATGTGTTGAAGGCTATATGCCTCGGCGCTGATGCGGTTTATTTGGGAACTCCCGTCTTAATCGCTCTCGGGTGCAATGTCTGCCAGCGCTGTTTTACGGGACGGTGTCCCTATGGTATTACGACAAATAAGCCCGGCCTGGCGGAGAGAATTGATGTGGATGAAGCAGCGCAGGCGCTTACCAACCTTCTGCGTGCCTGGGGAGAAGAGATAAAAGAGCTTATGGGATCTATGGGAATAAGCGCTATCGAGGCCTTAAGGGGAAACAGGGACAGATTGCGCGGCGTGGGTCTGAATGAAGAAGAATTGAGAATTCTTGGAATCAAGCACGCCGGAGCGTGATATGCTGACGATAGAAACAAAGGGGCTTTACTACAAGGCCCTTAACAGACAGATTAAAAAGTCGCTCTCGCAGGGAGAAAACGAAATCGTCCTAAAGAATGTTCTGGGACAACGTTATATAGGAGGCGGTCTGGAGAGTACGGCCCACTTTGATATCTATGGTACACCGGGGCAAGATCTCGGCGCCTTTATGAACGGGCCTGAGATCGTTGTTTATGGCAATGCCCAGGATGGTGTGGGCAACACCATGAACGAGGGAACAATCATCGTCCACGGCAAGGCAGGTGAAATCCCGGGGCATTCAATGCGGGGAGGAAAATTGTTCATCAAGGGCAATGTGGAGTACCGCGCCGGTATACACATGAAAGAATACCTCGATTCCGTGCCCTGGCTCATCATTGGCGGAACGGTCAAGGATTACTGCGGCGAGTATATGGCGGGCGGCAGGGTCGTAGTGCTCAACATGGAAAACAGCAAAATGTCGCCCGTGGGATATAGCGTGGGGACCGGCATTCACGGCGGCGCCATATTCGTGAGGGGCGAGGTAAAGGAATACCAGATTGGAACCGGCGCCATATTTGCCGAGCTCGATGAGTCTGACAAAACTTTTTTAAAAGAGGTACTCGAGGAATATTCGAGAAATTTTGATACCGATACAGATGGCATAGTACCGGACGATTTTGTGAAGATCACGAAAAAAGGTAGCCGGCCCTTCGCCAAATTATATACGCCCGGGATGAATGTCAAAACCGACCTTCCGATCCATTTCAACCTAACAGCCCCCTGTGCGAACGCATGCCCCACAGGGATTCCAATACCGGTTTTCTCTAATCTTATCAAGGCCGGAAAAGTCCTGGAAGCCCAGAAATTAATGGATGAATATACGCCCTTCAGGATGTCTGTTTGTGGGACAGCCTGTCCGGCGCCTTGCATGGATGCGTGCAACCGGGGTGCGATTGACAGGCCTCTGAAATTACAGGAACTTGCCCGGGAATACTATCCTGACTTCAATCCGGATGTCTTGGAAGAGGAGAAGGAACAGGTTATCTCTATTATAGGGGCAGGGCCTGCCGGCCTCTCGGCCGCCTGGCAGCTTGCGAGAAGGGGATATAGAGTCAGGGTCTATGACGCTTTGGATAATCTTGGCGGCAAGGTAAGGAAGGCCATCCCCCGCGAAAGGCTCTCCGACAGGACCCTCGACAGGGATATAGAGAGGATTACCTCGCTTCCGATCGAATTTAATACGAGCCAGAGGGTCAATCGGGAGATGTTTGAAAAAATCTATAGCGACTGCGACATTGTTCTCGTTGCCACCGGCGCTCACATAGCCAGGAGAATAGAATACCCGGGGGGAGAAAGAATTCTTTCAGGTCTGCAGTTTCTCATTGACATCAACGAAGGGAAGGATATGAATCTCTCGGAAAGTGAGATCGTGATCATCGGCGCGGGTAACGTGGGTATGGATATCGCTTGTGAGTCATGGAGGCTTGGGGCGAAAAAGGTGACCGCTCTGGATATTCAGAAACCCCTTGCCTTCGGGCATGAATTGGACTCAGCCGTGAAACTGGGGACGGATATTCTCTGGCCAAAATTTGTGGAAAGACTGGACGGAGAAAAGATCTTTTTTAATGACGGAACTGAACTGAAAGCGGATGTGGTGCTTTTCAGCATAGGAGAGACACCGGACACCTTTTTTCTCCCTGATTTAGTTTTGATAGATGAAAGGGGATATATCGTCACCGCCGAGCAATCGTTCAGAAGCAGTGATCTGAAGATTTACGGGTGCGGTGACATACACAGACCGGGTCTTATTTCCGATGCCGTGGGATCGGGAAGGCTTGCCGCGCTTGAAATTCACGCGCTCCTCACGGGCAGGAAATTTATCTACCCCGAGAAAAATCTCGTACCGAGAAGTCGTATTAACGCCCTCTATTTCGGTGATGAAGAGGATGAGATAGACAGGTGTATGAGCTGCGGCACTTGCATATTTTGCGATAAATGCATAGAGAACTGTCCTCAGGGGGCAATTACCCGTAATGGAGAGATCTTTACAGTCGATCCTCTGAAATGTACATTATGTTATACTTGTGTTAGTGTGTGTCCGCGCGGGGCTATTCAAGCCGAGTTTTTTATTGATGTCAAAAATGCTGCCTTTAACGAATGATGTCTTACGCGTAAAAGTGTTATTGTAATTTACATTCAAATGCGATTTATGAGAAAAGACTGAAACAGGTGGTGTGAGCAATGAGAACAAAATTTATCTTTGTAACAGGCGGCGTCCTTTCTTCCCTCGGGAAAGGGATTGCGGGCGCTTCAATCGGAGCGCTTCTTGAATGCCGCGGCCTGAAGGTTACAAACCAGAAGCTGGACCCCTATATCAATGTCGATCCGGGCACAATGAATCCCTTTCAGCATGGGGAGGTGTATGTGACGGATGACGGTACAGAAGCGGATCTGGATCTGGGCCATTACGAGAGATTTGTAAATACACCCATGGGAAAGGAAAACAATCTGACCACGGGGCAGGTCTATTTTTCCGTCATATCAAAGGAGCGGAGGGGAGAGTATCTGGGTGGTACCGTTCAGGTAATTCCTCATATCACGAACGAGATCAAGGACTATATCAGGGGAGCGGCCAAGGGGTTTGATGTGGCGATCGTTGAGATAGGCGGCACGGTGGGTGATATCGAAAGCCTTCCCTTTCTCGAGGCAATACGGCAGTTCAGAAATGAGGTTGGCAGAGAAAATGCGATCTTTATCCATCTGACATGGGTTCCCTACCTTAAAGCGGCTGGAGAGGTAAAGACAAAACCAACCCAGCACAGTGTCAGGGCACTGAGGGAGATAGGGATCCAGCCCGATATACTTCTCTGCCGGACGGAAGAGTTCCTCTCAAAAGAGATCAGGGAAAAGATATCCCTTTTCTGTAATGTCGGAGTGGAAGCTGTTTTCACCGCCAAGGACGTGGGAAGTATTTACGAGGTTCCCCTTATCTATCACAGGGAAGGGGTGGATCAGAAGATTGTCGATCTCCTCAATATCTGGACAGGTCAGTCTCGTCTGAATGATTGGGAAAAACTCAGTGAAAAGATTAAAAATCCTTCAAATGAGGTCTCTATCGCCATTGTGGGTAAATATGTCGACTGGGCAGATTCTTACAAGAGCCTGAATGAGGCACTTATTCATGGTGGTATCGCGAATGACTGCAAAGTTCATCTCGATTTTGTCGATTCGGAGCAGATAGAAAGGGAAGGAATTACGGATCAGTTTAAAAATGCGGGGGGTATTCTCGTTCCGGGAGGATTTGGTAAACGGGGTATCGAAGGTATGATACAGGCCGTAACCTACGCCCGTGAAAATAAGGTGCCATTTTTCGGCATCTGTCTCGGTATGCAGATGGCCGTCGTGGAATGCGCGCGGAACCTGTGCAACCTGGAAGGGGCAAACAGCGCTGAATTTGACGGTGAGACGGCCTATCCGGTGATCGACCTTCTTCCGGAACAGAAAGATGTTATCGATATGGGCGGAACGATGAGACTGGGAGCCTATGACTGCCTTCTGGAGACAGACACCTTTGCGTTTGAAGGGTATAAAACGAAAAAGATAAGCGAGCGCCACAGACACCGCTATGAATTCAATAATGAGTATAAAAATATATTAACTGATAAGGGCCTCCGCATCAGCGGCACGTCACCGGATGGCCACCTCGTTGAGATCGTGGAGCTTGGCGATCATCCCTGGTTTTTGGGCTGTCAATTTCATCCGGAATTTAAATCGAAGCCGATAAAGCCTCACCCCCTGTTCCACAGGTTTATCGAGGCATCTCTAAAGTATGCGAAGACGAGATAGTCGGGATTCCGGAAAAAATGATAAACCAGATCATAAATATCACTCTGAAAATACTGAAATGTCTTAAAAACTGGAAGATAGCCGTCGGAAGGAATCCGCGACATGTTCTTCCCAATGCGCTCATTATCTTTCCTTCGATTCCAGATATTCTCTTCTGCGGACTCTCTGGAATCCTGGCGGTAAAGAGAAACACCAGTGTTGAAGAAAAAGATATAGCGGAAAACCTTTCGAATATCTTCAAAAAAATCAAAAAAAACAATCTGAAAAAATTGACAGCTCATGAAATCTCAAGGGAATACTACCTCGGCGGTGATAATCTACTCAGAACTGTTGAGGAGAATGTCCTCAGGCTGAAGCAGGATTCATTTATTGAGGGCATTTTTTTTGATGGTGAAAAGGAGATGAAACTGAAAGACCTCTATCGGGGAATGAATGCCTTTCTCGTGAAAGAGGAAAAACTGGTGGAGAAAAATGCCGGCCATTTCTTGACAGCCGATATGGAGTATGTCAACAACGCCCTTATCCTCTTCAGGGATTGTGTGTGGGGCATCGAAAGGGATGTTCTCTCCAACATGGATAAGATAATTTACCTCGCCGGACCGAAGGGAAGAAAGGGGATATCGAAGGAAGGTTTCAGGAAATACAGAAACATTAATCTCCTTTTGAGCTCACTCGACCGCCTGGAGGTAAGGGGGAGAGACTCAGCTGGAATACAAATAACATTTGCCCTGAAAGAAAGGGGCGCCCTGGACAAAGCCCTGCGAGACATAAGGAATCGTGGACTATACGATGAATGGGAAAAAAGACTGAAACCGGGTGATCTCGCCGATGGTTCACTGCATATCTCCTATAAACCGGGCACAAAAGTCAACTCTACGGTTTCCTTTACCTATAAAAAGGCTTCCGTAACGGGAGAGCTGGGTGAGAACGGAAAATACCTGAGAGAAAGAATACGGTCGGATCAACTGTTTGAGATATTTATCGATGAGGAGATAGAATCCGAGATGTATCTCGCCCATACCCGATGGGCCTCGGTGGGCTCTATCACTGAAGAAAACTGCCATCCCATCAATAATTTTGTACACGAAGAGGACAGAGAAACTCCATCAGATGAGTCTCATAAAGACAAGGATTATCCCGCTTACGGAAGAGGTGACTGGGCCATAAGTGTCGCCCTCAACGGCGATATAGACAATTACGGTGAATTAAGGAGCACTATAGAAAAGGGGAAAATCGATATTATAGATAAGCGCGTGACGACGGATACGAAGATAATTCCCCTTCAGATCGAAAAATATCTCTACGAAGGACATGAACTGACCGAGGCCTTTCGGCTGGCCCTCAATGATTTTGAAGGATCCCATGCCATTGCCATGGAGAGCAATCTCGAACCGGACAAGGCCTTCCTTGCCCTCAGGGGAAGCGGCCAATCTCTCTATATCGGACTCTGTGAAAATCAGTATATGTTTTCATCGGAGCTATACGGTCTCGTGGAACTCACCCCATATTTCATAAAAATGGATGGTGAGATTGAGCGGGTCGAGGGGGATTCACGTACACGGGGGCAGGTTTTTGTTCTGAGCAGGAACGGCGGAGGCAATACAGGGGGAATAAGCGCCTTCTGTTATGATGGAGAACCCATCCGGATATCCCGGGAACAGATCGAAAAAGCAGAGATTACCACACGCGATATCGACCGGAAGGATTACCCTCATTTCCTTTTGAAGGAGATTCGTGAGGCACCACTCTCGGTCAGAAAAACGCTGAGAGGAAAGTATAAGATTTCTTCCAATGGAAGAGGAATACCGGAGGTGACCTTCAATCTCGGAGATGATGTCATTTCGCCGAGGTTGCGGGATGCCCTGGAAAGAGATCTTTTAAATAATATTTATGTGATTGGTCAGGGTACGGCCGCAGTGGCCGGCGGAGCCATAGCAGACGCCTTCTCTCAATATCTCAGGGAAACCCGAATAGTCGTCAAGGCGAAAACATCTTCCGAACTGAGTGGCTTTCCCCTCGAAGAAAATCTTGAAAATACACTCATAATTGCCGTGACACAATCGGGGACAACAACAGACACAAATCGTGCCGTTACCATGGCAAAACAGCGGGGCGCCCATCTCATCTCGATCGTTAATCGAAGACAGTCGGATATTACGCATATGACGGATGGGGTCTTTTATACCAGTGACGGGCGTGACATAGAGATGTCGGTGGCATCGACAAAGGCCTTCTATTCCCAGATCGTGGCAGGCTTTGTCCTGGCTCTCGATTTCGCGCAAATAGTGAGAGCCATGCCGGACGACCAAATAGCGGTGGCGCTGACAAACCTGGAGGCCGCTCCCGATAAAATGGACAAAGTTTTGTCGGAAAGCGAGATTATCAGAGAAGCCGTCCGGGATGTTGCTAAGCAAAAAAGGTACTGGGCGGTTGTCGGAAGCGGCCCTAACAAGGTTGCCGCCGATGAGATACGGATAAAGCTGAGCGAGCTCTGTTACAAAACCATCTCATCCGATATTGTTGAGGATAAAAAGCATATAGACCTTTCTTCAGAACCCCTCATTATTGTCTGCGCGGCGGGAAATCCGGAAATGGTTATAGAGGATATTATAAAGGACGTGGCAATTTTCAAGGCACATGCCGCCTCCACCATTGTCATAGCCGATGAAGGAGAAACAAGATTCAACGGTATTGCTGATTCGGTAATATTCGTGCCCCGGTCTGCATTTCCTACTTCTGTAATATTGAACACCCTTACCGGCCATCTCGGGGGGTACTATGCGGCATGCAGTATCAATGAGGACGGAGAGTTTTTCCGTCGATTCAGAAACAGTCTGTCTCTTAGACAGAATGAAATAAAGAAACAAAATGACTCTCTTTTTGAGAGGATAGAGGACACTGAGCTTCACAGAATCATAGAAAGATTCTCTTCAGAATTTCGAGATCGAAGAAACAAAGGTTTTTTTTCCTCCATGAGTATTGAGGTGGCATCGGATATCACACTCCTTTTAAAGTACGCTGTAGGAAAGCTTCCTGTAGAGGATTTCTGGCTGGAATATGAAGGGAAAAGACCCTCATCGTCACCCTTCGATATGCTCGATATATGCCTCGGAAGGGCGATTGATGAACTTACACGACCAATCGATGCGATCAGGCATCAGGCAAAAACGGTCACGGTGGGCACAAGCAGAAAAGGCGAGATGCAGAGGGGCATTCTCTTCGACTTTATCAAGGGGCTTAACTTCTCGCTTGAGAATCTCACAAGCTACGACGGATTTACCATCAAAAGACTTCAGAAGACCATCTCTGATATAAGGGGCTATAGCCTCTATGATATCAGAGATCTGAATTATGACGGAAAACCGGCGGATTTCACCACAATATCTATAAACAAGAAGGGCGGTGTCTCCCTCAGGATGAAATCACGGGTTGATGGAAAACCGGGACCGCTCAAGGGAACAAAACGGAATATCATCAATGTCGGTGAGGTCTATGCCGGTCTCGGGAAAACCGACAATGCCCCTGTTGTTATCATTCCTCTTCTCGGCACGGGTCACAGGATTCGTCATGTATTGCTACTCCATGTGAATTTCAAGGGTGATCTCACGGCTTCGGAAAAGAAAGATGCTCTGGGGAATAAATTTAACAAGATCAACAACCTCATCAATGAATACAATCTGCCTTGGGATAACGGATATCTGGATAAAATTCCCATAGAGTGTTTTCTCGGTGAGGGAGTTGACATCATAGCCGGTAAGATCATGGAATCTATCGATGTGAAATGATCTTGCCCGATCAGCAATTCAGAACACACGTTCCAGAATAGGATCGGAAGGAGGTATATTGAAAACAAGGTATTTCTATGGATACAATATTGTCGCCGCCAGTTTCTTCATCCAGGCGGTGTGCATCGGAGCGATGTTTACATACGGCGTTTTTTTCAAGGAACTACAACAGGAATTTGGTTGGTCCAGGGCTTTGATATCGGGTGCGTCTTCCGTGGCTTTTTTTGTTATGGGGTCTGGTGCAATCATCACCGGTACTTTAAACGACAGGATCGGCCCCAGGATTATATTGACGGTATCCGGGGTGTTCGGGGGCCTCGGATACATACTGATGTCGCAGATTACCATGCCCTGGCAACTCTACCTTCTGTATGGTCTGTTTGCTGGCATCGGTTTCTGCACTCATGACGTCATTACCTTATCCACCATTGCCAGATGGTTTGTTAAATACCGCGGTATGATGTCCGGGATTGTGAAAGTAGGTACAGGGGCAGGGCAGTTTTTAGTCCCCTTGATCGCTTCGGTGCTTATTTCCGCCTTTGGATGGCGCAATGCCTACCTTATTATCGGTAGTGTAGTCTTGGTGGCTTTGGTCGCGTTCGCTCAACTCATGAAACGTGACCCCCGGAAAATCGGTCTGCTGCCTGACGGGAATCAGCAAACCAGTCATGGCAATGCATTGCCCACGGAAGATAACAGCCTCTCTTTTCGGGCAGCAGTCAGAACGATTCAATTTTGGGGAATTTGCCTTTCTGAATTTTCCGTTTTTATCTGCATATTTACCATCATTGTGCACATCGTGCCTCATGCAATGGATCAGGGTATTAAACCGGCAATAGCCGTATCCGTACTTTCAACCATAGGCGGGGTAAGCGTTCTGGGGAGATTCGTGATGGGCATTGTAAATGATAAAATCGGTGGCAAAAATTCGCTGATAACTTGTTTTATCATCCTGATCAGCAGTTTTATTTTGCTACAGTTTACCAGCAGCCCTTGGATGCTGTTTTTATTTGCCTTTGTTTATGGGTTCGCCCATGGCGGTATTTTCACTGTAATGTCTCCAACGATAGCTGAATTTTTCGGTATGGGTTCTCATGGGCAACTCTTTGGCACAGTTCTGTTCTTCGGCACCATAGGAGCTACCATTGGACCCATTCTAACAGGGTATATGTTCGACATTACAGGTGAATATCGGATGGCCTTCATGGCTTTGACAGCATTTGCCCTTGTGGGATTAATACCGATTATGTACCTTCGTCCGATCAAAGGGGTTGGTAAACCATAATATGAAAGGTAAGGGTTCGCCAACTATATCTATATGAAGATTTAGTGAACACCCTAAGCTTATCCCCATAGAGTGTTTTCTCGGTGAGGGAGTTGACATCATAGCCGGTAAGATCATGGAATCTATCGATGTGGGCGGTAATTGAGGTGCATGATTTCCATTATTGATTACAGGGCAGGCAATATGAGGTGGCAAGGATGGCGCCCGCTCAGAGATTTTTCTGAATAAAGTCGATGGCATTTCTGAAGATTGAAAGTCCCGCTCCGTCTTCAGGCAGGTTCTCTCTCGTCCATCGGGGGTGATTGGTGTAGTGGAGATAGGCTTCCGGATGAGGCATAAGGCCGAAAATTCTCCCTGTTTCGTCGCATATTCCCGCGATTCCATCCACTGAACCATTTGGATTGTCCGGATAATCCATCGTCACTCTTTCATAGCTTTCATCACTGTACTGCATGACGATATGATTGTTCGCGTGTAGTTTCTCCAGTATAGAAGGGTTTTCTGTGACGATTTTACCCTCGCCATGTCGGACGGGAAGGTATATTCCCTCCATCCCCTTTGTAAAGATGCAGGGTGAATCCCCGTTTATCCTGAGGTAGGCCCACCGGTCTTCAAAGCGTCCCGAATCGTTGAATGTCAGAGTAACTGTTTGTCTGGAATAATCTTTGTCAAATGCCGGCAGCAGTCCAAGCTTGACCATAAGCTGAAAGCCGTTGCATACACCCAGGATAAGTTTGCCGTCATCAATGAACTTGGCAAACTGCGCGTACAGTTTTTCTTTCCCGCCTTTGATATTTGCGTTGATGATCCTGTTTGCTCCCGCCTTTGCGGACCCCAGATCGTCTCCATCCAGAAAGCCGCCAGGGAGATTGAGGAAGTGGTAATCGTCCAGACGCTTTTCCCCGCAAAGCAGTTCGCTGATGTGAACAATATCCACTTCGGAGGACCCCGCAAGCCTGCAGGCATGCGCCATTTCCATTTCGCAGTTTGTGCCGTTTCCCGTTATTACGATTGATTTTACGTTGTTTGCCATTGTCCTTGCTTTTCTAAAAGTCCAGCGGTTTCTGCCATACCTTTTTTAAGTCGTTAATATCTTCTTCTATAATATTCTTTCCATCTGTTCCGTAAATTATGAAGGCACTTTCCGATGTCACCTTTCCCGCGCAGGCAAAGATATTTCCCGCCATGATGTTTTCGAACTCTTCCTTCGATTCCGGCGAGATGGTTGCCACAAACCTGCTCTGCGATTCGGAAAAGAGGAGATAATCATCTCTTTCAATCCCTTCGCGCGGAACACGCGAGAGGTCAACATTCATGCCAAGTCCTCCGGCAAAGGCGACCTCGGCGAGGGCAATGCCGAGCCCGCCATCCGAGCAATCATGGCAGGAGGCAACCAGGCCCCTGTCGATCGCCCCGGTCAACGCCCTGTAGAGTTTCTTTGCCTTGGCGGCATTTACTTTGGGAACATTATTGCCCGTAAACCCGTGCAGGGCGAACCACTCGGAGCCCCCGAGTTCTTCGCGGGTTTCACCCAGCACATAGACCAGATCACCAGACCTCTTCGCGTCCATGGTAACCGCCTTTCTTACGTCCTCAATCTTTCCCATTGTGGAAAAAAGCAGGGTCGGCGGTATCGATATCTTTACTTCCCCTATGAGATAGTCATTTTTCATGCTGTCTTTTCCGGAGATACAGGGGACGCCGTATGCCTTTGTATAATCGTAGAGCGCCCTGTTCGCACGTACGAGCTGTGCCAGCTTATATCGGCCATCCGGTGTCTTCTCGGATTCCACTGGATCGCACCAGCAGAAATTGTCTATGCCGGCCAATCTGTCGAGAGAGCCCCCCACGGCTATGGTGTTTCTGACGGCCTCGTCTATCGCGCAGGCGGCCATGTGATATGTGTCGATGTCGCTGTAGCGGGGGCAGATTCCATTTGCCACGACAATGCCTTCGAAGGAATCGAGTATCGGTCTTATTACCGCCGCATCACCAGGGCCGTCGTTTGCGACGCCGACCAGCGGTTTGACCACACTCCCGCCCTGCACTTCATGGTCGTACTGCCTGACGACCGATTCCTTGCTGCAGATATTCAAACGTGAGAGCGTCTCTTTCAGCGCGCGTCCCATGTCGTCCGGTTCCGAAAACCCCGGTTCCTCATGTTGTGGAGGTATCCACTTCGCGTTCAGCCGCATCCTGGGGAGGCCATCATGCAGAAATTCCATGTCGAGATAAGCCACGGTTTTGTCCCCGTAAAAAGCATGAAACTTTCCGGAATTGGTGAAGGTGCCGAGGATCGTGGCCTCGACATTCATTTTTTCGGCAAGGTTGAGAAATGCCTCGCAATCTTCAGGGGCCACCGCGAGGCTCATCCTCTCCTGTGCCTCCGATATGAGGATCTCCCAGGGTTTGAGCCCGGCGTATTTCAGAGGGGCCTTCCTGAGGTCGATTTCACAGCCTCCGCAGAGTGTGGCCATTTCACCGACCGACGATGAAAGACCGCCGGCGCCGTTGTCCGTTATCGCCCGGTAGAGGTTCCTGTCCCGCGCGATAAGGAGAAAATCCGTCATCTTTTTCTGGGTTATAGGGTCGCCGATCTGCACCGCGGTTACAGGGGAATCCTCATGCAGTTCCTCCGAAGAGAAGGTTGCCCCGTGGATTCCATCCTTTCCGATCCGCCCCCCTGTCATGATGATTATGTCTCCCGGAATTATCTCCTTTGAGTGGGTCGGCTCTCCGAGGATGCGAGCTGGCATAATGGCGCCTGTTCCGCAGTAAACAAGTGGTTTGCCCAGATATCTTTCGTCAAACACCAGGCACCCGTTGACGGTGGGGATACCGCTCTTGTTTCCTCCATGTTCCACGCCCTCCCTCACTCCCTCGTAAATCCGCCTCGGGTGGAGAATCCTCCTGGGGAGGGGTTTCTCGTAAAACGGGGACGCGAAGCAGAATACATCGGTATTGAAGATGAGCTTTGCACCCTTCCCTGTTCCAAACGGATCGCGATTGACTCCGACGATACCGGTAAGGGCGCCACCATACGGGTCAAGCGCCGAGGGTGAATTATGGGTTTCCACCTTGAACACGAGGTTATAATCGTCATTGAACCGGATGATCCCGGCATTGTCCACAAAGACCGAGAGACACCAGTCATCTTCTCCCAAGGCTTCTCTGATTTCCTTTGTCGCTCTCTTGATGCAGCTGCCAAAGAGGGAATCGGTGGTGCTGTGGATGCCGTTTTCATCTTCATAGTCTATGATGCTGCTGAAAATCTTGTGTTTGCAGTGCTCAGACCAGGTCTGCGCAAGACATTCCAGCTCGACGTCGGTAATCTTCTTACCAAGGCCGGCCTTCATCCTTTCATTCAGCACAGCTTCGTCATGCAGATAACCCCTCATCACCTTTATTTCATCGACTGTGAGTGCGAGAATCCTGGTGTCGCTGATCCCCTGAAGATCTTCATCACTCACTTCGAGATCAATCTCCTCGGTTGACGGATTGTCTTCGATTGTTACGCGGGGAACGTATGGACGGACCCCCTCCTCAGGGCTCCATTCCTTCCCGCTGATGATCTCGTAGCGCTGGATAAGTTCATTAGCCAGAAGTCCCGATGCGATTCGCTCAGCATCTTTTCTGTCTATATTCCCCTTCAGGACATACTGCCTTGAGGTATAAACATCCACAACCCCTTTTTTATTAAGGAGCAGCTCGATAGCTTCTCTCGCGGTTTTTCCCACATTGTCAGTAACACCGGGCCTGAAACCAACTTCTATCAACCAGTCGAAACCGTCCGCGAGGCCTCTGTCTATGGCGTATTTCTGAATGATGGGGTCGGAAAGGGGACCGCTCGCTATCTTCTCCAGCTCGTCGCCCGCAATATCCCCGTCCATGGTATATACCTCGGCAGTACTCACTCCGGCGACATCGATCCCGAGATGTTCTATTATCTTTTGCCTGGTCTTTTCTCCAAGGACATCCCTTATGCCCTCTTTGAATCCGATTTCTATTCTATGAATCATAACCATCTCTCAATTAAATCCAAATACTCTTCACTCGACCCCTTGAACCCTTCTTTATGGTTTTTCAACCTTTCACGAGGCATACCCGTCACTGATGTCATCAACTTCGATGCCGCGCTGCTTCAACTCGTCAGATTTATCCAGGATGTGCCCCGCGGCAGCCCTGTCGATGACATATATAATCTCTCCACCCTTTTCAGAAAATATCTGGCCGTACGAGATCGGCACCATCGGTGAGGGATCTTTCAGGAGGGATACCCCAATCGGTTCCGCTTTCCGTTTACCGTTGGCGAGAAGAACTACCTTTTTTGCCCTGTAGACAAGCTCGGCCCCCATGGATATTGCGTACCAGGGACTGTCTTCCTCCTTCGCGAAATGTCCGTCCTCGACCGCATTTGACACGGTGTTTTCGTCGAGCTTTACCAGGAGCATCTCGTTTCCTTCAAAGGGAATGCCCGATTCGTGAAAGGCGACATGCCCCCTGCCGCCAACACCTATGATATGGAGATCGACACCGCCCTTCTTTGCGATCTTTTTCGCATAGGCGTCAAGTATCTCGTTTCTGATCCAGCGCAGATAATCAGATCGCGCGTCCCTTTGTATGACGATGGCCTTCCCTTTGTCCGCGCCCTGTTCTTCCCAGTCTTCCGGATTTTCCTGGAGTTCGGACACCAGTTTTTCCTGGTCGATAAGGGTCCCCCAGGGAACATTCGTCTCTCTGAACTTATCCTGCAGGAGGCCGAAGAGTTCCTGTATCATGAAGTAGCTATAGCTTTCCGGGTGCAGGGTCCTCTGTTGAGCGTTTTCTCCCGGAAGGCCGACATACTCGTCAAGATTGAAAGACTCGACCTTGGAACTGTCGATGTCTTTTTCGTTAGCCGCCCTGGCCAGATGTTTATAAAGACCGGTCGGCGAACTGCCGGTTGCCAGCCCGAGGACATACCCACCCTTTTCGCCCGTTACTTCCCTGATGTCATCGGTCACCAGGCGTGCTGCTACCTCACTCATATGATCGAAATCACGAGTAATGATTACCTTGAACATGCGATACCCCCCCACATTCTTGGATTATCCTACACCAGTTTTTCCTTCACCACGGCGACAATCTGGTTGCAATACCTCTCGGTTTCCTCGTCCGTCGGTCCTTCAACCATGACGCGGCACATGTTCTGCGTCCCGGAATAGCGGACCAGGACTCTCCCCTCATCTCCGAGTTTCCCCTCAACTTCATCAATGACTCTCACAATTTCCGGAATCGTCGATATCTCGGGCTTTGAGGTTACATCCACATTGATAAGTTTTTGAGGGAACACCTTCATTATGCCGGCAAGTTCGGAAAGGGGTTTCCCCTCTCTTTTCATTGCCGCCAGGACCTGCAGGGCGGAGAGGAGGCCATCTCCCGTCGTATGGTGGTTCAGGAAGATGATATGCCCCGAATCTTCGCCACCTATTGAGGCGCCCTTCTCTTTCATCATCTCAAGGACATACCTGTCTCCAACAGGGGCCGTCGCCTTTTCTATGCCGAGTTCCCGCAGCGCGAGGCCAAGACCGATATTACTCATAACCGTATCAATTACCAGATTGTTGGTGAGGGTTCCCTCTTCCTTCATCATCCTGGCACATATTGCTATTACCTGGTCCCCCGTGAGAACACCGCCCTTTTCATCAACGGCAATGAGCCGGTCGCCGTCTCCGTCGAAGGCAAATCCGACATTGGCTCCCCTTTTTACTACCTCTTTGGCCAGTTTCTCCGGGTGTTGTGAGCCGCATTCACGGTTGATGTTTTCCCCGTCGGGCTCAGCGAAGATGGTGTGCACTTCCGCGCCCAGTTCAAAGAAGGGTTTCGGCGCGATTCGGTATGTGGCGCCGTTGGATGCGTCCAGCACCACACTGGTGCCCTCAAGCGTGTATTCTTTCGGAAATGTGTTTTTCAGGAAAACGGTATAACGTCCCCTGGCGCCCTCTAAATTGTACGCCTTTCCCAGTTCCCTCGGCGAAGGATGAAGATTTCCCATCTTGTTTGAAAGAACCATCTCTTCTATTTCCAGTTCTTTTTCATCGGGAAGCTTGTACCCATCGCTGGAAAATATCTTGATCCCATTGTCCTGAAAGGGGTTGTGAGAGGCGGATATGACTATACCCGCATCGGCTCTCATGCTGTCGGTCAGAAAGGCGACTCCGGGTGTCGGCATGGGGCCGACCATGTAGGCGTCCACACCCATGGAACAGATTCCTGAAACAAGGGCATATTCTATCATATATCCCGAGACACGGGTGTCTTTCCCTATGATAATTCTCGGCTGATGACCACTCCGCTTAAAAAGGTGGGCCGTTGCCATCCCTATCCGCAGGGCCATATCCGCTGTCATCGGATATTCGTTTGCCACCCCTCTTACTCCATCTGTACCGAACAGTTTACCCATGTTTTTGTTCTCCTTATTTTTGATTGATCAAACAGGAGTCCCATTCAAAAGAAGGTTTTTATATATTATTCAGGGATCTTTTACAATAAGTAAAACCTGTCAGATTCCCCTGATCCATGGCTCAATGCAAAGGCCAGGGCTATATGGTTACTCGCCGTGGACCAGGTCAATAATTGTGATTTCGGGAGGCGCCATGAGACGCATGGGAGGCCCCCACGTTCCCGCTCCCCTGCTTACATAGAGAACAGATCCTTCAGCGAGGTGATAACAACCGCTGTTGAAGGCGAAAAACAGGCGGGTGAGGAGGGTAAAAGGGAATATCTGTCCCTTGTGGGTATGTCCGGAGAGCTGGAGATCGAACAATACCGGCGATCCTCTTAGCACAACCGGCTGATGTTTAAGGAGAATAGTAAACTCATCGTCTGAAAACCCGGAAAGCAGTTTTTCCTCCGGGGCACCTTCAGTAGCACCGTAGATCCTGGCGGTGGGATCATCAACGCCTGCGATATTAATAAACCCTCCCACGCTTGATCCTTCTCCTCTCAGGACCGTAAAGCCCGCCCTCCTCGTAAAATCAAGTGCCTGCGCAAGCCCCGCGTAGAATTCATGGTTTCCCGTAACGGCAAATTTTCCATATTCAGGGTTTATTTCCCGCAGGAGATCCGCGGATCCGGACATGTTGTCTGCCTGTCCGTCGACCAGGTCCCCTGTGGAAAAAAGGATGTCGGGATTGGCAGCCCTGATTTCCTTCAATATACGTTTCAGTCTCTTTTCACGGACGATAAGACCGATGTGAAGATCGGATATCTGTACGATCCTGAATCTTTTGATTTCTTCCGGTATCTTCGACGTCCTTATAGTGATCTTCTCGCTGCGGATATTCAAGGCCTCGATATAGCCGTACAATGCCGTGGCGATCGAGATGGAAAGCAGCGCGATAAAGCAATTCCGGGCAGAGGGAATTATGGAGGAAAGATCGATGGAAAGTATATGCTCGCCCATGTGTATAAGAATGCGGCAGCAATCGAAGACGAGGGAAAGGCAAAAGAACAGGAAGATGGTCCCCATCCATAGATACCCTGTCCAGGAAAAAAAGACCGCGAAGGATTCGAAGCCGTTTCTCTCCGACATATGGACGATAATGGGCGCAAGGACCATGATGATCATGAAGAGCGCAACAAATATACCGGTACTGGTTCCGAGTGCGAGAGAGGCCTTTGCCCCCAGAAAGAGGTAGAGGTGAACCCCGCCGTAGATGAGGAAAAAGACCA
>CAZSYH010000014.1:0-40033 GCA_964610735.1 uncultured Syntrophaceae bacterium | reverse complement strand
AGCACCACGCATTCGGACAGACATCGGTGGAAACGGGGGACTACGCGGAAGACCTTGCGGCGGCTATGCTTGCGTCAACACTCGGTATAGATTTTGATGTGGACGCAAGCTGGGATGAAAAAGAGGAAATTTTCAAGATAAGTGGCAAAATAGTAAGGACAAGAAACGTCACGCAATCAACAATAGTAAAAAACGGCGGTTATACGTCGGTTGTAACGGCGGCTGTATTTTTATTTTAGCGGGATTTTATAACCGGTAGAGGAGGTTGATCGTGTCTCTTTACCTTTTATGGGAATCATATTCCTACCTTCTCCTTCCTGTGACCGGTTTCATCGTCTTTTCCCTTCTGACATTTTTCTCCATTCTTCGAGGAAAGAAAAACTCCACCAACATCCTCTTTGCCTTCATATGTTTCCTCGGCGCCCTGATTGACCTCGATATCGCCCAGGTATCTTTTCTCGCTGATCAGTCCCTCTCCCTCAGGCTTGACAGACTGTCCTATCTGTTTTTTGTTTTCGTAACGCCGGTTTATATTCAGTTTGTGCATTCATTTCTTGGAATGAAGAAAAGGAGATGGCTTGAGGTAATCGCATATCTTTTCAGTATTTCCCTTCTTCCCTTTACTCAGACTGAATATTTCATCAGCGGACTGCGCCAGTTTTCTTTCGGGACGATCGCCGAGGCGGGGCCGGCGTATTACGTGTTTTCAGTGGTGGGAGGAATCGCCGCGCTGTACTGCATTACAACCCTCTTCTGGGAGATGAAGAGGGCGGAGGAAAACAGCGAAAGGAACAGGATAAAATATGTATTTATAGGCTTTGGACTGAGCGGTTTGCTTATCTTACTGAACGCTCTTCCCATCAGCGGATATGATATTTACCCTATGGGCAATTTCAATTTTATCCCGGCGATAATCCTTGCCTTCGGTGTCCTGAAATATGATCTCCTTGACATGGGGATGCTTATCAGGAAAGGAAGCGCCTATTTCTTCCTGACCGGGATACTGACCTTTGTCTATGCTCTGGCCATATATCTGTCCAACATATTATTCATGGAATACGGGAATACTCATCCACTGATTATATCCTTCGCTTTTGCCGTCATTGTGATTGTGCTGTTCAATCCCGCAAGGGTTAAGGTTCAGGGATTTGTTGACAAGATCTTTTTCAGAGGAGAGTATGATTACCAGGAAACCTTGAGACGGATGAGTGGCACCATGTCATCTTTTTTGAGACTGGAGGAGATCATGGATTTTATGCTTGATTCCATCCCGTCGGTCTTGAAAACAAGGGGCATGTTTGTGGCCCTCTACAGGAAAGAAGACGAATCTCTGGAACTTTATTCCAACAGAAGGGATCCACTCGGGAGGAAGCAAAAGATCCGTATGGAGGAAAGCCGACCTGTAGCGGATTTTTTTGAGACTTACAGGAAAACGCTGGAACGGTCCACTGCCGGGAGGATGGGTATTCCCGATGATGAAGAGAGTAAAATATCTGACCTGTTTGGTGTAACCTGCGCCGCCATACTAATTCCCATGATATCCAGGGATAAGCTGACGGGGATTATGGCAGTGGGAGAAAAACGATCCGGAGAGCTATTTGTGTATGAAGATATAGAGCTTCTGGAGACCATCGCCAATCAGGGCGCGATAGCCATAGAAAATGCCGGGAATTATGAAAGAATTGAGGAAGTAAATATTGAACTGGAAGAAAAGGTCAAAAAAAGGACAAAAGACCTTGCTGCGGCACTTGAAGAAAAGGACAGGACTCAGCAGCAGCTGATCCGGTCGGAGAGTCTTGCCTCCATAGGACAGCTTGTGGCGGGTACGGCGCACGAACTCAACAACCCCCTTGCGAGTTCATCGAGCCTTATCCAGACATCTGTCGAAACAATCGGGCAGTGGAAGTATGTGAAAGACACGGAGCGTGATGAATTGATAGAGGATCTTCAATTTTCTTTGAAGGAGCTTGACAGGGCCGCCAACATTGTAAAAAGCCTTCTGGGGCTTTCACGGCAGACCCAGATCTATGTTGAGCAGGTAAATATAAATATCCTGATAGATGATGCCCTGAGGGTGCTGCGCAACCGGTACAAGAACTTTGAAATAACAATCGAAAGAGATCTTGGGAAGAACCTGCCCGAGATCGAGGGAAATTTTGCCAACCTGGGGCAGGTAGCCATAAATATAATAAATAACGCGATTCAGGCTTTGCCGGATGGAAAGGGCAAGATAACGCTGGTGACGCGATATGAGGAAGATAGAGATATTGTCCGTATAGAATGTCACGATACGGGAGAGGGTATGCCTCCTGAAGAGGTAAGGGATGCTTTCAAACCCTTTTTTACGACTAAAAAACCGGGAGAGGGCACAGGACTTGGTCTGTACATATCTCATGAAATTATAAAGAAACATGACGGGAACATCTCGATACAGAGCGAGAAGGGCAGGGGAACCGTCCTGTCCGTGGAACTTCCCTGCAGAAGGAGGAAATCATGACAGGGCTTCTGGTTGTGGATGATGAAGAGGGTGTGAGGAGGTCTCTGAAAAAGGTTCTTGAAGGGGACGGGTATGTCGTATTACTGGCGGAGGATGGCAATCAGGCCATTGGTATCGTCAGAGAGAATCCTTACCGGATAGAGACAGTCATATCGGATTACAAAATGCCCGGCATTGACGGGCTGGAAACACTGATCGAGATAGGGAAGATCAATCCGGAGGTGACGAGAATCATGCTTACCGGATATGCCACGATGGAAAGCGCTATTGAATCGGTAAATGCGGGCATAGACGGATTTATCACGAAACCCTTTTTAAACATTGAATTGAAAGCGAAGGTCAGGGAGTGCAACCTCAGGAAGAGACTCAAACAGTTTGTTTCGGAACAGGTCTTCTCCGAGATGTGGAAGGAAGGGGCGAATATAAGTTCAAGAAAACAGAAGGCCACGGTGCTCTTCAGCGATATAAGGGGCTTTACCGAATTGTCCGAAAACCTGAGCGTGGAAGAGATTTGCGAGACGCTCAACATGCGTTATTTTTCACCCCTGGACACGATTATATGCGGACATAATGGAACTCTGGACAAACATGTTGGTGACAGCATTATGGGTGTATTCGGTGCCCCATTGACCTTTGAGGATGATGCCGTGAGAGCGGTTACGTGCGCGATTGAGATGATGGACGAGATTGACAGGATAAACAGCGATATCCCCGAAACGGGCCTGAAGATTTCTGTTGGAATAGGAATGAGCACAGGAGAGGTTATGGCAGGGATATTCGGTTCTTCCAGAAAAAAAGAATACACTGTCATGGGGCCCACAGTCAACGTGGCGTCGAGGCTCGAAAAACTCGCGAGAAAAAGGCAGATCCTTGTGTGCGGTGACACCTACAACGAAGTGAAAGACATTGTCCTGGCCGAAAATATGGGGCCGGTTATGCTTAAAGGGGTTGACAGGAAGATAGGCATATACAATATCGTGGGATTGAAGGAGAAAACCCCTTGACATTTTCCGGATATTGGCTTAAATACAGCGCCACACCCGTTGTGGAGTATCTTCATGTTATTAACGGGTGCTTTGTTTGAAATATCAAATGACGCGGGGTGGAGCAGTCTGGTAGCTCGTTGGGCTCATAACCCAAAGGTCAGAGGTTCGAATCCTCTCCCCGCTACCAAATAAAAACAAAAGGGGTTGCGAGAGAATCGCAGCCCCTTTGTTTTGCCTGTATTTCGATTTCCAACCCTATTTCCAACTTCTGGCCCTGATTCAGGTCATTTCCCACCAACAAGAAACTGCGGGCTGAGCAAATCAAGGCCTCTTTGTTCTGGTAAGATACGGTGCCCGCTGGTTTTAAAAATTAAAAACCGTATCCAGTTCCTCGTCTGAAATATCAAACACCTCGTTGTGGGGCGGAAGCTTTTCCAGCTTAAAGAACTCAGGCAGTCGGTCATCAGCCGCTGTAAAGCCTGCCTGTTTGTTAAAATCTCTTTCCATCTTAAGTACCCGTTGCCCAAGGGAACCAAAATCATCACCGGTCAATGAAAGACCATATTTTGCGTTGAGCATATCGACAATAGCATCGAATGCATCCGGTATATCGAGAACCGGAAAGGCCACAAACAGGCAAAGACCTGCCGTGTCAATGGCAGCGGTTGCTATCTGGAGATCCCTGGATAATTTAACCTGCCCTTCTTTTTTCAAAGGATCCACATCGCCCCCTACCTTCATGATGTTGGTTGCTACAGCATATCCTGCTGTATGATCGGCCCCCATCGGTGAAGTGGCATAGGTTACACCTTGACCCTTAACGGTCCTAGGGTCATAAGCCGGGAGGGCCTGGTTTTTAACAACAGGAACACGTCTTACTCCAAAGGCCTTTCCAACTGCTGCCGCACCTGAACCTAAAATTCGACCCAGAGGTGTTCCCTTGCCGATTTCCGCCATGAGCTCCTCGGCTCCGGCCGTGTCCCCGAATTCTTTGACCCCGCCTTCCATAGCCACTGCAATTGCATTGCCTGTTTCAATGGTATCAACCCCGATGTCGTCACAGGCACGGTCCATTCGCGCAATTGCATCTAAATCATCGATCTCGCAATTAGGACCCAATGCCCAGACAGTCTCATACTCAGGCCATTTGGACAGATATTCACCCTTTTCATCCAGGTAAGTGCCTGAGCAGCGAATGATGCAGCCGGTCATACACCCTTGGGTTGTCTCGCTTTTTCGCTCAACTGTAATCTTGTTTAAAGTTTCTCCTCCTACCTTATCGGCTGTTTCAAAGCGCCCGAATCTGAAGTTTCGCGTGGGAAGACCGCCGGCCTCGTTGATAATGTTTATAAGCACATCTGTTCCATAGGTTGGCAGACCCTGACCTGTGACAGCGTGTTCGGTCAAGGCCTTTGCAAACCGCTTTGCGGCTTTACCGAACGCCTCTTTGTCAGCCAGGGGCGCCCTTTCACTCTCTGACGGATCAATAATAATTGCCTTGAGACCCTTGGAGCCCATAACAGCACCAAGACCTCCTCGACCCGCATGACGCGTGGGGCGAACTTCCATGTCTGTAAAGGCCACACTTGCGGCTCCCAGTTTCCATTCGCCGGCAGGGCCGATACTCGCAAAGCCAGCTTTCTCACCAAATTCATTTTTCAGCTTGTCTATTGTCGCATAGTTCCCCATGCCCTTGAGATCGTCAGCGGGGGATAATTCCTGTTTATCTTTGCTGATAAACAGCTTATATAATTTTCCATCTTCAGGCAGGCCCTCAATTACTATGGCTGAAATCCCAAGCCTGGCCAGATACCCGCCTGCCTGGCCGCCTGAATTGGCCTCTTTGATGCCTCCGGTCAGGGGACTCTTAGCCCCTACGGAAATTCTGCCGGAGTTGGCGCAGTTGGTGCCTCCGAGCAATCCCGGGGCAAAAATAAGTTTGTTGTTGGGCCCAATAGGGGAGCAGGTTGGCTCCACCTCGCCTAACAGGATCGCGGATGTTAATCCTCTTCCTCCAAGACCTTGATAAGCGTCAGGGACACCTTCGCTTTTGACCGAAAGGTCAGACATGTTCACTCTAATAAATTTAAACATAGTACCCTCCTTTTTTTAAAAGCAATGTTAAACAAACAGTTTATCCATGCCATAAAAACCAAGTCACACAGCCTACCCATGCCATAAAAACCAGGTTACATCAAGAAAAATGCAAAATAGAAAAAATTAAAGAAGTGGATCGATCTTGACATAATAGTTTATCTTTATGATAATCTGAGTAGTGTCAACTTCTTGGTTGCTTGGTTACAAAATAAAAAATTACCGGAATCCATGCAAATGCCTTTAAAAATTCTTCTAAGCTCAACTTTGCGAAAATACCTCCCTGGCTATGATCCTGTAAAGGGTATAAGTTTTTCCGTGGATGGGGAAATAACAGTGGAAGAATTGTGCGAACGAATAAATATTCCGTGTGCTAAAATAAAAATCGTTATGGTGAACGGGAAGAGTAAGTCCATGGAGCATGTGTTAAAAGGCAATGAACGCGTGGGGCTTTTTCCCCCTATAGGAGGTGGTTAATATGGCAGGAATTAGTAACCCGAACAGCGTCAGTATTCGCGTATTTGGTTTCCTTCGTCGTTATATGGATGAGCAGGGACTCTCATATGCCTTTGATAAAGATATCAACCCAAAAGGTGAAACAGCGTACAATATTGCTGTGGAACTTCATATCCCTCCGGAAGAAATCGAGGCGGTTTTTGTAAACGGAAAAGTGAAGAATATCCATGATTCCGTGTTTCCCGGAGACCGTGTGGCCTTTCTTCCCTACGGAACGCCAGGGCCATACCGTGTTTTTCTTGGCATTGCCAGGGAAAATGTTGAACGTGCGCGCCGTGAGAAAACCATGGCAAACGGTGAGGATCAAAAGTGAGCGCAAAAAAGCAGATGAATATACAGGAACTTATTCGCTCAAAGTCTAAAAAGATCGTGGATGAGGCAGGCAGTGAGGCGCTGGTTTTGGAGGATGCGCATGCCCTGAGAATCGCAAAAGAATGCGGTTGCAAAATATATGACGTCCATGTAACAGCTCTGAAAAATGGAATTTGTCCATACCGATACCTCCGCAACAGGGAAACCATATCCCTCAAGCAGCAACTCGTGCTGGCAGAGTCCAGGGTGGCTGTGATTGGCGCAGGCGGGCTGGGTGGGCAGGTCATTTTATTGCTGGCCAGGATAGGAATCGGGCACCTGATAGTCGTGGATGGGGACGTATTTGAAGAAACAAACCTGAATCGCCAGGCCCTGTGCAATAAAAATAGTTTAGGTAAATCAAAAGCCAAAGAAGCGCTCGCTTTTGTGGAAACCGTTAATCCGGGTATTAAGGTATCAGCCTGTCCGGTGAAGCTGGACTCCTCCAATGCAGTTGAACTGCTAACCGGCTCGGATGTGATTGTAGATGCTCTGGACAATGTGTCGGATCGGTTTGTCCTGGAAGATGCATGTAAAAAGTTGGGCATTCCTTTAGTACACGGCGCATTAGCAGGTTTCGAAGGCCGGGTAATGACCATCTTTCCTGATGATACAGGTCTGAAGAATCTCTATGGCAACAAAAAGGGGAATGAAAACAGCCCAAAAAGCCCCGAGGCTGTTCCTGGTATTCCTTCCCTTACCCCTTGCCTGATTGCGGCCCTGCAGACTATGGAGGTTCTCAAGATCATTCTCAGACGAGGGAAAATTTTCAAAAATGCAATGCTTTATGTGGACATAGAGACCGGCCAAATGAATGAATTCGTTTTTGAAAAGCAGAAATAATAAGGATCGGGCGTAGGGTTATTTCCCCACCCGTGGAGCTGAGAATGCCGTCGTGACGAATGAAACGGTCGAAAAGCGGATCGCTCTCCCGATAAGTTGGGTGTACGGACACATTCCCTCCATGATAATCGGCACCCCATACCATATTTATGGTCATTATCCCATTGACTCACAAGGCCGTTTTTCTTACACTCCCTCCATGAAAAAGAAGTTCTTACCAGACCATCTTTATAGCACGGTAACGTCAAACCGGTTTTTTACGAAACCGTCATGTTTAATCCAGCAGAAAGGGAGGAGGAAGAATGTGAAGAAGTATATATTAATATCCTTAATACTCCTGGCAGTTATAACTTCCGCTGCGCAGGCCGGCACTGTCGTAACCAATAAAGTAATCCTTCCGAAGAAACCGGGAACATATATGGAAGTTCGGCATATTGTCCTGCGTGGGACCAACGAGGAAATCGGAAAGGCACTTGGTGGCATCGCACAGGAATGGCTCGGTGTTAAGCTTGGCCGTTATGCCGCACCGATTTATGCCAAAGCTCGACGGTTGTATATGGAAAAGAACTATCCCTTTCTGCTGGATCGTATGAAAGGCGTAGCGAAATCGTATAACCTGTCTCCGGCGGATGACACGTATGTTCCGAGCTATCTGGTATATGATCTGGCTCCTTTAGCCTGCTCGGCAATTTACTTTCCGGCAAGTTCCACAACCAATGGACACGTCCTTCTGGCCCACAATATGGATTTCTATATAACGACATTGAGAGTGATGTTCGGGATGAAGTCTGTCGAAGGAGAGCATAATCTCTTTTCGAGAAATTTTATCATGGAACTTTACCCGGACAAGGGGTATCCATCACTCGTTGTCGGCGCTCTCGACTTAATGAACGGGTTTCAGAGTGGGATGAATTCCGAAGGTTTGATTGTGGCGATGCTGGCAGATAATGATGCTCCCGCAAACAAAACCCCTTCTCTGCTCGGAGATAACACCGGTGGTTTAAACATTTTACAGATGGCACGGCTTATTCTGGACACCTGTGCCACGGTTGAAGAAGCCAGAATAGCGATTCTCAATAATAAACTAACCCTGGGGTTTGAACCCGCTCATTTACTAATCGGCGACCGTTCCGGCAAATCTTTTATCTATGAAACATCTTCCAGGGATTTTACCGATCATTTTGCCGGCAATAACGGTAAAACCCATATAATGACAAATCATTCCGTTCACCTTTACAAGGACGTTAATAAATTTCCGTCTTACTCTCCAAGGGCAACGTACAATAGTTTCTACCGGTATCGCACTCTCCACGATTTCCTGCAAAAGCACAGTGGAAAGATTTCTTCGGATGATGCGTGGAAGGCTTTAAGTTCGGTGTACGCTCATACTGTTGACGCCGATGAGGGTGCCCGCATTCCCGATTCCCTGCCGGACACTCTGCCCCATGGTGTATGACATCGACGAACACTCTCTTGAAGTGAAATTCTACCTGAAGGATGGGCCAATAGATCCCAAAACTGGCGATCCCTCACTGATTTTTTCCAGACCCTTCAAGTTTAAGCTTAAAGTGAATAAATAAGAATCGTAACATTTTAACTATTAAAAAAGGGGGGGTAAAAAATATGGCTACAGGGCAAACACCCTTTAAATTGGTTATTATATTTCTTCTGTTACCGGTTCTGCTTTCTGTTGCCGGTTGCTCCACACTTTCCGGCACTAAAAAAGCAGGCGATATAAATATGGAGTACCGGACCCTTGGCGAGGGATATCCGCTTATTATGATCACGGGGTTCAGCGGGACCATGGATCTCTGGGCTTCCGATGCACTCGATATACTTTCTTCACACTATAAGGTAATCATCTTTGACAACCGGGGGATGGGGGGAACAAGCGCCGGCAGCCGTAAATTTACAATCGAACAGTTCGCCGATGATACGGCTGGATTAATGGAAGCGCTTAAAATAGACAGCGCGTACGTGCTTGGCTGGTCAATGGGCACTGAAATAGCGCAGGAACTGACGTTACGCCATCCCGAAAAGGTAACCAGACTGATTCTCTATGCGGCAGACTGCAGCATGGAAACCTGTCCGCCGGCTCCGGATGTCCTGAAAAAAATGAGTGACACATCGGGAACCCCTGAAGAACAGGGTAAAAGGCTGATCAGCTTATTATTTCCGCAGAGTTGGATAAAGAATCATATGGATGATATTAAAAAGCTGTTTTCAGGTCGAATGCGTGCTTCCTCACCGGAAAATATTGAACGGCAGGGCAGCGCCATGTATAGCTGGAAGGGAAGCTGCGACCGCCTTTCTCAGATAGAGTGTCCGATCCTTCTTATCACAGGCACGGATGATATTTTGACGCCTCCGCAGAATTCTTATATGATGGTTGACAAAATTCCCGGCGCCAAACTCGTCACGCTGGAAAATGGCGGTCATGGTGTAATGTACCAGTATCCGGAAAAATTCTGTAATGCAGTGATTGACTTCCTGAAGTAGGCTTGATGGCAAGATATTCAAACTACCTGATTTCATTTAAATATAGAGTAACGCGAGACAAATCGAGCCATTATATTTAATAATGGATACGCTACGTGTTGTAAATTAATATGTTGCTTTATGAGGAGAAGAAATTATGGGATCAAAAACAGAACGGAGTAAGACGAGAGTAAAAGGCTTCAAAGATGCGGAGATGGACTTTCAGCTCATTCGCCAACTCGGATCGACGGCGTACGGCGGCGCATCCGTCGGTGAGTGTCTGGCTGTCGCAGACCGGATCAAAGACGGTATTCCCGCAAACTGGGTAGAAGAATTTGCAGAACTTGCCCGGAGACAGAAGACTGATGCTGCCAAGAGAGCTGCAAGGGGTCATACAATCAGCGCCCGTGAGCAGTATCTCAAGGCGTGCAACTCTTACCGTGCCGCCGAATATTACACACCTTACCGGGACTCAGTGCACCGGGAGCTGGGCATCAAGAGCCGACAGTGCTTCGAAGAAGCGATGAGATATGCCGATCACACCTGTGAAACAATCCAGCTATCTTTTAAATCCATTACATTGCCCCTCTATTTTATGTCCCCGTCACAAAACGGAAACAAGCGTAAAACCCTTCTCATTGTCAGCGGTTTTGACGGTACCACGGAAGAAGAATACCTTCAGACAGGCTATGCCGCCCTGCAAAGGGGATACAACATCCTGCTCTTTGCGGGCCCAGGGCAGATGGATACCCTCCGGTTCCACCCGGATACGTGCTTTGAACCTGATTTTGAAAAACCTATGGAAACGATACTGGACTACGTGACCGGCAGATGCGATGTGGATACCGAACGGATAGCGTCGCTGGGTATAAGCTTCGGAGGATATTTTGCAACTCGCGCCGCATCCCGGGAACTACGGATAAAAGCCCTCATAGCCAACTCTCCCATCTTAGATCTTCATAGATATATGACCGGTTTTATCGGGTTTGATGCGGCCGAAATGCCCGATGCGGAAGATTTCGGCCCCCAGGACCTGCCTGCTATTCCCGATGAGATCATGCCTCAACAAATGAAGGAAATGGCCGCCAATTTGATGGGCCGCTTCGGACAGGCATCTTTCAAGAAAACATACCAGTATATGTACGAATTCAGCATTGGGAAAGCCCTGGCAAATATTACATGTCCATGCTTTGCAATGGCCGGGAGTGGAGAAGGGGGAGAACCGCAGAGACAGTTCACAGACTTTTGCCACGGTGTCTCAGGTTCGGTTTCTTCGTATCTTTTCTCTCAGGAAGAAGGGGCGGATTCCCACTGCCAGGTAGGAAATCTCTCTTTTTCAAACGCAGTCTACCTCGATTGGCTGGATGAGCTTTTTGATTGACGAGAAACGACATGACAATCTCTGATTTTAGTTGCCATATCTTATCAGATGAGAAGGGGAATTTGGTTATCAGGTCTTGCAATGCCACATTATTTGCCGTCACTTTTTAAAGATTCAGGCAGTGCTATACCTTGATCAATTTTTACAAACCAAAGACTTAAGGTAGCTATTTTATACCTTTATCATTGTTCGAAAATCGAAAATTGCAGGCAGATTTATTCTGTCCAAACTTCGTTTTCAATTTTCAAAGTTCATGTATCTGCGATGTCGTAACAGTTTTGGATATTTGGGAAACAGTACACATATTATTGACTCTTTTCTTCGGGGAATCTCTGTTTTACCCTTGACTTTACTTATCATTGATGTCACTTGGATTCCAAAACATCAAAAGTTTTAACATATTGGTTACAAACATGAAGCAAAAAGGAGGCGCCAATATGAAAATAAGAATAAGAAGCGGTTTGATTCTGAGTATGCTCCTGCTGGTCGGATTGGTATGTGGAATAACGCAGGCGGTAGCCGGAGTTCCTGCCCTTAAACCGATTGCGGAGTATGATGGGGCCTCGCTTTACAAGGCCGGAAAATTTAACGTTGTCGAACTTCACGGTACTTTTCGCCAGATGGGAAGGCAGTATGGGTATCTGCTGAAGGATGACCTGAAGAAATTTTACACGGTCGCCATTGTTGATGGCCTCGTAAAGGAAAAACACCTCGACTACAAAGTGGGGAAATATGTGGCCGAAGAGATCTTTTCAAGGTGTCCGCAACGCTTTAGGGAGATTTTTTACGGGATTGCGGAAACATCCGGCATGGAGCTGGAAAAGCTGCTTATCTTGAATGAGCTTGTCACCCTGGCTCATGTTATGGGAGAAGATGTGCCTTGTTCCTTTATTGCGACATGGGGCGATTACTCGGCGGACGGGATGATGATTACGGGACGACACTTCGATTATCCCGAGCTCTTCAACAAATTCGCTGACTTTGTGACGGTTACGGTTTTTAACCCCACTGACGGCAGTGTCCCAACCGCAACGGTGGGGTTCCTGGGCGGTATTGAAGCCGTCACGGTGATGAACCGGGGTGGGCTTTTTGCAGAGGTTAATGACGGCACTCCATCGGGTGGAAACATAATCATGGAAAACAGGATACTGAATTTTATACAGATCCTCGATTTTCTCTTCAATTCGTCCGATATGACCCAACTCGACGCAGCGATGTTTTCTACTCAACCGGCAGTCGCTATTTTGTTGAATGTCGCGGACAGCAATGTCTCTTATTCGTACGAATGGGCCACATTCGGCATAAGGCGGAGGGGTCAGGATAAACCTGGGCTTCTGGTTTCAACCAATCATTTCGTGGATCCGTCATGGAAGATCGCTCATTCTGCGGGAGACATATTTCAGACTCTTTCCCGTCGCGCCAATCTTCTTGCGCTTGGCGAAAAATACAAGGGCGAGTTCAGCGTGAAGGTGATGATGGAGGTTCTCGATACGCCGTACGCAAAAGGCGGAGCCCAGAGGCCACATAACATCTATGAAACCATCTTTGTTCCGAAGGATCTGAAACTCTGGGTGAAGACACTCGGCACATCGCGATGGGAGGCCGTTGACCTGGCACGCCACTTCGATAATAAAGTCAACTAGTAATAAGAGCTTGCTTTTCCGGGAAGGGCGTTTAGAAAAACCGCCCTTGTATGTCAATGAAAAGCTGACCACAATATCATAATTAGATTCCAACCATTGTTCAACCGTTGCATAGTATCGTAATACCTACAGTGGATGAAAGCGCCGCATGTTATATAACGCCAACTTTATCACCATGGCCCTCGCCAACCTGTTTACCATATCGAGTTTGGGGGCCTTCTTCCTTTTTCCCCTGTACATTATCAATCATGGCGGTTCCAAGTCTGATATCGGTATTGTCATGGGTATCTTTGCCCTTTCGGCCGTTCTGTGCCGTCCCTGGATCTCCAACATGGTTGACCGGATCGGGCGCAAGCGGAGCTACACTGTCGGGTGCATTATCACAAGCATTCTTCCCCTGTTATACCTGCTGCTTCAGGGAAGTCTCTCCGAGTTCTATCTCCCCCTGCTTTTTCTCAGGGTGATCCATGGCGTGGGGGTGGCTATCTGTTTTACCGCCTCTTTTACCTATATTGCCGACATAGTTCCCCCGGATCGCCTTAATGAAGGGATCGGCATGTTCGGGGTGACGGGGCTTATCGGGCTGGCAATCGGGCCCGTTGTTGCCGAGATAATCATCGGGCGGTTCGGCTTTGCCATATTCTTTCTTGCGGCGGCGGGAATGGCAGTGACGGGGCTTGTTCTCCACCTTCCCCTCCGGGAATCATACAGGCGGAGCGCCCACGAGTCGTCCGCGTCCTTCTTTTCGGTTATGTTCAGGCAGCGTTCGTTAACAGTGGCCATGCTCGCCGCTCTCTTCGGGTTTGGATTATCGGCCGCCATCGGGTTTATTTCCCCCTTCGCCCGGGAACAGGCCATTGCCTTCATTTCCCTCTACTTCATCTGCTATTCCGGGGCGGCCGTACTTACGAGGTTTTTCGGGGGCAGGCTTGCCGATAGAGTCGGGGAAGACCGAATCATTCCTTATGCACTGGCTCTGACCGGGGCCGGCCTCTTTGCATTGATTTTTTTGGCAGGCAATGCAGTTCTGATCATTGCGGGCCTGATGTCGGGCTGCGGACATGGACTCCTCTTTCCATGCCTGAATGCGCTGGCTATACGGGATGAGCCCATCGACATCCGCGGAAAAATCACCGGCGTCTTCACCGGCGGGCTCGATGCCGGGGCCTTTGTCGGTTCCATGATGCTGGGCTACATCGGGGAATGGGCCGGGTTTAAGGCACTCTTTTTTACGGCAGGTCTAGCACTCTTGCTGGGACTCGCCGTTTATCATTTCAGAGTAATGAATGGCAGGTGGCTGGTCTCTAAAGAACCTGTTCCGGTTGTTGATGAATAATAGGAAGCGGGTTGTGCGGTGCCGGCAACAGGTCACTTTTGGAATAAATCTAGTTTGATCCTTCTGTCTTGATAGGTAAAATTTTCTTATATGAGGCAATGCAAAGTAATCCCGCGATATACATACCCAGACCAAACATGCCCGATGTGACAAACATCGAACTGTAAAAATCTCCCATTAAATCCTGAATCAATAGAGCGATAGCCATCGCCAGCGTAGCATTTCGCAGGCCGCTTTCGAGAGAGATCGCACGTGTCTGGTAGTTGTTTACACCAAGCAGTTTCGGAAACAGTATTCCGGTTATCATTCCCAGCATTGTCAGGGAAAATACCATCGTGTAGAATAAAATGCCGTGTCTCTCGGTGTCGGCAAACGCATGGAGATTACCCAGTATTCCTGTAATGATAAGAAACAGCAGGGCTATAATGCCGAGGAGAGAAAAGATTTTTGTTGTTTTATCTGCTAATTCCGGCCATTTGGTCCTCACGGACATACCTATAACCAGCGGAATGATTACAAGTACAAGCATCGTTTGTGTAATTATCTTAACGGGAATTGCAATATCAGGAACACCCGCGCAGTAGAAACCCAGAAGAAGCGGTGTGAAGATCAATGATAAAACGGTAGAGAAAGAGGTCATCGAGATTGAAAGCGCCAGATCCCCCTTGGCGTAATAGGTCATAAGATTAGAGGTAACTCCGCCGGGAGTTGCGGTGATCAAGATCATACCGACAAATATAAATGGATAATGCTCATAAAATCCAAGCAGGTGACCGAGTATCATCGCGATAAGCGGCATGATGCCGAATTGGAGAATTTCTCCAATAATGATTCCGCGTGGATTTGTAAAGACAAGTGCAAATTCTTTTAAGGTCAATGTCAATCCCATCCCGATCATAACAAAGAAAAGCATCAGGACGATACATATCTTGAAGACCTTATCAAGAACAGGTTGCTGTGGTTTTTGAACAAATTGGGCAAATGTGTAGGTGTCATTGTTGACGGCCGCGGATTTTACTCGTACCTGAAATATCAACCTGTTGCTCAGAGATTCTTCCAGTCCGGAATAGAAAGATTGGAGCTTACTTCTTTCAGTCTTTGTGGGCAATGATAAAACATATATATCACCGGAAAGTTCTCTCAAAAGGAAGAGTTTTAAACCTTCCTGTCCTGTTTGTTTCCCCTGAGTGATAAGACGAAGATGACCGGTAAACTGTAGATCCTTTGAACCGTGCCAGTCCAGATCGCCTGCTTGTGCTTGTAATGCTTCAATCAGACCCCGCTTTTCCAGACCCTTCGCGGATATTGATATTTTTTTATACAACTCTTCTCCGGCATTTTTCTCCATCCCAAATAGAGATATTGGATATACAAATAGAAGGATACAGACAAAGAGACAAATTTGATTACTTCTTGCCATGACAATAACCTCCTTTAAACTGATATTGAGTTATATAAATCTTGAACTGAACAGCGCGCGCATTCCCTGTGAGTAGTTGAGGGGAGCTTCAATAGTAATACAAAAAGGTAAGCTTCACGTATTTCTTTACTCTAAGCTACAATGAGTGAAAATGACGTGAAATGCAACGGTTTTATTATGTCCGTCAATGACCGGGGTTACTCCCCGCCCCATACCATATATTGTGGCCATTATCCTATTGACTCACAAGTCGGTTTTTCCTATACTTCCGGGACAAAATTGGAGACGGAATATGTCTGATAAACTCTCAACCATTGTGTTGAACGATGCTGATAATGTCGGTGTCAGCCTGATTGATATCCGGGCCGGTCAGACGCTGAGCACAGGTGATCTGATGGCCGTTCAGGATATCCCCGCGGGTCACAAGTTCGCATTGCGCCGGATCGAAACCGGGCACCCCTTCATCAAATACGGCCAAGTTATCGGTTTTGCCACCGGCGTTGTTGCGCCAGGCGAACATGTCCACGACCACAATCTGGGCATGAAGGATTTTGACCGGGACTATGCCATAGGTGCCGACGTTGTGGAGACAAAGCTGATTCCCGAGTCGCGGCAAGCCACCTTTCAGGGATATGTGCGCGATGATGGTCGGGTGGGCACGCGAAATTACGTGGGGGTGCTGCCGACGGTCAATTGTTCAGCCAGTGTTGCCCGCTTCATCGCCGATACTGTCAACCGCGAATTGTTGGATCAGTTTCCCCAGGTGGACGGGGTTGTAGCGCTGAGTCACGGCTCCGGATGCTGTCTGACCCCTGGAGGCGAGGGATTATTGTATCTGCGGCGGGCCCTGGCCGGTTATGCCCGCAATCCCAATTTTGGAGCGGTTCTGTTGGTAGGCCTTGGTTGTGAGGTAAACCTGGTGGACACACTGATGGATTCGATGCAGATGACGTTGGGACCCCGGCTTCGAGCCCTGAACATTCAGTCAGTTGGGGGAACCCGCGCTACAATTGCCGCTGGAGTAGATGCCTTTGCCGGGATGCTGCCGGAGGTTAATGCCGCACGTCGTCAACCTGTCTCTGCCGAGCATCTGGTTGTGGGGTTGGAGTGTGGCGGTTCCGATGCCTATTCCGGCATTACAGCCAATCCGGCGCTCGGAGTGGCTGTGGATCACCTGGTAAGACAGGGTGGCACCGCCATCTTGAGTGAAACTCCCGAGATCTATGGCGCTGAGCATTTGTTGACCCGCCGGGCCGCAACCCCCCAGGTGGCGGAAAAGCTTATTGACCGCATCCACTGGTGGGAGGACTACACTGCCCGTATGGGCGGTGAAATCAACAACAATCCCACTCCTGGCAACAAGGCAGGTGGTTTAACCAGTATACTGGAGAAATCCCTGGGCGCGGTGGCCAAGGCCGGCACCACCGACCTCATGGCGGTTTACGGGTATGCCGATCCGGTTACCACCAGGGGGATGGTGTTTATGGATACCCCCGGCTACGATATTGCCTCCATCACCGGAATGGTGGCCGGCGGTGCCAACATGATCTGTTTTACCACCGGCCGCGGCACTGTGTGCGGATTCAAACCGGTGCCGGCTCTGAAGCTGGCATCCAATTCTCGAATGTATAACCGGATGTCTGAGGATATGGATGTCAATTGTGGCCGGATTCTGGATGGTGACAAGAGCCTGACCGAGATGGGCGCCGACATCTTTCATCTGATCCTGGAGACCGCGTCGGGTAAAAAAACCGCCAGTGAACTGCTTGGCTTTGGTGATATGGAATTTGTGCCCTGGCACATCGGGGCGGTAATGTAGGCCGGATCATGCGGTCTATTAATTTAAAACTGGAAGGAATCCATGATTTTAACTGTTAAAGAATTAAGGTCTGATGTCGCGAAAGCTTTTGAGGGTATTTTTTTTGATATCGACGATACCTTTACAACCGGTGGCAGGATTCCGGCGTGTGCCTTTGACGCGATTTGGAAGTTGAAGGAACGCGGCATGAAGGTGGTTCCGATAACTGGAAGGCCAGCCGGATGGTGCGACCATATCGCAAGGATGTGGCCTGTGGACGGTGTCGTCGGGGAAAATGGCGCCCTGTATTTCTGGCTTGATGAGAAAGAGAGAAAACTGAAAAAGGTATTTCTTGATTCGCGGGAGATCAGAGATGCCAACCGCAAGCGGTTGTGGCATATCGGCGAGGAGATACTCGCGAAAGTTCCGGGAACGGCAATCGCCAGTGACCAGCTTTACCGGGAGGCGGACCTTGCCGTGGATTACCGCGAGGATGTGGATCCGCTGAGTCCGGAAGATGTGGAGGAGATTTGCCGGATATTCAGGAGCCACGGAGCGACATGCAAGGTGTCTTCGATTCATGTGAACGGATGGTTCGGCAGTTATGACAAACTGGGCATGACAAAGAGATTTGTTAGGGAACGCTGGGGAATGAATCTGGATGATAACAAGGAACGCTTTCTGTTTTGCGGCGATTCACCCAACGACGAACCCATGTTCAGTTATTTCCCTCATTCCGCGGGTGTAAGGAATGTGCTTCATTTTGCGGATCAGATGAAATACCTGCCTGAATTTGTGGCAAGTCGGGATAGTGGTGAGGGCTTTGCAGAGATTATAGAAGTCATACTTGATGGCAGAAAGAGTAAAAGTAGTTTGTCAATAGATTGAGGCCGTACTCTTCGCGTCAAAGATATGAAGATGACTGAGATTCAGAGCGAGTCTTATTTCTTCTCCGACATGAATGATTCTTCTTCCCTCGCTCCTGGCTATCAGCTTTACTCCCTGAATATTCATGTGCATGTTTGTTTCTCCGCCCAGGGGTTCAACGACCTCGACTGTGCCCTGCACCTTCCATTCTTCCGGCAGATTACCATTGTCTCCATTGTCTCCATTGTCGATGGTTAGGTCTTCCGTGCGAAGTCCCACGATGACTTTCATGCCGTTTTTTATTCCGCTGTCGGGTTTTTCGGGGATTGGGACCCTCAACCCTCCGGAGAAGTTGAGTCCGGAATCCCCTCCGGCAGAGTCGATTCTGGCGGGTATCAGGTTCATAGGCGGGCTGCCGATGAACCCGGCCACGAAGATATTTGACGGTTTTTCGAACAGTTCTATTGGTCCGCCTACCTGCTCGATGTATCCATCATTCATCACAACAATTCTGTCGGCCAGGGTCATGGCCTCCACCTGATCGTGAGTCACATATATGATAGTGGATTGTACTTTTCTATGCAGAAGTTTCATTTCAGTGCGCATCTGGGTTCGCAGTTTTGCGTCCAGATTGGAAAGGGGTTCGTCAAAGAGGAAGATGGATGGTTTCCTGACCATGGCTCTTCCCATGGCAACCCTCTGGCGCTGGCCACCGGAAAGTTCAAATGGTTTTCTGTGAAGCAGATCTTGCAGTTCCAGCATATCAGCGATTTCCTTCACGCGTTTTTCGATTTCATCTTTTGGCTTTTTGCTGATCTTCAGACCGAAGGACATGTTGTCGAACACGTTCATGTGAGGGTAAAGCGCGTAGTTCTGGAACACCATGGCAATTCCCCGGTCCTTGGGGGCCACGTCATTCACGACATCCCCACCTATCAGAATTTCTCCCTCTGTGATCTTTTCCAGGCCGGCAATCATTCGAAGTATGGTGGATTTACCGCATCCGGAGGGTCCTACCAGGACGACGAACTCGTTACTTTCTATCTCAAGATTGACGCCGTGGACGACTTCCACCTTGCCAAATCTCTTTACTACATTTTTCAGAGTTACATTTGACATGACAACGCCCTTTCATTCTTTTCGCGAGGATGGCTCAGATCGAGAGGCATTTTGCATGGTTGCCAACACCATCAAAGACCTACGTCTAATATTACAAACAGGAAGTTTCGTCAAGAAATAGGTGCCGGTATTTTTCAGGGGTTTTCGATAAAATTAAAAAAAGCAGGTGCTGTTGGAACTTAATCCTTGACTCAGCTTTTGTTTGTCTTTAGACTGAGCCCTGACCGGGAAGGGAAAAAGGGACAATAGCCCGGGCACATAAATCAAATACATTTAAGGGACAGGAGGCGTTATTATGAAAGTACGTAAGCTGTTGATGATCGTTGCAGTTGCGGCATCGCTGGTTTTCCTTGCCGGTCAGGTGATGGCTGAGCCGATCACCATTAACTGGTGGCATGCGATGAAGGGAGCCCGCGGAAAAGTAGTTGATAACATGATCAAAGCCTTTAACGATTCCCAGTCCGACTATGTAGTGGTCGGTACCTACAAGGGAAATTATGACGAGACGGTCAACGCCGGAGTGGCAGCCTACCGGGCAAAGAAGCAGCCCCACCTTCTCCAGTCTTTCGAGGTAGGTACCCAGACCATGATGCTCTCCGGCGCCATCTATCCCGTTTACAAGCTTATGAAAGATGAAGGATATACCATCGACTGGAAGGGTTATCTCCAGCCGGTCCTTTCCTACTACATGAACGCCGATGGCGATCTGATGTCCATGCCCTTCAATTCTTCCACACCGGTTATGTACTACAATGTGGACCTCTTCAAAAAGGCCGGCATTCCCATGCTTGACAAAACAACACCCATCACATGGGACGAGATGGGAGAGATTACGGCGAAACTTGTAAAGTCCGGCGTAGCCGGCGGACTGACATGCGGCTGGCAGTCGTGGACCCAGGTGGAAAACTACAGCGCAATGCACAATATTGCTTTTGCCTCGAAGGCGAACGGTTATGAGGGCCTCGATTGTGAGCTCCTTATCAATAATCCGACGGTAGTCAAGCATATAGCCATGCTGAAGGACTGGATGAAAGACGGGCGTTTCTTTTACGGCGGCCAGAAGTTTCAGGGACCCACGGCAGAGTTTGCTGCCCAGAATGCGGGGGTATACATTGATTCCGTGAGCCAGATCGCGAAAATGCAGGCAACGGTCAAAGACTTCAATTGGGACGTCGCGCCCATGCCCGTGGAATCCTGGATGAAGGATCCCCAGAACAGCATCATCGGCGGCGCGTCACTATGGGTATTTGAAGGTCATAACAAGAAAGACTACAAGGGCGTGGCGGCGCTCCTGAAACATCTCGCAACCCCTGAGATGCAGGTATACTGGCATAAGGAGACCGGATATTTCCCGATTACCCTTGCCGCCTATGAGCAATTAAAGAAAGACGGGTATTACAAAGAATTTCCCTATCAGGAAGTAGGAATCAAACAGCTGACACGCAAGGATCCGACAAAGGTTTCACGAGGTCTCCGTCTCGGTTATTTCATCCAGATCCGTAATATCATCAATGAAGAACTGGAACTTGTCTGGAACGATACCAAGACACCGCAAGAGGCCATGGACAGCGCGGTTAAACGAAGTAACCAGCAGCTTCGGGAATTTGAGAAAATCTATAAATAGGCAGCCACTTTAGAACTCCAACACGGGCAACGCTTCCCCTTCTTATGGGGGGAGCGTTGTCTTGCGAACAGAGAAACAATGATAAAGAGATCCGTCTTTTCCTCAAGAACACTTCCATACCTGCTAATACTTCCACAGATTCTGGTGACGCTCACCTTTTTCTACTGGCCTGCCGTCCAGGGCTTGATACAGTCGGTAATGCGAAGCGATCCATTCGGTCAACACAGCACCTTCATCTGGTTTTCAAATTTTACAGCACTCTTTACCGATCCACTCTATCTCAAATCCATAGGGATTACGATGTTCTTCAGTATATCCGTCTCGACAGTATCCATATCCACGGGTCTGTTTATCGCCACGATGGCAAACAGGGCACTTAAGGCAAAAGCCATGGTCAGAACCATGCTTATCTGGCCCTATGCCGTGGCCCCGGCAATTTCGGGTATCCTGTGGCTCTTTCTGCTTCACCCTTCATATGGGGTCGTCGCTCTCGGGATCAAACGCTGGTTCGGTGTTGACTGGAACCCGGTTTTGAGGGGATCTGATGCGATGTTTATGATCATTATTGCAAGCGCGTGGAAGGAAATCAGTTATAATTTTGTCTTTTTTATGGCCGGGCTACAGGCAATCCCGAAATCCCTTATCGAGGCGGCGGCAATAGATGGGGCGAGTCCTTTCAGGCGGTTCTGGACTATTACTCTTCCGCTTCTGTCACCTACGCTGTTTTTCGTTACGGTCATGAACATCATTTATTCGTTCTTCGATACCTTCGGTGTCGTTCATGTGATGACGCAGGGTGGCCCCGGCGGCGCTACGAATATACTGGTGTACAAAGTCTATCAGGACGGATTCATCGGCCTGAATATGGGGGGGTCGGCAGCACAGTCTATCGTGTTGATGTCTCTGATAATTGTGGTTACCGTTTTGCAGTTCAAATACGTGGAAAAAAAGGTCCAATACACGGGATAACAATCAATGGTAGAAAAAACACCGATTCTGGATACACTTACATATATATTCCTGATCATGGGGATTATTATTGTCGGTTTTCCGATTATTTACGCCATAATCGCCGCGACGCTTCCCATTGAAGACGTGTCCAGGGTTCCCATGCCGCTGATGCCGGGAGATCAGTTCTGGGTGAACATACAGGCTGCCTGGGAAAAAGGGAACCTGGGTACGAACCTTTTGAATTCATTCATCATGGCGTCGGGCATCACTCTTGGCAAGATCACCGTTTCCCTGCTGGGCGCGTTCTCCATCGTGTACTTTGACTATCGATTCAGGACTCTGGCCTTCGTGTCCGTTTTCTGTACACTAATGCTTCCGGTTGAAGTAAGAATTCTTCCCACCTACGAAATGGCCGCTAATGTAATGAGTCCTATCATGAAGCTGTGGACAGTCCTGAATCTGGACAGTGTCGCGACCTGGATAGCGGGCCACGAGATAACGATGACACTGGATTGGAACATCCTGGACAGCTACACGGGACTTATCCTGCCCCTGGTTGCTTCAGCGACCTGCACCTTTCTTTTCCGGCAGTTCTTTCTCACAATTCCCGAAGAACTCTGCGAGGCGGCTAAGATGGATGGGGCTTCGGCCATGACCTTTTTCAGGAAGATCCTCCTTCCGTTATCCAAGACCAATATCGCCGCACTTGTCGTTATAGAATTTGTCTATGGATGGAACCAGTATCTATGGCCTCTGCTTATTACGACAAACCCAAAGATGATGACGGCCGTTATCGGTCTTCAGCACCTGATTCCTGCGGCGGATGACCTGCCTTACTGGAATGTCGCCCTTGCCGGTTCATTGCTTGTGATGCTGCCGCCGATTCTTGTGGTCCTCTTGATGCAGAGGTGGTTTGTGAAGGGGCTTGTGGACCCGGACAAATGATCCTCGGCCTAATTCTTCTTCGTAAATCTTTTTTCGGAATCAGGCATGTCCAGGGCGAGTGTACCGCCTGGATTCATTATGTTATTGGGGTCAAAATGCTTTTTCAGCGCCTTGAAGACGTCTAATCCATTCTTTCCAATCTGGCCTTCCAGCCACGGGGCGAACAGTTTTCCTATCCCGTGATGATGGCTTATGGCGGCTCCCGATCGCTGAATGGCATCGAGAACCCCCTTGTGATAATCCACGAATTCATCCTTATCCATTTTGCCGATGAATATGAAATATAGATTCGCCCCCTGCGGGTAAAAATGGGAGCAGTGTGTCATGCAGATCGTTCGGGGTCTGCTCTTGCAGTATTCTCTGACATGTTTGTGGACATACCTCAGTTGTTCCCAGTTAACGGCACATTCAAGCGTATCAATGATAACACCGAAATCGTGCAGGTCTTCCCTCATGTAAGGGTCGGTAAATCTGCTATGTTCCCATTTCCTTGTGACCAAACCCGTTGTATACATGGCCCCGTATCTCTTGCATATTCTCCGGATATTATGCTTAACCAGCCGGGTAAGCCCCCTGCTGCCATCGGCGGTTCCCAGGAGGAGGCATTTCTCTCCTGATTTATATCCCCGCAGTTTCAGCATTTTGTCAATGATGGTGCCCTCCATGCCATAAAGCTTCATGGCGACATCGGTTTCTTCGGGATCTGATAATCTGAACGCGGAAGGGTAGCCGAATTCTCCCTGCATGATCTCCCTTGCCGCGTTGATGGCGTCATCCCAGTTTTTGAAGATAAAGCTGAAACGTCTGGTGTCGCCGGGATTGTAACGGCGAACCTTCAGCGTTACAGAAACAAGGACACCATAGGTTCCTTCGCTTCCTATCATTATCTGATCGATGGAGGGACCGGTCGCGGAAGCGGGGTATTCATCCGTCCTGATTATTCCCGCGGGTGTGACATATTCCTGGCACACAACCATATCTTCTATCTTGCCGTAATAGGTGGAGTTCTGGCCGGCCCCCCTCGTTACCACCCATCCCCCGACCGAAGAATATTCAAACGATTGTGGAAAATGCCCGCATGTATATGCCCTGCTTGCGTTCAGACGCTCTGGGGCATTATTCAAAGCGTTCTCCAGATCCGGACCGAAGATCCCCGGCTCCACCGTGACTGTGTGGTTTTCCTCGTTCAACTTCAGTATGCGCTTCATGTGAGTTCTCATGTCGAGAGTGACTCCTCCCCGCATGCACTCAAATCCTCTTGTAACCGATGAGCCGCCTCCGAAGACATATACCGGTATCTTTTCCTCGTTGCAGTATTTCACTATTTCCGAAATATCTTCCTTGTCCCTTGGATGGATCACCGCGCCGGGGAGATTCTCCACGATCCTTTCTCTGAGCCTGAATGCGTCATACGTGGTCTTCCCGTATGTCACTTCAAGCCGCGAAAAATCATCCGTTTTGACGTTTTCATCTCCGACGATCTTTTTGAATACCTCCATGTTTTTGGGAGAGAGGGTTGAAGGCATCTGAAATGATATTTCTTCCAGACCCATGTCATGCGGCGCCCTGAAATCCTCGTCCGTCATGTCAAAGGATTCCTTTATCAGTTTATACAGTCCCCTGCTTGGATGTTTGAACTTGTCCATCCCGCCCCACTTAAGGATGGTCCTGTACGATTTGGCGTGGGGAATGTCTTCATACCAGTCGGGATAAAAGGCATCTTTCTTGCTCATAAGGTTTTTCCTTTCATTTCAAGCCGTCCCGCAAGATCTATATGAAAAGGGGGTAATTATCAAGTATGGACTGAGAACTTTTAACTTTGTCATTTCGAGGAGCATCGGCGACTAGCTATAGTACCAGTCAGGAGAAAATCTTTGGGAAATGTGGTTTTTGAAAATGATTTATGTTAGGCTGGCCTCGCAATCTGAAAAAATCAATCGGGGAGATTATGGAAACAAATACAATCAAGGCTTTTATACTGCGTCACTTCAAACATTTTAATGCCGCCGCCCTTGTGGATGCGGCGGAGGGTTATCAGCGTCTCATCTCTTCTGACGGGCGTATGTTGATGACGGTTGCCGGCGCCATGAGTACAGCTGAGTTAGGCATTTCTCTGGCGGAAATGATACGCAGAGGTAAGGTACACGCGATCAGCTGCACGGGAGCCAACCTGGAGGAAGATGTCTTTAACCTGGTGGCGCATGATTGTTACGTTCGCATTCCGAACTACCGGGATCTGACACCCTCCGACGAACGGAAACTCCTGGAGCGTCAGTTGAATCGAGTGACCGACACCTGTATACCCGAGGAAGAGGCGATGAGGCACATCGAACATAAGATGCTGGAGATTTGGATGGAGGCGGACCGAAAAGAGGAGAGTTTTTTCCCTCACGAGTTTTTCTATCGCCTCCTGCGCGAAGGTAAGTTCGAGCCCTATCAGATTGACCCCAAAGACAGCTGGCTGCTTGCGGCGTGTGAAAAGAATCTTCCCTTATTTGTCCCCGGCTGGGAAGATTCCACTCTTGGCAATATCTATGCCTCTCACTGTCTCAGAGGCAATATCCGAAACGTCCACACCGTACGCTGCGGGATCGAATATATGATGTCTCTGTCACAATGGTACCGGGATACTTGCCAAGATCATCCCGTGGGGTTCTTTCAGATAGGGGGAGGCATCGCGGGTGATTTTACCATTTGTGTGGTGCCCATGTTAAGGCAGGACATGGGAATGAAAGGTGTGAATCTCTGGAGTTATTTCTGCCAGATAAGCGATTCCACTACCAGCTATGGTTCCTATTCCGGGGCTGTTCCGAATGAAAAGATTACATGGGAAAAAATAGCTGTGGAAACACCGAGTTACATCATAGAATCGGACGCCACCATAGTGGCGCCCCTTATCTTTGCCTATGTCCTGGATTCGGATGTATGAGTTTCCTATATGAAGGGGAATACGCGCTCTATTACAAACTGAAAGTTGCGCTTTACATTTTCGTTTCCGGTTATGATCTCCATATGACCAGGGAGGAGACAGTCGGTATCAAGCCCTGAAAGTGTCTGGATACTTTCTTTCAGGAGGTCCCCGCTGCCTCCGGGAAAATCTGTTCTCCCGATGTTCTGGTTGAATATCACGTCTCCGGGGAAGAGGGCTTTTCTGGAAGGCCAGTACAGGGCGATTGATCCCGGCGAGTGGCCGGGTACGTGCAGTATCTCGAAATCTTCATCTCCGAGCCTGATGGGTCCTTCTTCCAGCACTATGTCTATGTGGACTTTCGGGACGTCTAATCCAAACAGTCCATACATGTAGCCACCTATATCATCCAGAAAATCCATCCCGTCTTTGTGCAGCCCTATCTTTATATTTTTATCGCTGTCAAAGGCCTCGGATGCCTCAAAGTGATCAGGGTGTGAATGGGTGTTTATTACATATTTAATATTCCTCAGGTCTACCCCGTCCGCTTCCATTCTCTTAAGAAGATCGGGAAGAAACAGCTTTAAACCCGGATCTATAAGCGCCTGGACGCTACCTCCTATGAAAAAGCTGTTACAGTTATTTTCATACGGATTCGTCCACTCGTAAACATAGATGTCATTGTCCAGTTTCATTGTTCCTCCTTACAAACCAACAGAATCATTTCTCTTTGGGCAGATAATAGAGGGGATTTTTTGCCCTGTTTTTGTATCGTATTTCAAAGTGCAGATATGATTTTCCGGTCTTCTTTTCTTCCCCCAGAAGTCCTATCTCCTCACCTTTTTTGGCGGTGTGTCCCGTCCTCACCATCCTTTTCTTCAAGTGAGAATAAACGGTCGAGTAGGTGTCGTTGTGTTTTATGATAATGGTTTCTCCATAATATTTGATGGGTGCGGAATGTATTACAGTTCCGTCCTCGGAGGCAAGGACGGGCATTCCATCCTTTCCGTCTATCTTAATTCCGTTATTCCGCATCCCTTTGTATATGCCGAACTTTGAAGATACCTTGCCCTCTACCGGCCATATAAAAAGGGGCTTATAGGATTTGGGTGCACTCTTACCCGGTACATCTTTGGAGACAGACGGCTTATCCCTGTGAATAGTTCCACCGGGTTCTTTCTGAACAGCTCCGGAAGGCTCCTTTTTTATCGTGCCATGTGTTTCGCGTGTCGGTGGTGTACCGGGTTTGACGGAAACGGCGCTTGCGGCATTGGGGACAAATATTACGCTTCCTGCTTCGATATTATTATCAGGAAGGTTGTTCGCCTCGGCAAGTTCGCCGGGATCGCAATTATAGATCTGGGATATTTTCCACAGGGTTTCACCCTTTCCCACCACGTGGTAAATGCCGCCTGTCTTGGGTGTAATTGTGCAGGCAGTTATGAATAACAGGAGAAAGAGGAGTATAAAAGTTGTTTTTTTATTGCGTAACATAGACTTCCAATTACAGAAGATACTTAATTAATATAAAACCTCCGATAAGAAGCGCCACAAATACAAAGGCCAGGATGTTGAAATAACGGTCTATAAACAGCCTGATGCCTGGACCGAATTTATATATCAGCCCCCCTACAAGAAAAAATCTCGCAGACCTGCTTACCGCTGAAGCGATGAGAAAAATTACAAAATTTATTTTGAACGCGCCTGCCGATATGGTGAAGATCTTATAGGGAATGGGTGTAAACCCGGCTATTCCAACGGCCCACGCGTTGTATCTGTTATATAAATCGCCCACAGCATGGTATTGCTCAGAGAAACCATAGAAGTCAACTATACCAAATCCGACCAGATCCATAAACTGGTATCCGATCATATATCCGGCAACACCTCCCAAAAGTGACCCCAGAGAGCATATCAGTGCATACCGGAATGCTTTGCCAGGAATGGATATCGCCAGCGCGATCAGAAGGACATCAGGCGGAACAGGGAAAAAACTCGATTCCGCGAGCGCGAGGAGAAACAGCGCCCACGATCCATAGGGTGTTTCAGCCCAGCGAAGAACCCAGTCGTATAATCTTCTAAGCATGCCCTATGCTAATCCTTCCATCCATGCTCTCCTATCAGGTCAACAAAGCGACACCCGCAGACGTCTTCTGTTTTCATGTCATCCGGTTCTTCCGACAGGCGTGTGATTCTCAACAATGTCTGTGAACTTCGGCTCCCGACGGGGATGATAAGCCTTCCCCCGACGGCCAGTTGTTTCTTGATGGTTTCGGGAATTTCCGGAGCGCCGGCGGTTACTATAATCGCGTCGAACGGAGCTTCTTCACTCCATCCATACGTTCCGTCTCCGACCCGGATCAATATGTTGTGGTAATGGAACGAATCCAGTATTCTTTGCGCCCTGAAAGCGAGAGATGCTATCCTCTCAATGGAAAATACCATCTCGGCAAGCTCTGCCAGGATAGCCGTTTGATATCCACAGCCCGTTCCTATTTCCAAGACCTTCTCGGTTCCCCTCAGTTCGAGCGACTCGGTCATGAGTCCCACAATATAAGGTTGAGAGATAGTCTGTCTGGAACCTATGGGAAGGGGATTGTCGGAATATGCCTGGTCCTGAAGGCCTTCCTCTACAAAAAGATGTCTCGGGATTGTTTCCATAGTTTTCAGGACCCTTTCATCAGTAATACCCCTTGCCATGAGGTGTTTATTGATCATCAGAGTTCTTTTCTTACTATATATGCTCATGAGCTCTGTTCAAAGGGTTCCTTTCGGAGAGCATCGGAGAGGGCTTCACCCGTACAATAAAGAACGTCAGCCCTTTCACGGAATATCTCCTCTAATGTCTCTTCGAATCCATTTTTATGCATATCATATTTTGAAGGGTATGGGATGCTACGGACACGAAAGATACGAGTAGCTATCATTTAACAGGCCAGTTTTCAATAAAAAAGCGCCCTGGTGATCAGGGCACAAATAAATCGGAGCGGAAAGGAGTTCCTTTTTTATGCGGTCGAATCGTTGAAACTTTCTTTTTACCTTGACAGATTCCCCGACAGTATTACCATTGAAAGTACTGATAGACTCCTCCATCATCGTCTCCTGATAGATATTTTTTACCGGGGCTGGCAATGAATAACCCTCCTATGACAGCTATCACATTTTAAGCTCAAATCCTGTTTTTTCTCGCGTAGAAATTCTTCAAAACTTACCCACTCCCAAGGTTGACTTGTCACTTTCACCTTGTGTTCTTATGGATTAACGAATGTTATAAACTATCCTGGTTCACCGGGGTAGAATGGGGAGAGTGAATCTGTACTTCACCTGATGCCAGAGAGCATGGCTCGTAGATTAGATCCTCTTCTCACTGCTTTGTTCAGTAACTCGTACGGTATCATAAACCTTCTCAGATGAGAATGAGTTTGCACTTGCAAGGTTGATTCGAACGAAGCTATTTTACTTGAGGTTACATTAAGTGTACGAGGGGGTGTTGTATTATGTCAGTATCGGTTCTTGGAATAGATATCGCGAAACAGAAATTCGATGTCGCACTTCTTGTAGACGGGAAGACAAAACATAAGGCCTGCAAGAATTCGGTAGAAGGTTTTTCGGCACTGATGATCTGGCTTGAGAAACAGGGGGTTCAAAAGGTGCATGCCTGTCTGGAAGCGACTGGCAACTATGGAGAAGAGTTGGCGATCTATCTTTATGAAGCCGGTCATACGGTCAGCATTGTCAATCCCGTCCGCATCAAGGGGTTTGGCCAGAGTGAGTTAATTCGCACCAAGACAGATAAGATTGATGCCGCCTTGATTGCCAGATTCTGTCTGGCTATGAAACTAGGTCCCTGGAGCCCACCATCACCCGAGATCAGGTCCCTGAGAGCTCAAGTTAGGCGGGTTGACAGTCTGATCGACATGCGAAGTCAGGAGAAGAACCGGATCGGCACGGAACATGAATCAGTCTCTCCGTTGATCAAAGGACACATTGACTATCTTGACAAGGAAATCGAGAAGGTCAGGGAACAGATTGCCGATCTGATTGACAGAGATCCGGACCTGAGAAAAAAGAAGGACCTCCTTGCTTCTATTCCAGGTACCGGCACGGCAACCATTCCTCACATCCTGGCAGAATTAGATGATCTGGAGAAATTTAATCATGTGCGTGAACTGGTAGCGTTTATCGGACTCGCACCAAAGGAAACGCTCTCAGGGTCGTCTATTAAAGGCAAGCCCAGATTATGTAAAATCGGACATGCGCGGCTCAGAAAAGCACTGTATATGCCGGCACTGGTATCGATCCAGTGCAATCCTTTGATGATCACTTTTTATAATCGTCTTAAAGAAAAAGGCAAGAATGGGAAAGTGATTGTTTGTGCGATAATGCGGAAACTGGTCCATCTTATCTTTGGAATCCTGAAATCCGGCAAAAAGTACGATCCAAATTATAAACCAGCTTTCGCTTGACAAGAACGGTACCTACTAACAAATGATTTTCAGATAAGCCTTGTGGTGAGGATTAACGTTTGAAATCATGCCTCTTGAAGCTGAAACCCTTTTTCCCGAAATAATCTCAGGCAGGCATCTGCGACAGCATTGTCATAAAAGATTCCTCTGTTCTTCTCGATTTCATTCAGAGCCGCATCAATGCCTAAACCAGGACGGTAAGGACGATGGGACGCCATAGCTTCCACCACATCGGCTACAGCGAGAATGCGGGCCTCCATGCAAATTTCGTCCCCCTTCAGCTTTCTCGGATAGCCCGAGCCATCCATCCGCTCATGGTGCTGATAGACAATTTCTGCCAAGGGCCACGGAGAGTCCACATCCTTCAGCATCTCATACCCCTTCCAGGAGTGCTCTTTAATCAGTGCGAACTCCATGTCTGACAGCTTGCCGGGTTTGGACAATATCTCCGTGGGTATGGATAGTTTCCCGATGTCATGGATGGAACCTGCCATGCGAATACCCTCGATCCTGTCCTGTGACAATACCATCTCGGTGGCAATAGCACGGGCAAGGTCTGCTGACCGGAGCTGGTGGCCGGCGGTATAGGGATCTCTGACCTCAACGGCCGATACCATGACTTGAATGGTAACGCCGAACGATTTCCTGAGATTTTCGAGGGTTTCCTTCAGATCTTCTTCCGATTTCTTGCGGTCGGTGATGTCTATATGAACACCAAGAGCTCTATGTGGAATTCCATCTATATCTTTTTTAAAAGATTTTCCTTTACCTAATATCCATTTCCAATCTCCATCCTTTGTTTTCAGCCTGAATTCAACTTCATAAGTTTTGGCATTCTTTACGCAACTTTCAACTTTAGGCACAATGGTTTTCCTGTCATCCGGATGCATAAGATTAATCCAAGTTTCCAGTTTCATTGGCAGTTCACCGGGTTCATAACCAAGCATTGTGTAATAACTCGGGCTGAAATAGACATCATTCGTATCAAGATTCCAATCCCAGAACCCGTGCTCTCCCGCATCCATTGCAAGTTCCAGGCGTTCACTGGTTTTTAACAATTCCCCTTCCGCCTGCTTGCGGTCGGTGACGTCACGGGCGATGATAAGCACTCCGGATGGTTCCCCGTTCTCCGTCAACAGGGAAGAACGAACATCCATAATGAAATGCCTGCCACTATCAGGTGTCGTAATATCCCATTCGAAAGCAAAGGTCGAGTCGTCCCCCTCGCGGCGCTTCCGGAGAAGTTCCGGGATGTTCTGTAAAAAATTCGCAGAAGTAATATCCCGCATTGACAGACCAATCAGGTCAAGCGGCCTGGCCAGATCAGACGCAGTGCGGTTTACGTACTGGATAATGCCATCCAAGTCCATGGACAGAATAGCGTCATTAGCGTTCTCGGAAAGTTGACTGTATTTTTCTTCGCTCTTCCGCAGCACCTCCTGCACCCGCTTAAGCTCTGATTCCGAGTGTTCCAATTCCTGGATTCTCTGTTTTAAGAGGGATATCTCTTCGACCAGTTCTTTATCTGTCCCGGCTGGATCTTTCATCTGACGCCCCCTGCAATGACAAAAAGTGTCGCCTGTAAAGAAAGGTGAGTCGTGTATGAGGCTTGGCTCAACTTCAAGTGCTACAGGATACCCATCGAAATGTCAAACACAATATTGTCCATCAAATGCTGTTTGCCGTTTGAAATCAAGCATTTTCTTCAAGGTTGACGTTTTAATGACTTCAGGAAGAAAGGCAGCGAGAAATCTGGGGCCGGCACTATTTCACAAATCTAGGATTTTTTGTTTATTAACGAAATGTGATCTATCATCTTTTTTCACGGTACCTTTTCGACAAACAATGTCCTCACAGGCATTGCTTTGTCAGGTATTTCAGGCAAATCTTGTTTGCCGCCATGAGTGCCGCTTTGGATAATTTTACTTCTCCGTCTTCAGGATGATTCGCGCGTCGGCAATAACACACCGTTCGGGCGTACACATGACCGGATTCAGATCGATGGATTCGACATAATCTTTCAGTTTCATGACCAGACCGGAAAATGTAATAAGTGATTCTTTCAGCGCCTTCATATTAATCGGTTTGGTTCCCCGGTAGCCCTCGAGGAGTTTCTTTGCCTTCAGCCCCTGAATCATGGAATTCACATCATTCTCATCGAGCGGAGCCATGCGCAGACTCACGTCTTTGTATATCTCAACGCCTGTCCCGCCAAATCCCAGCAGAATCATGGGGCCAAACTGATAATCATGCTTTGCGCCAATGATCAGTTCCGTACCCGGGATCATTTCTTCTACAAGCATACCCGCGAATCCCTCCATTTTTCTAAACCGGTCGAAGACCTTCTTCAAATCTTTATCACCCGTAACACCCACTTCAACCCCGTGGGAATCTGATTTATGAAGCACTTCGGGAGAGACGATTTTGGCAACCACGGGATAGCCGATCTCGTTTCCGATCCGGGACACATCACCGGGCACTTTTGCAACGCTGAATTTAGGGACATCAAGCCCCTCCAGCGAAAAAATTCGTTTCGCATCGGGTTCGAGAACCCACCCCCATTTTTCAGAAGTCTTTAAAATAGTGAGAATCTCTTTTTTTACCATGGCTTGCTCCTCCTCAACGCGGTCGCCATGAGAACCGCTCCCTCGATAGACGGGGAGACGGGAATCCCATTCAGTTCAAATCCTTCAATAAGCATGCGATATTTGTCCACATGAGGCACGTACGCGATAAGCGGTTTACCAGCCTGCCTGCTAACGTTGCTCAGCCTCGATCCCAGATCCATGGTAATTCCGGGAAGATAGGGAAGAAGGAGGGCAATGACGCACTCAATCTCAGGCATTGTGCAGAGGGCCCGAACGGTCCATACAAAATCATCGTCAATTGCACTGCCCGTCAAATCCGCGGGATTACGAATAGATGCAATCGCCTTTACACTGGCTGACAGGTGCGCTTCGATTTCTTTTTTTGTTACTTCTCCCAGCTCCGGCACAGACAAGCCCTGGGCCGAGCAGGCATCAACGGCAAGGGCGCCATGCCCTCCGCTTCCCGTCACTATCCCGATATTACCGTTAATGGAGGTCTGATATGAACTCATCGATTCGCAAAAAGATACAAGTTCCAGTTCATTCAGAGCCTCGATGACGCCATCGTGTTGAGCGAGAGCGGCGGAAAAGCTCTGATAATCACCGGCCATTGATGCCGTATGGCTGGAAACGGCACGCTGGCCTCCCGAGCTTTTGCCGGACTTCAACACGATCACCGGTTTCGGACACTTCTCCGCGGCCAGCACAAATTCGCGGCCCTCATCTTTTCCAAACCCTTCCACATAGAAGGCGATGACTTTTGTTTCCCGGTCACGGGCAAGAAAATTGAGCAAATCAAGCTCCTTTACAAAGGCCTTATTGCCGATGCTGACCGCCTTCGAAAGGCCGACCCCCTCATCGGCAAATTTTATCATCTGATCCACAAGGATACCGCCGCTCTGGCTGATAAAGGCGACATTGCCCTCATCGGGCTTTACCATTCGTTCAGCCGGAAGAAAGAAACTGTCAACATATCCGGGCACATAAATTCCCAGGCAGTTCGGTCCGACAAAAGGGAACGCAGCCTCCCGGGCCATTGCCACCATTCGATCCCGAAGGTCCCATCGGCCCACTTCGGAAAACCCGCCCGATACAACGATAGCGGCTTTTACGCCCGACTCGATGCAGTTTTTCAATATATCAGGCACGTAGTCGGCACGGGCCGCAATCACCGCCAGTTCGATCTGTTCCGGAATATCGGAAATTGCGGGAAATATCGGATCCCCCTTGAGCGCTCCGCCACGGGGATTCACGGCAAATGTCTCTACGGGATAGCGGTGATGATTCTTACTGTAAATGACATTTGCCGGATGCCGTTCATTGGTCGTCGATACCCCGATAACGGCCATTGTTTTCGGTTTAAATAATGGCTGAAGATTCATCATTCCACCCTTCTTTAAGCTTCAAAAAATTTTGCTTACCTGTTCCGTATAACGTTTCCATGAGAAAACAGGATAATCTCCGACATCATTATCTTCCGGATCGTGCCGTTGTTCCTCTAATCCCGGGGCCATACTTTTGAGAATCCCTTGTCCGGGGCAAAACAGTAAGGACAGGCCTCCGGCGGCTCATCTCCAGGAAGTAAAGGGGACGGATTTATTTTTTCATCCGGTAATCAGTAAACAATTGCGTCTGCCTTAATCAATCGGAACAGAATCAGCGATAACCATTCGTAATCTTGCATAATTGATGAAATTTATCAAGCAAACATTTCAGGATGCTATCAATAGAAATTCCATTCTATGGGTAATATTCAAAAAGTCGAAGCACACAAAATTAAGATGTGGTACATATACCAGCAGGTTAATCAAAGAGATGATAGAGCTTTTCTAAAATAGAATAAATGATTGGAGCATTTATGCAGAAAATAGGACTTTGGCAAATTATCGATGGCGTCTCACCCAGCAAAATTCAGGAGAGCTCGATTGACTTGGAGCGGCATCTTGAAGGCTGGATTGAAACAGATCCTGATCTTTTACAGCTCGGGTTAACAATCATTGGCAGACAGGTAAAAGTCGAGGGAGGTATTATCGACCTCTTGGCAATGGATACGATAGGGCGACTTGTAGTGATCGAAGTCAAACGTGGTATGCTCCGACGCGAGACCATAGCGCAAATAATTGACTATGCTTCAAGTATCGCAACAATGTCTAAAGAAGAATTGTTTAAGATCGTTGATGATTATTTAGTAAACCATGGAAACTCTCTACAAAATTTATTAGAAGAACGAAAAACTCAAGAATTGTTTGATTCAGAATCGAAAGAACTTTTTCTTTTTGTGGTAGGAACGGGAAAAGCTCCAGGCCTGGAACGGATGGTTTTGTACCTATCGGATAAATTCCAGATGCCCATATCACTTGTTTCATTTGATGTTTTTGAATTAAAAGATGGCCAGCAAATATTGGCGCGTGAAATAACCGAACCGAGTATACCAGATATAATATATACTGAAAGTATATTTATCGACCAACTGTATCAACAAGCAGACCAGGAAGGTGTCGGAAAAGAGTTTCGGGCATTATATGAAGTAGCGGTGAAGAATAAACTCTATCCAAGGATCTATAAACACAGCATCATGTACACGCCACCAAACAATAGAAATAGAATGTTATACACTGTATGGGCTAAACGCATGATGAACGGGGTGAAAGGATATGTAAGTCCAAAGGCATTTGCTGAGTTCTATCCCGTTAGCGAGGGAAAGGCCCTAGAAATGCTTGGCAAAGAGGGATGGCGAGAATTGGATGAGACCACAACAAATTTACTTGTCAATCAGATCGATACGTTTTTTAGTAGCATGGGGTTTGATGATGAAGATGATACAGGAAATCCTTGACAAATATAAGGTGTAAAAATCAAGAGTGACAGTATGAATAGAGCTGCTTATCCTTTCCCCGAAGAACTCAGGCGTTTCGTCAAAGGAGAGAAATGGACATACGCCAAGACCATGCCGGAATGGCCCCACGAATATATCGTTCGAGAGCGGGTCGACAGTGCTCTTTTCGAAGCTTTGGTTCGTCACATCCGTCAACACGGTTTCGAGGGACGCTTTTACCAACACGTTCTCACATACTTTGTCGAAGATGGATTACTTTACTGGACAATGGGGGGACCAATTGAAGAAACAATAATCATCAATCGATGTAAGGAAGAAGGATCATATGAAAACCGTCTCAGAAATGGGACGCTCCCGGAATAGCTGATACTTGAGGACTGTCACGTAAGTGCATGGTTGCAAAAGTGAGGGCTTCAATGAGTAACAGGTGCTGAAATGAATAAACAAGAATGGTTAATTGGGCCAAAGTCTTTCGGGGGAAATACGAGCAGGCCTTACCTATTCCTCTTGGGGGTCTTTCGCTAAAGATTATAAGAAAGAAATCCTCTATATTTTTTGAGGTATTTATTTTTTTGACTTCAGTTAAAATCAATGATTATAAAGAGAAAACTGGCATCATTCTGATAATCTAAAATCTATTTAGTACAGGAAGAAAGACATTTTAGAAAAATCATCAATATTCTTGTTTGAGAACGACAGTTGGAAAATAGTATAGGGCAATAAAAAGCACATTCTGCTTAATAATTAATGCCTGCCCTGGCAGAAACTAAAAGGAGGCGTCATGAAGATATCAGCAATAGAACTGTACCATGTTGCCGTCCCTCTGAAGCACACCTTTTGGCCGACATGGATTCCCGGCTATCCTCAAACTCACAACGGTTTTACCCTGATAAAGATCACGACAGACGAAGGGATAGAGGGATATTCAGCGGGGACCGCTCTCGGTGTCGAGAGGGAGGGATTGGGCGATCTCATAGGGGGTTACCTCATGGGGGCCGACCCCACCGACATTGAAGGGGTGCAGAATCTTCTGAAACAGGCGGGGATCCTGGGATGGAGAAACTTCTGGATAGAACCTGCCTGCTGGGACATCATCGGAAAGAGTATGGGAAAGCCGGTATACGAAATCTTGGGCGGAAATGCCAGACCGATCCCCGTTTACTGCTCCACCGGTGAGATGCACGAACCGGAGCAACGGGTCGATGAACTCATGGCAATCAAAGAAAGAGGATTCAAACAGGCCAAACTGCGTGTCAAAAACATCGAGCTGAAGGACGACATACGGCACGTCGAGGTCGTCCGGAAGGGCATGGGCGATGACTTCGGTCTGGGGGTCGATGCAAACCAGGGGTGGCTTGTCACCATAGTGGATAAGATCCCTGCCTGGAACTTGGAACGCGCCACAGAATTCGCAAAGGCATGTCACGCAAATAATATCGGCTGGTTGGAAGAGCCTCTGGATTCAAGAGATTACGACGGTAACGCGGCGCTGAAAGCGGTATCCGATGTAAAAATTTCCGGAGCCGAGCTCAATTATGGCTGGGATGAAATAAAGATCATGTTCGAGAAGGACTGTTTCGACATATACCAGCCAGACGCCACATTTGCAGGCGGCATAGCTCAGGTCATGAAGGTCATTGAGGCATGCCACGCACACAAGCGGTTGTTTTCTCCTCACACATGGACGAACGGTATCGGCTTTTATGTCGGATGGAACATGGTGCTCGCCGACAAAGAAAACGCTCTCTCGCTGGAATATCCACTGGAAGAACCTTCATGGGTGCCGGAATTCAGAGAGGGGATCATTGAACCCATCATCCCCGACAAGAACGCCATGCTCCAGCCATTCACAAAACCGGGACTCGGATTCGAGATCGACAAAAAACTCCTGAGAAAATATGGGAAACGATTCTTCAAGATTACGGATACACGGCTGAAATTGAAGGTCATACGGCAAAAGGGGCTGAAGGCTGCTCTGGACCTGAAAAAGAGGAAAGAAAGCCAGTAATGCCGTTCTCGATTCCCGGATACATTGGGGACGAGGAAATTCGGGAATTCAGGGGGAATTCTGAAATTTGGGGAACACAATACTAAATTATTAACAAGTAAATAATGGGGTCAACGTTGCTACTGACTCTTGTTGTTTATTGCCAATCGTAATCTACAACAAACAGATTCATGCAAGTGTTATTTATTACAGGAAGAACTCCACGAGAAAAGCCACAATAAATGTTGCTTTGCCTATCCTGTAACAAATCTTGCACCCTTCATCTACGAGTCCTCAACATCGGTTCAGGAGAAAATCGATTATTACCGCTTGAAGGGCGCAGGTAATATTCCTTGACAAGATGCCGCCATGGTAGGGCTTTGTCGTTTAAAAACAAGTGGGGAAAAGGTTTATGGGATGCAACTCATCCCGTTACCTGCTTCAAGATGAAACGGTGCACGTTTTGGCTCTAAGCTGGGATCGTTGCCTTTCATCGCTTTCCATATGACAACGTTTGTACTTTTTCCCGCTTCCACACCAGCACAAATCATTTCTACCGAGGGTTGGAATGTTCTGAGGCTTGTGATTCCCGAATATAGATTTGAATGGATTCATGAGGTGAATCTTACCAAACAAGTAAGCAAAAGTAAAACCTATTTAGTTTCACCGAACAATTCAGGAACGGCTATACCTGTTATTGTCTTTTCTTTTGCGAAAATCAGTTTACTTTTGCTTGTGTTTCAAAATTCTGATTCCATAGGCGGGGAGATGGAGGAGGTTTATAGCCGGCTGGATGATGCCATGAGCTTTTTCTATCAGGCCGGTCCAGGCGAGAATGGATGTGGCAAGAGAAATCGGGATGATTATCTTCATCATCCAGATATAGCCTTGCCAGCCCTTCTTCATTCCCGTCGTCAGCGCACGTCTTAATTACCTGTATTTCGAGTTGTTTTGCATGGATCGCTCTACATCAGATTTTCAAGAAGCAGGGCAAAGGGAAAGATGGCATTTCGGTTTGGTGTTGATCCTCATCAGGTGGGTCGCGGATATATACCGGTTGCCTTGACGATCATGAAAACGCCCAGCAGCACAAGGAAGGAATAAATGATCCGTTTATATCCTTCTTCTTCGACTTTCCCATAGAAAAACGAACCGATGTACGTTCCGACAATGAGGAGCGGTAACGACACGAGGAAAAATCTGATGACTGTCCATGTGGTTACGCCGCTGATTGCATGGGACGCTACGACAAGTATGCCGGAGAAGAAAAAGAATCCCTGCAATGTCGCTTTAATGGTATTTTTGGTCCAGGGCTGAAGGGATGTATAGACAATAACGGGAGGTCCCGTTGCGGTGATTGCCCCTCCCAGGCATCCGCCGATGAACCCGAATAAAGGACCCCACCGCTCGCTGATCGTTCGGTCAGGTGGTTTCAGGAAAAGACTGTACAGGGAAAAAAGAATAAGGATGAGGCCGACGATGAACTGGATGATCTCCGTATCCATTTTCTTGAGAAAAAAGACACCGAGCGGTACTCCCGCAACGGCACCGACGAGCAGCGGGAGTACCTTCCTCAACTCTATGAACGGCCATAACTGAATGATAAGAATGATCGTCAGGACCATTCCATAGAGAGCAACGAGGGGAATGACCGTTTTTATATTGATGAAAATCGCCAGCAATGGCAGAGAAAGCAGAACAGAACCAAAGCCTGAAAGCCCTTGAATAAATCCTGCCATAAAAGCGATTAACGATATAATCAGATATAATTCCATTCGGATTAAGTCATTACGAAAAAGTTTGTAACATCTTAACTCCCCAGGAGAGAACCGACGGCGCAACAATTTCGGAAACAGGTTTCGCACCGGTTACCCTGAGGAAAATCACGGGCACGCAGAAGTGTTCCTGGTTTCTTGCCAATTGATTGATAAGACATTGTTTTCGATGGTTGAAAGTATAGGGGAGCTGTTTTGGCTTGTCAAGGGGTGTTTTGCGACTATTTTACATCGAAAAGCAGGGGTCGGCGATGCGGGTGGGTAAGAAAGGTGGATCAGCGGCCGCCTTTTTTAAAAAATCATATCACCTTTTGGTCGAGTCACCCGGCAAGAGGGCATTTTCGAGCGCCATTCAGGCAGACCTCTCCTGCACGCCTCTTTTCACGATGCGTTATGACTAGATGTATTCATCCCAGGTGTATTCGGGGTGCCAAAGAAGTGATCGTCATTGATTTCCAAATGGTAATGATGAAAGGCCATCAAAATAACTGAATGCTTGATTTCAGGAAGGACTAAACAAGAAATCCGATATTGATTTTTCAAGATCAACCGAACCAGCAGAATCGCTCACTGCACCTACTTACAAATGATTTCGATCAAAGAGGTTTTATGAGGATTACCATT
>CAZSYH010000013.1:0-41903 GCA_964610735.1 uncultured Syntrophaceae bacterium | reverse complement strand
GGTTAGTAAGTTAGAAATTGTTTTCTGCGTTTTTTGGCAGAAGATAATTTCGTTATCGCACTTATCCCCTTTAGTGGGAATTATCCCGTTTATCGGGGTTAGGAGTTTTATCAATGGTTGAGAAAAAAAACCGTGATGTATGGGTTTTAGCGGAGCAGCGGAATGGTGATCTGCACGATGTGAGCCTCGAACTTCTGGGGAAAGCCAGAGAACTGGCGGATAAGGCCGGGAGCAAGGTTGTAGCGGTGCTTATGGGTTGTCATGTTCATAACCTCGCGCAGACGCTTGTCAATCACGGGTCGGACACTGTGTTTGTTGCTGATGATCCTGAGCTGGAAAACTACCGGCTTTTGCCTTACACGCATGTATTCGAGAATCTGATTAAAGAACATAGGCCGGATATCGTGCTGATGGGAGCAACTGCCATGGGGGTTGAACTCGCGCCCCGTGTGGCGGCAAGAGTCAGGACGGGTCTCTCAGCACATTGTATCGATCTCAATTTAGATGATAAAGGGAATCTGCTGCAGATGGTGCCCGGATGGGGTGGAGGAATCGTCGCAACCATTGCCTGTCCGGATCATCGGCCTCAAATGTCCACAGTAATGCCGGGAGCTTTTAAGTCTTTGCCGGAGGAAAATCGCAAGGGACAGATAGAAGAAATATACGTTGACCTGCCCGATTCAAATATGGGGCCTGAGATTCTCGGGGTTGAGCGGGTAGTGGCAGGGGGGCAACCCCTGGAAAAGGCTGCTGTTGTTGTTGCCGGCGGATGGGGTGTTGGAGGCAGGGAAAACTGGGCACTTTTGGAAGAACTGGCACACCTGCTGGGCGGAGCAGTGGGCGCCACGCGTCCGCCGGTTGACGAAGGTTGGGCTCTGGAAGGACAGATGATAGGACAAAGCGGAAAGACCGTTCGTCCAACCCTGTATATCGGAGTAGGGATCTCCGGAGCGATGCACCATGTTGTGGGCATGGATCAGTCAAAGCATACAATAAACATCAACAGCAATCCCGACGCGGATATCTTCGAAGCCTCTGACATCATTGTCGCCCAGGATTTTATGAAAATCCTGCCGCCGCTGATTGAGGAGATTAAAGCCAGGATCGGGAAGAGATAAGCTAACAGTTCACGATTGTCGGTTTACAGTTTACAGTAGCGTGGGGCTCTGACGGGATAACAGGATAGACATGATAAAAACATCTTGATTGTTTATCTTGTAAAACCCTGCGAAGCCCGTTAATCTTGTTTAAATAATTTAAATCAAGTCTGCCCCATTTAATCCATAAAGGCTCATGTATATGCTTTTTCAATGACGATAAAACATTTTCCACAGGAGTTAGTGTATGCGAAATTTTGTATTCGAAAATCCGACTAAAATAGTTTTCGGCAGGGGCCAGATAAAGAAAATCGGCTGCGAAACAGCAAAATTCGGCAAAAAGATTTTGATGGTATATGGCCAGGGCAGCGTAAAGAAGAGTGGCGTTTACGACCAGGTTATTGCGTCACTTCAGGAAGCGGACATCGAAATTGTCGAGTTTCCGGGCGTCAAGTCAAACCCGGTACTGTCCCATGTCTTGAAAGGTATAGACCTTGCCAGAAGAGAGGGAGTTGATGTAGTTCTCGCGGTCGGGGGCGGAAGTGTCATTGATACGGCAAAGACAATAGCGGTGGGGGCAAAAACGGATGATGATGTATGGGATTATTTTATGCGCACAAAGACAGTACAGGACGCCCTCCCCATTCTTACCGTTGTAACAATTTCCGCCAGCGCGTCGGAGATGAATCAGGCGGCAGTCATTACAAAAGAGGAAGGGGCCAGAAAATTCAGTCTCAGATCCCCTTTTGTCCAGCCGAAGACGTCCATCCTTGATCCCACGGCGCTCTTTACGCTCAGTCCCGCGTACAGCGCGTACAGCTCCGTGGACGCGATAACCCACATGCTGGAGGGTTATTTCAACAACAGAGAACCGCACAGCCCTCTACAGGACAGGCTTGTGGAAGGCATAATAAAGACCATTATGGAAAGCACGGAAGTTATACTGAGAGATCCTGCAGATTATGACGCGAGGGCAAACATGATGTGGGCCGCCACGCTTGCCTTCAATGGCCTTACTGCCGCGGGAATGGGAATGACAAGTCTTCCCGCCCATATGATAGAACATTCGCTGAGTGCGATTTACGATATAGCGCATGGCGCCGGGCTTTCAATCGTTCTTCCGGGATGGATGTTTTACGCTGTCGAAAAAGATCCGGTAAAATTTGCGCAGTTAGGCCGGGAGATTTTCGGCATTGAGGAAAATGACAACCTAAAGGCGGGAATGGAAGGAATAAATCGTATTAAAGAGTGGTTTTCGTCCATCGGAAGTCCCGTGTCGCTGGGAGAGGCAGATATTCCCTGCGAAGACATAGGAAAGATCGCGGAAAACGCGCATGTTCTTGCACAGGCCTGGGGGCTTCGGGATTATACCGAAGAGGTCATTGTGGATATCCTCAGACTCTGCAAGTAAAACAGGAAAGCTGTGAACCGGATGACGGGCATCATACTATCGGGTGGTAAGAACACCAGAATGGGTGAAAACAAGGCGTTTATAGAAATAGACGGGGAGAGGATCATTGACAGGACGATAAGAATCTTCAGGGAGATTTTTCAGGAGATAGTCCTGGTTACCAATTCACCCCTTGAGTATCTGGACCTGGATATCCGGATCGTAACAGATATTGTAAAGGGAAAGGCCGCTCTGGGTGGCATCTATACAGGCTTTTTTCACTCATCTTGTGACTATGCTTTCGTATGCCCCTGTGACATGCCCTTTCTGAACGGTGATTTTATAAGGTATATGACAGGAAGGACAAAGGGCCACGATATTGTGGTTCCGGCCCCTCCCGACGGGCTCCAGCCCCTTCACGCGATATATTCCAGAAAATGCATGCCTTCTGTGAAAAAACTCATTGATGAAGACAGGCTGAAGATAACCGGCTTCTACAGGAAAGCGAGGGTGCTGGAAATACCGGCCGATGTGATCGCGACTTTCGATCCGGATGGCCGGATGTTTTTCAATATCAACTCGCCCGGTGACCTCGGAAAGATGCGCGCGGCCAGCGGAAGGCAGACCGCCTAAATAATATCGCTGACTGTCCGGATTATCTTCCCGGTTCATCGTCTTGACTGCATATAATAACACAATCACTACTGTCCCAACGATTAATAATCACAATCTTGGAAAGCCTTAACAGTTGCCTGTTCCAAGCGATTTGATGATTTATCGATTTCAAATACTTTTCAAGAACCGAGGTCGAAATATCAACAGTTTACAGAGAAAAAACATTCAATATGAGAAACGTTGGGACAGTAGTGTAACACGATAATTAAATGAACTTGTAACCTTCAGGGATATCATGCGTTATAAGAATGATATGGATGAATGTGGTGCGTTTTACGGGGCTCATAAAAACAAGCTGTTCTCTTATCTGATGCGATTGACGGGGGATTATCATCTGTCTTGTGATATCACGCAGGAGAGTTTTATCCGTTATTGCCAACGATATAATGAAGAAAAGAACGTCTCACTCCTGTATAGAATAGCAAAGAATGCGTTTCTGGACATTTTAAGAAAGAGGAAAAAAGATACACTGCTTGACGAAAGCCAGAAAGATCACTCGAACAACCAGGAACATACTTTAATTGTTCGTGAGGAATATCGCCGGGTGATTAAGGCCATGCAGAAACTAAATGAAGATGAGAGAGACCTGCTCTCGCTTGTCTTAAATGGAGATTTATCTTACCATGAGATTGCGGAGCTTACAGGTACGAGCGAGGGAAACGTGAAGGTTAAGGTGCACAGGGCGAGAGTCAGGTTGAAAACCATCCTCCAGGGAGAAGGCGTATGAATGATTTTTTGATTAGCATGTTTATTGATAACGAGCTTGACCTTGACGATAAGCTGGAATTTGTCGGGAGGGTGCATGAAAACGAATTCTTCAAGGATGAAACAATCGATCTTTTGCACCAGGAAAAACTTATCCGTTCCGATGCCGTAGCTTCTTTCCCTGAAGTTGATATTCGGGTGGCAAGAAAAATCCACTTTCCCCGATTGAGGGACCTTTTGCGGCCGGCGGGTATTGTAGGTTCAGCCGTCGCGGTGGCGCTGGTTGTGGTTTTTCTTCTCTTGTTTTATCCGCAGGATACAGTCACCACAGTTTCCCACAGATTTATCATTTACAGGCCGGATGTGACACGAGTTGAGCTTGCGGGAAGCTTTAACGAATGGAAGAAAATGCCAATGGAGGAGGTCGGAAACAGCGGGTACTGGGAGATGACACTCGATCTTCCACCGGGAGAACACAGGTTTTCCTATATCCTTGAGGGTGATTATAAATTCACAGACCCGACTGTTAGAGTCAGAGAAAAAGACGATTTTGGCGGAGAAAATTCCGTCCTTGTGGTGGAAATATAATGGGAAGATACATTCCGGTGTTGTTTCTCGCGCTTTTGCTTCTCTTCGGATGTGCAAGCCATTTTTACACGATAAAGGCGGGTACAGTTCATGTTTATCTTAGGGCACCCTATGCCGGAAGGGTTTACTTTGCCTCTTCTCTGGATGGATATGAATTCCAAGAAGTTACGAGAAACGAAGATGGGGTATGGGAAGTCACCGTTTCTGCGGAAAGGGAGTTCAAATATTTCTATGTTGTGGACGGAGAGGCATTTCTGCCTCCCTGCAGATTGAAGGAAAGGGATGATTTAGGTTCGGAAAACTGTATTTATTCCCCTGATATGTAACCTTTGGCAAATTAATACGTTAGAGAAGCACACTTTCAAAAGAGGATGATGAGATGAAAAAAATATTAGCGATAGCACTTACCGTTTTGTTCTGTGCAACCGTGGCATTTGCCGATGAGGTAGAAGAAACTCTCGCCGGAAAGGTAAACGAGCAGATAAGAAACACCACGCGGCAGATGATACAAGCCGGGATAAACAGCGATGATGCTATAAAGATGACACAGCTTATGCTCAGAAATCAGTTTTCGCAGCAGCAGACACTGAAGGCGCAGCAGATGTTGATGCAGGCCTTACAGTCGGGACTTCCCGTGAAACCGATTATGGATAAGGCCTATGAGGGTATGGCAAAAAAGGTTCATAGCAGGTCCGTTTTACAGGCCATGGAGACAGTTCGTTCCCGTTATGCCTTTGCCTGTAAACAGGCGGGACAATTAACGGAAGAATCAGATAAGATAAGTTCATTGGGTGCTCTCATGGCGGATTCCATGACAGCAGGCGTTGCTATGGGAGATTTGGAACTAATCATGGGCTGCCTGCAGGACAGGACAAGAAAGATGGAGAGAAAAAGGGTGGATGACCTGGCCACGGATGTTTGCGTAGCACTGAGGGATATGGCTCGTCTGGGTGCATCTTCAGAAGCGATTACCGATGTGGTATCTCATGCCCTGAGTCAAAATTATACCGCCGGGGACATTAAGATCCTGAGACAGTCCTTTGTAAATAATGCGAGACATGCATTGCCGGATAGTATTGCAAAGAGCTACGCAAGACGGATCGGACAGGGTGAACGCGCAGAAGGGTTGGGTTCTTCAGCCGCGGGAGGAGCCGGTGCTTCAGGTGGAGCTGGGTCCGGTGGTAGTAATTCAGGTGGTAGCGGTCCGGGAAGCGGCGGAGAAAATGGTGGAGGCTCCGGCGGCGGAGGTCATGGAGGGGGGCGTGATTAAAAGATTTTATAAGTGAGTATTATTTTCTCAGGGTGGCAGGGTTCAGTACAGGCCCTGCCTTATTATTTGAGTCTGGAAAAAATCAAAATCAACTAAAAGTTTACATGGAGCGTAACCTTTCCTTCCCCCATACGTTTTATTGCTAAATTCTAATTAAAAGGAGGATTAAAGAATGAAAAAGGTTTTAAAGAGCAGTGTGGTCATCTTAATGGTATTGTTCCTGAGCACTGGTTTGGCATTTGCCGGACACGGAAGTGGCTCAGGAAGTGGCGTAAGTAATGGCACATGCAATGGAACAGGGCCGATTCATGATATTCTCTCCGGTGTGCCGTTTGATATAACCGGCGATGTGGTAAGCCTGGTCAGCGGTCAGGGGTTGGTAATCGCTGAGACCGAGGGGAATGTCACCATCTACGGAATAGGGCCTTTCTGGTACTGGGACTCAGAAGGTGTTGACCGGCCTGTTGTAGGGGACACAGTCCGGGTGATCGGGTATGTCGTGGATTATAACGGTGTGGAGCGATACATTGCCATGACCGTATGGATCGGAGAAGCCGAAATTCAACTTCGTGATGCTGATACCGGGCTCCCCCTCTGGCGCGGAGGCCGTGGTTTGATTTCCACAATAGACTGACTACATTTTCCTGATTAAATTGAACAAGATGCCGGATTTTCAGATTAAGGAGACAGGGGACTGAGGTCTATCAATCAGTTCCCTGTCGAGTTCTTTGGTGGGTCTTCCGAATCCCTCTGTGAAGTATCGGGCTATCTTGTTAACGGGCAGTTCCCGGAGTATATTTTCTTTTATCTTCCCCTTTTCCCCCTTCCGCGTCGGCGGGACCGTAGGCGAGGTCGATTGAGCCGTCATAATATCAGAAAAATCTGCCGATCATCCATCGTACAAAGAAAAAATACACGCAGCCTGTTACAAAGAGGAATACGCAGGGCGGGAGAAGGTACCTGTATACGCGTCCGAAGGGAGCTTCGAAATACTGGTTTGAGAGCAGGAGACAGAGGTGGAGGGGTGAGAGAAGAACCCCCGCGAGACCGCTGACAAGCGCTAACATGACATAGGCCAGCATAAAGGAACCTTCACCCATGGAATGAACGAGCGGGACGATAATGGGAAAGGTACTCCCCACGAAGGCTATTGTTATCCCCGTGATTCCTCCTACTATAAAGGGGAGCGCAATAACAATCAGGGTGAGGGGAACAGAAAATCCTATAAACTCTCTGCTTATGGCGGCGACGGCATGACTGTCCTCAAGCATTTCCTTGAAGATCAGTATGGCGATAATCATGTAGAACATCTTCAAAAGGTGGGGGTCTATGACAACCCTCCGGATTTTGTCACCATCCATTCCGTTTCGGGACCAGACATAGGCGATAGACAGAATAAGCGCTATAATCAGTCCCACTTCCTTCGCAATATAAAGCCCGGGAAAGACGCGCGAGAGAAATATGCCGGCGCCGAGACCAATAAATATCACCATGAGGATGGGGATAAGTCCTTTTAAAAATGGTCCCACGGAACGGCTCTTATCTCTTTTACCCGCCGCGTGTTTAAGGTCACCCCTTTTTATGGAAAGAGAACCGAGAGAAACGGCCACAATGGTGAATGGCCACATAACCATCATAATTGTCCCGAGATCCATGTCCGCCAGTGTCACAGCAAGGAGTATCCCAGGATAGAGGGGCCACCAGTATTCCCAGATATGGCGGTACCAGTAGTTGATGAAGCTGAGTTGATCCGGCTTGAGCTGACTTTTATTTCCCAGCTCTTTTACCATGGGGGCGGAAAATACCGCGCCCCCGGGCATGGGGAGAAGGCCGATAAGGGCCGGGAATATGGCGAGGTTCAGTCTGGGATTTGCCACGAGACCGCGAAAATTGCTGAGGAGCCTATCCATATGTCCCCCCTGCTCCATGCTGCTGCTGAGGACGAGTATGAGCGTGACTACAGCGGCAAGGGAAAGGGTTTTGGGCATCAAGATCGAGCCGGCGGCTGAGAAAAGCATCGCGCCCGGCGTCAATCCGAAGAGCACACCTGTAAGGATAGCCCCCAGGAGGAATGCATTTCCCAGAGAGACATTTTTCCTGATAGCGATGAGGACGAGGACGAAGACAATAAGTATCCTAAGGATGGGAGAAGTGTTTAGAATAATCGACATACTATATCCGATGAACCGGCACAAAAGGCGGCGAAATAGTACATAATAACCCAATTGTCAAGAATTTAAGTTCAGTATTGCAGGGTTTCCGGTTTTTCAAGCTGTCCTATTCGTTCCGGTAGAATACCCGGTTTTTCCCCTGCCCCTTGGCGTGGTACATGTTGGCGTCTGCCCGTTTTAAAAACATCCTCGATTCCTCTTGAAATATATACTGGGCCACCCCAATGCTCACGGTCTTGAACACTGTTTTCCCTCCGCCCAGGGGGTAAAAGCCTTCATTCTCGAATTCCTCCCGTATCCTTTCCGCGAGGAAGGATGCCGCGTCTCCGGTTGTTTCGGGCAGGATAACGGTAAATTCCTCTCCCCCGAACCGGTATGCGGAATCCGGTTTTCGCAGGCATCGCCGGATGACCTCTCCCAGTCTGACAAGAACCACATCTCCTTCGAGGTGTCCATATGAGTCGTTGAATTTTTTGAAATTGTCGATATCCAGGAGAAGAAGGGAGAGGGGATGACCGTAACGATCCGCCCGCTCAATCTCTAATCGTAACTGGTCGTAGAAATACCTCGAATTATAAAGAGTTGTAAGCGCATCGGTGATGCTCAATGCCCGGTACATGGTTTCACTTTCTCTCAGCGCATCCTCGGCAAGCTTACGGTCCGTTACATCTTCAAGGGTTTCCACTGCCCCTAAGATGGTCCCTGCCGCGTCCCTCAGCGCGGAGACGGTAAACCGCAGCCACTTGCCTCTCCCTCCCAGTTCCGGGAAAAAATCCGTACCCTCATAGGCATCTTCTATCAAATGTGATTTTTTGTACTTGCCCAGGTACCACAACGGAATGTCGCCCTGGCGATCATTTACGATAAGATCGGCCATGGTGGGCCTATATTCACGGTAGAAAGCCTTCCACTGATCTTCAGAACCGACCACTTCTCTGGCCGTAATGCCGCTCATTTTCTCGAGCGCCCTGTTCCAGTATATTATTTTGTGATCCCTGCCTATAACAAACGTCGGTATCGGAGAGTTTTCAAAGACAGTCTTTAGCATCTGCTTTCCTCTCTATGCAACCTAACCCGGACAAGTCGGAACCAAACAAGATGTCTTTTATCACGAAAGCAAGGGATTATGAAAACCGAAAAAACAGGATCTGATTGCTCTCTTTCTTTTTTTGTGTTTTCGTGATTGGATTTAATTCTCTTGCCGTTTTTGCAATGACTTCACAACTAAGGGACTAACAACAAAAGGTGCCGTTTTCATAAATTGTGATGGTCTTCCCGTCTGATAGATGTGCTTTTACTGTTTTCTTCTCGGTGTTTACCATGTCCCAGTGCAGGGCCGAGTCGTTAAGCCCAAGCTTTTTTTTCATGTCCTTCGTCAATTCGGCGGGATCTCCAGTGTATGTTTCGGAGAAAGACGCCCCGAGGGCTATATGACAGTTTCCCCATTGGCCCCCGTAATTTTCGTCGAAGAGGGTGTCTGCCATGAATCTGTCGATCCTGGAAAAGCGCCTGTCGGTAAGGGAAAATTCTCCAACCCTGCCTGCCCCTCTGTCCATGGACAGTTGTTGTATTGTAAAGTCTTCGCCGGTTAAGGCCTCAATTTTGACGGCGTGACCCTTTTCAAAGACAAGCCTTATGTTCTCCACGTAGTTTCCGCTTCTGAAAGAGGGCTGGTTGGCGAAGTAGTAACCCTTTGTCCCTCTCCAGTCGGGAGAGAGGAAAAGCTCGAAACTCGGCATATTATGACCTGAAACACCTATCCACTTTCTTTTTTCTCCCGGTCTTATACGAAGGTCGATATTTTCAGACTGGATATGATAGTACGAAACTGCCATGCCGTTCAACCATTTTTTTATCGTGTCGGCCTCCCTGTATACTGTTTCCCATCTGGAGGCCGGGTCATTGCTATCCAGAAAACATGCCTTTATTATCTGGTCGGTATATTCCGCAAGGGTAAGGTTTGCGTTTCTTGCGAGTTCCGGTGTTGGAAATGTGCACAGTGTCCAGCCGAACTCGCCGATTTCTTCTCTCCTGTCCAGAATCTCTCGCAACCCTTTTCTCGCGATCAGTGACTTTGCTATCTTTTTGGGATCTGCGTCTTTTAAGTGGGTAAGGGATTCGGGGGCACAGATAAAGATGCTCCCATTGAGCGATTCATATAGCTCTTTTTCCCCTGGAGGATGAAAGACGAGTTGCCGCTGGTTCGCGCTGTCAAAGAAACAGCGTTCCATGTTTGCGGTAAGACCGGCGCGGGGAATGGGATTCATCCCCATGTCGAGCAACTTATCGTAAAGAATTTCGGCAAGGCTCAAAGCGGGCAATTCGTATCGAATCAAAACGATGTTGCCCCGTTTGAACCGTCCCGTCCTGGCCTTTAACAGTCCCCACAACAGGGCGTCGGTGTATCTGTTCAGATGGTCTTTGGTCAGTGGCATACGAACCTCTCACTAAAAGAAGAGGGTCCGAGGATTCCAGGGGCCAAGGGGTTGTCTTTCTTCCTTTATCCTCGAACCCTTGAATCCTTGATTCCTTGAACCCTTTTAGCGCTAACGCGCTTGTTTTGCCTTAATTAGCTACAACTAATCGGAAGATGAGCCAAATATGACAGCTACACAAATGGAATGCTGTGGTTTCATTCATCCTTGAAGATCTTGTCGAAAAAGTTAGACTTCTCTTTGGGAAAGTAGATCGTTGTTCCACGGTCGACGATGAGCTTTCCATCAAGGTGGTCAAGCTCATGCTGAACAACCCGGGCGAGAAATCCCGTGTAACGTTTGTTTATCTTCTCTCCTTTTTCGCTGTACGCCTTAACCTTTATGGAGGTAGCCCTGGCGACGTCGGCGCTTATATCGGGGCAGGAAAGGCAGGCCTCCCGTGTCTTTTCCATGTCTCCCCTTATCTGTGTGATCCTCGGGTTTACAAGGACATCATAATTGCCTCCGCCTTTTTTTATCGGTGCTTTGTCGTTGAAGTTCCCATTCTTGAATACCACGACCCGTTTGCTTATCCCTATCTGCGGAGCGGCAAGCCCCGCGGCGTCATCCCTTCCGGTAAACGCGTCGACAAGGATTTCGATGTCTCTCTTTCCCTCTTCATCAAAGGGAATCGGAATCTCATCAGCATGTCTCCTCAGAAGCCTTGCCTCCTCTTCATTGATCTTTTCATCTTCCCATAATTTCCAAGTCTTCATTTTTCTTACACAGAGCCTTTCTGTCTTCGATTTTCTATTTTATAACACCATGGGATTGTTATTTCAATAGTATTGAAATAATACGAGAATCCTGATAGTCACAACGTAGCAATGTAAATAGAGGTGGAGTTAGTTGAATTGATAGGCAGGATTATAACAGCAGCGACAAAACGGGAATTTTCCCGGGCCATGCGGTTTGAGGAAAGGATGGGTGCATTTCTCCCACAGGGGAATGCAAATCATGGAAGGCTTCTTTATCTCCATATTCCATTCTGTGAAAGCCTGTGTCCATACTGCTCATTTAACAGGATTGTGTTCGATAAAGATCTCTGCCGGAGGTATCACGCCGCCCTCAGAAAAGAGATAAAACTTTACAGGGATAAAGATTATAACTTCACCGGTGTGTATGTGGGCGGGGGAACACCGACGATAATGATGGATGAACTGGAGAAAACCCTGATACTGGCAGCGGATTGTTTCAACATCCGGGAGATTTCAGTGGAGACCAATCCCAACCATCTCACACAGGAGAATGTTAATATCCTCAGGAAGATCGGTGTTAACAGGCTTTCGGTTGGGGTACAGAGCTTTGATGACGGGCTTTTGAAGGCAATGGGCAGATATGAGAAATATGGGAGCGGCGACACAATTGCCGGGAGGATTGCGGAAATATCGGGGCAGTTCGATACCTTGAATGCCGATATGATTTTTAACTTTCCTGTCCAGACCGAAGAGATTCTGGTCAGAGACCTGGATATTCTGATCGATACAGGTGTTGATCAAGTGACCTATTATCCCCTGATGGTCTCGGAATCCACGCGCAGGAAGGTGGAGGGAACGCTGGGGATAGTTGATTACAGGAAGGAAAAGAGGTTCTATCAACTGATTTCCAAAAGACTTTCCCCTTACTACCGTTTTTCCTCGGCGTGGTGTTTTTCCAGGAGAGGAACTATGGTTGATGAGTATATAGTGGATTATGACGAATATGCCGGTCTGGGCAGCGGCTCTATCGGATACATGGATGGTAGAAGTTATGCGAACACCTTCGACATACCTCGATATATTGAGATGCTGGACAGGGGAGGACTTCCATTGATGGCGGCGCGTGATTTTACACCTCGGCAACAGGCGAACTACGACTTTCTGATGAAGCTGTTTGGTCTTAAACTGGATATCTCCTTCTTGAGGAAGAAATATAGTAGCGGGAGCATCGGCTATCTCTGGAAAGAGATAGCCGCATTTATGCTGGTCGGAGGATTGCGCTACAAGCGCGGCACTTTTTACCTTACGGACCGTGGCAGATATTATTGGGTCATAATGATGCGGGAATTTTTCACCGCAGTCAACAATTTCCGCGACTTCTGCTTGGGGAGATAGGGAATAAAATGGATGACAAGATCAGAGAGTTACTGAAAACCCTTCCGAAGATTGACGAGGTGCTCCTCATTCTCGAAAATGACGGCGCGTTTGAAGGTGTTTCAAGGGATATCGTGGTAGAAAAATGCCGCCAGGTTGTAGACGAGATGAGGAAGGACATATTGGATTCGGGGAAAGGCGGTGGAAAAACTCCCAGGCCTCTTTCCCCTGACAGGGCGGCGCGGGAGGTGCAAAAAAAGTTGCTTGCCCTTCATGACTACAGCCTCCGCCGTGTGGTGAATGCCACCGGAATCATCCTGCATACCAATCTGGGAAGGGCCCCTCTCTGTGGGGAGGCCCTGAAAAGGATTATTGATGTCAGCGAAGGCTATTCAAACCTTGAGTTCAACCTTGACAAGGGGAAACGCGGGATAAGATACGACCATGTGAAGGAGATACTCTGCTGCGTATCGGGAGCGGAAGATGCCATAATCGTCAACAATAACGCCGCCGCTGTCCTCCTTGCCCTCAATGCCCTGTCGGAGGGGAAAGAAGCGATCGTTTCGAGGGGAGAGCTTATTGAGATAGGGGGAGCGTTTCGTATTCCCGAGGTTATGGAAAAAAGCGGGGCCATTCTCAGAGAGGTGGGCACCACCAACCGCACGCATTTTTCGGACTACGAGAATGCGGTGTGCGGCAATACCGGTTTGATTCTTAAGGTTCATACAAGTAACTTCAAGGTGCTCGGCTTTACGGATGAGATAAGTCTGGATGAACTGGTAGCGCTTGGCAAAAAGAAAGACATTCCTGTAATGAATGATCTGGGGAGCGGATGCTTTGTGCCTTTGGATAAATATGGTTTTGAAAAGGAACCGACGGTTCAGGAGGTCTTGAAGACGGGTGTGGATGTGGTGACATTCAGCGGCGACAAGCTCCTCGGTGGACCGCAGGCTGGGGTAATCCTGGGCAAAAAGACGATACTGGACAGGATAAAGAAGAATCCTCTCAATCGTGCCCTGAGAATAGATAAATTGACCCTTGCGGCCCTTGAGGCAACTATGATGCATTATCTGGATCTCGACAGGGCGGTGTGCGATGTAAGGGTTTTGCGGTCGCTGACGGAATCGGTCGCCGATGTCGAAAAAAGGGCGCGCAGGCTGTTGGGTCTGCTGGAGGAATTATCCCTGAAAGACCTGACCTTCTCCATTATGAAAGAGCATTCCATGGCCGGTGGCGGATCGCTTCCCACGCAGGAGATTCCCACCGTTGTCGTGACTGTAAGCTCTCGCGGCATCCCGACTAGCAGGATGGAAAGAAGATTAAGGAAGCTGGAAGTTCCCATAATTGCGAGGATATTCGAAGACAGAGTCCTCCTCGATCTGAGGACGATAACTGAAGAAGAATTTGTTTTTATAGAGGAAGGAATGAAACACATAGCAGGGCTTGCGTGATTTTCAGGACCTTGGCTTTTAATGCTTTCGATTTTTATGTTTTCCGACCGGTTTCCCGATGAAAAAGAAAATGACATCCGTAGATGACAGAGAATTCAAGCTCAGTGTGTCTCCCTCTGAGAGTGGAGAGAGACTTGACATTTTTTTGTCTAAAAAGGGCGTTTTCGTTACGCGTTCGCGGGTTAAGAGGGCTATTGATGAAGGGCAGGTGCGGGTAAACGGAACTGAACCAAAACCGGCCTGTCGTCTGAAGATGGGCGATATGGTCATTGTTCGGAGGGAAGAGCCGAAGGAATGTGACCTTGCTCCGGAAGAAATACCCCTTGATATCATCTATGAAGACGCGCACATCCTCGTGGTGAACAAACCCTATGGCATGGTCGTCCATCCCGCGGCAGGAAACCGCAGTGGCACACTTGTCAATGCCCTTTTGTTTCATTGCGGGGATCTTTCCGGCATTGGCGGTGTTAAAAGGCCCGGTATAGTACATCGACTGGACAAAGACACATCGGGGCTCATGGTGGTCGCGAAGTCGGATGAGGTCCACACCGGGCTGGCAAAACAGTTCAAAGAACATCTCGTGAAAAAAACCTACAGGGTTCTTGTGCATGGAGATATGAAAGAAGAAGAGGGGGTAATCGATCTGTCCATAGGGAGGCATCCTGTGGACAGGAAGAAGATGTCCACTAACAGCAGAAGGGGCAAAGAATCTCTGACCCGCTGGAGTGTAGAGGAACGCTACAATATCGCCACACTCCTTGCTGTCCGGATTGAGACAGGAAGGACACATCAGATCCGGGTGCACCTGAACGCCATAGGATATCCTATTGTCGGGGACGCTGTTTATGGTAATTCGAAAAAAAGAATCGAAGCGGTAAAAGATAATATCCGGCAGGTGGCGTTGAGGAAGATTCGCAGGCAGGCTCTCCATTCGAGCAAATTGTGCTTCCATCATCCGATCACAGGCGACCTTATGGATTTTTCATCTCCGCTTCCAGATGATATGGCGCAGGTATGTGATGAGCTTCGGAATAGCGAGAAATAATGTTTAAAAACCCGGATCATAGATATGGCACATCGGACGCGTTCAGATTTTCCAGGAGAGATGATGTGCGGTATCTGGAGTGTCTGGAGCTTGGTGGGTGCGATTTTATAACCCACGCGTTTTGTACCAGATGGGGCGGCACAAGCGGGGGAAAGCTGTCCAACCTCAACTTCGGCACGCGTTCGGGTGACACCGAAGAACATCTCTTGAAAAACAGGGAGATCCTCCGCTCCGCCTTTGACATCCAGGAACAAAATTTCATTACTGTCAATCAAGTCCACGGAGACAGGCTTCTGATTGTTGATGAAAAGACGCAGGATTGGCGGCATGGTAAAAAGCTCGAATATGACGGCATTATTTCTTCGATGCCCGGCGTGTCTGTCGGCATAAAGACGGCCGACTGCGTTCCGGTGCTTCTTGCCGATCGCGCAAAGCGGGTGGTCGGGGCGGTGCACGCGGGATGGAAGGGAACATCCCTGGGAATTGTGGCTAAGTCCATAGACACTTTCATGAAAGAATTTTTCTCCAGGCCGTCAGATATCCTGGCTGTCATAGGTCCCGCCATAGGCCCCTGCTGCTACGAGGTTGATGAAACTATTTTTCATCACTTTGATAACAACCCGAACAGAGAGTCTTTCTTCACCGAAGGTAAAAAAGAGGGGAAATGGATGCTTGATCTTCCCGCCGCCAACAGATCCCAGTTGCTTGGCAAGGGCGTCCCCTCGGACAATATATTTTCTGCTGATATCTGCACGTCCTGTAACAGGGGCACCTTCTTCTCGCACAGGGGGGAGAATGGCGGAACGGGAAGACAAATTAACTTTATAATGTTACGATAAACTGCCCGCTTGGCATAACGTGAAAAAATCCTTGACATGTCCGCCGGTTTAGTATAGACGGGGCTTTCATTAAGGTTGTGTGCTAAATCCTTCCTTCCGAAGTATTTCAGGAGACCAGATTAGCTACCGGAAATAAAAGGACATTGTGACGTGCATCATAGATGCCGGAGGTCTTTTAGCAATTCCAAGTCTGTTTCACTGTAACCTAGGGATTTGTTCTGTGGCGCAATCAACCGGATTCGCAATGTTTAGATTTTAAAAAAGTTTACACTTCAAAGGAATTCTGCTTCATTTCCAGGATCTGTTTTTATGCTTTTCATAAGGTTTCAAGGAGATAAATAAATACAATACCCGCCTGAATTGGGGGGAAGGCATCTATGTGCATCCCCTGAAGTATAACTATTAAAACCCGGCATCAGAACCATACAATAAAGGAAAGATATATGAACATTTCAGAGGTCAAAAACAAATCCATAGGTGAGCTCAATGAATTGGCTAAGGGGCTTAACATAGCTGGTACGAGCGGGATGAAAAGGCAGGATCTTATCTTCGCAATTCTCCAGTACCAGACAGAGAAAAATGGCGTCATCACGGGAGAGGGAGTTTTGGAAACACTTCCGGATGGATTCGGATTTCTCAGGTCGGTAAGTTATAACTATTTTCCGGGGCCCGATGATATCTATGTTTCCCCCTCTCAGATACGCAGATTCGGGATGAGAACGGGGGACACGATATGCGGGGAGGTGCGGCCTCCGAAAGAGGGAGAGAAATATTTTGCCCTCCTGAAGGTGGAATCCATAAATTTTGAGGCCCCGGAGGCGGCCAGAGGTAAGATACTCTTTGATAATTTGACACCACTGTATCCCGAAGAAAAATGGATGCTGGAATCGGATCCGGAGAACTACTCGACAAGGATTATGGATATTTTTACACCGATAGGCAAAGGGCAGAGAGGCCTTATCGTTTCTCCACCCAGAACAGGGAAAACAGTCCTTTTGAAAGATATTGCCAACAGTATTACAGCCAATCACGCAGAGGCCGTCCTTATGGTTCTCCTGATAGATGAACGTCCTGAAGAAGTGACGGATATGGAGAGAAGCGTTTCCGGAGAGGTTATTTCTTCAACCTTTGATGAAACTGCCACACGGCATGTCCAGATCGCGGAGATGGTTATCGAAAAAGCCAAACGCCTGGTAGAACACAACAGGGATGTTGTTATACTTCTGGACAGCATTACCCGGCTGGCCAGGGCCTATAACTCCGTTGTGCCGCCAAGCGGTAAGGTGCTCTCCGGTGGTGTTGATTCCAACGCCCTGCACAAGCCGAAGAGGTTTTTCGGCGCCGCGAGGAATATTGAAGGAGGTGGCAGTCTCACAATAATCTCGACGGCCCTTATCGATACGGGAAGCCGGATGGATGATGTTATCTTTGAAGAATTCAAGGGAACAGGGAATATGGAACTGCATCTCGATAGAAGAATCTCAGACAGGAGAATCTTTCCCGCGTTCGATCTTGTCCGTTCCGGTACAAGAAAAGAGGAGATGCTGATCGACAAGGAAAATCTGAACAGATTGTGGATACTGAGGAGGCTCCTGCAGGAGATGAGCCCTGTGGATGCCATGGAATTTATCATTGATAAGGTAAAAAGAACAAGCACCAACAAGGAATTTTTTAAGTCCATGAATCAGTGATTTGGGAATTATTTTCTTGAAATTCATTTTGATATGGATATAATGACGGTTTTTTAAATGCCGAGGGAGGCTGACAGGAACTATGAAAAAGAATATTCATCCGGAATATAAGGAAGCAAAGATAACATGCGTCTGCGGGAATGTTATTGAGACGAGATCCACCAAAGGTGATACCAAGGTTGAGATATGCTCAAAGTGTCACCCATTTTTTACTGGAAAACAGAAAATAATGGATACTGCTGGAAGGATCGAGAAGTTCAATCGCAGATATGCCAACCTTGAGCAGAAGTAACAGGTGTAACTGATCAGGCACAAAGAGGGTTTTCTGCTGACAATCTTTTGCAAGATGCTTGCCTCTATTCTTTCTTTGTGCCTTTGTGACCCTGAACAGTTGCTTTTTATCAGGTATCTTCCGGCCCTTAAGGGCTGTCCGTTAGTCATCCCCTTCTGAAGAAAATCGTCATCAATCCGGGAAGAACAGTATGCTGACAAAGCTTAGTGAAATCGAGAAAAGATATCAAGATCTGGAAGGATTGTTGAGCGATCCCGCCGTAATCGGCAATTATGGTGAATACCGGAAGTACGCCAGGGAACATGCCGGCATTTCCGATATTGTGCAGGCCTACAGAGAGTATGAAGATATAACCTCTCAGATTGAGGACAATAAAGATCTTCTCAAAGATGGGAATGAAGAGCTGCGGGAGATGGCAAAAGACGAGATCCCCCAGTTGCGGAAAAAACTACAGGTTCTGGAAGAAAAGTTGAAACTTCTTTTGCTTCCAACAGATCCAAATGACGAGAGAAATGTCTTTCTGGAAATAAGGGCTGGCACAGGAGGAGATGAGGCAGGACTTTTTGCCGGAGATCTTTTCAGGATGTATACCAGGTACGCGGAAAAATGTAACTGGAAAGTGGAAATTATGAGCTCCAGTATATCTGGAGGCGTGGGAGGATTTAAGGAAGTCATACTCCTTGTTGAGGGAGATGGCGCGTACAGCAGATTGAAATACGAAAGCGGTGTTCACCGTGTACAGAGGGTTCCAGTTACCGAGACACAGGGGAGAATCCATACATCCGCTGTGACGGTTGCAGTTCTTCCTGAGGCAGAAGAAGTGGAAGTGACTATTGACCCGAATGACCTTAGGGTAGACGTCTATCGTTCCACAGGCCATGGGGGGCAGAGCGTCAACACCACAGATTCCGCGGTAAGAATTACTCATCTTCCAACAGGACTTGTGGTAACCTGTCAGGACGAAAAATCGCAGCATAAGAACAAGGCAAAGGCCCTCAATGTACTCCGGGCCAGGCTTTTTGAACAGGTAAGCGGGGAACAGGATGACGCGATCTCCGAGACGAGGAAACAACAGGTGGGGAGCGGAGACAGGAGCCAGAGGATACGAACCTACAACTTTCCCCAGGGGCGGATGACAGACCACAGGATCGGGCTTACCATGTATAATCTGGAAAATATTCTTGATGGAGATATCAGCGCCATCATTGATGCCCTGAATACCCATTATCAGACAGAAGCCCTGAAGACGTCCGATGTATGACTGGGCGGATCATCTGATTGAGAAAGTTTTCCGTTTGACTTTTAAACATTTCTGAGATAGACACAACCATCTTTTTGTGAAAGGGAAGTGTCAGGTGACAGATTTTTCCGCGAAAGGGCTTTTGAATTTATCCAGCTTGCTTAGCCTCGCTCTTAGCAGGGGTAAATACCCGCGGCCTGTCATCTCTGTAATATAACGAAACAACAGATAAAGATTTGAAGGGCCATGGGCGAAAGTCTCATGGCCTTTTTTTTGGGGGAAAGCAATGGCAATGTACGAAATAATATGGCATGGCAGGGGCGGCCAGGGGGTTGTCCTGGCGGCGCAGATTTTAGCGGAGGCGGCTTATATCCAGGGGTTCCGGGGCGTTACATCCGCGCCCACTTTCGGGCCGGAGAGGCGAGGCGCTCCCCTCACCGCCTCAACAAGGATATCAGACGAGCCGGTCAGGACCTTTTCGCAGATCGCTTCTGCCGATATTGCCGTCATCCTGGACGAATCCCTCCTTGATGTCGCGACCGGTGCGGGAAGGATTAAAGAAAATGGTCTGGTCATTGTCAATACGACTCTGACGCCGGAGCAGATCGGGACCAAAGGGGGCTTTTCGGTGGCAACGGTCGACGCCGCCGGGATAGCAAGGGAGCACCATCTCAGTATGAGTGGGGCTCCCGTTGTGAATACCCCCCTCCTTGGAGCGCTCTCCATGGCATCGGGTCTTGTCTCTCTTGAAAATATCGAAAAGGGAATAAGAAAGAAGATGCCGCAGGACAAGGCGTCCTTTAATTTTCAGGCCATCCGAACGGCTTTTGAAAGAACGCTTTACGTCAAGGGCAAGGAGTAACCCGAAACTCAGAAGAGGAGCGAAAATGGAAAATACTGACACCAATGTATCAGGCGTCTGCACACCGGCCGTCGGCGAGGCGGGCAGGACGGGTGAGTGGAGAGATTTAAGGCCCGTGATCGACAACACGAAATGCATACCGGAGGTCAAAGGCAAACCGGCCTGCTTTCTGTGCTGGCTCTATTGCCCGGAAGGGGTTGTATCCATGACGATACCGGTTAAGATCGACATGGATTACTGCAAGGGATGCGGTATCTGCGCGGAGGAATGCCCCCCCAACGCCATAAAGATGGTGAGAGAGGAGGATGCTGATGAATGATACCCGTATCATCACGGGGAATGAGGCGGCAGCGCTGGCGGTGAAACTTGCCAGGCCCGGCGTCATCGCGGCCTATCCTATAACACCCCAGACCAGCCTCGCGGAGAAATTGTCCGAATATGTCGAGAGGGGGGATCTGAAAGCGGAATATGTCAGGGTGGAAAGCGAGCACTCCTCTCTGACCGTCTGCATATCGGCATCTGCGGTGGGTGCCAGGGTGTTTACAGCGACAAGCTCCAATGGCCTCCTATATATGCATGAGCAGCTGCACTGGGCGGCGGGCTCCAGGCTGCCGGTCGTCATGTGCTGTGTAAACAGAGGGGTGGGGGCTCCCTGGTCCATCTTTAATGATCAGCAGGACTCCTTCTCGCAGAGAGACACAGGATGGATACAGATATACTGCAGAGACAACCAGGAGATTCTCGACACCATCATACAGGCATACCGCATAGCGGAAGAGGTCTATATCCCGGTAATGGTTTGCTACGACGGTTTTATCCTCTCTCACACGATGATGCCCGTGGAGGTGCCGGATGCCAGAATGGTAAAGAAATTTCTGCCTCCATACAAGCCCCATACTATCCTTTCCCCGGACGATCCGAGGACGATCAACCCCGTGTTTTTTCCGACAAGGAGGGAAAACTCGGAAGGCATTCTCTGCGACGGTTACATGGAGATGAGATACAAGCTGCAGGCCGCGTTCGAAAAATCCGGAGAGGTAATCAGGAGCGCAAGCAGGGAATGGGCAGAGATAACCGGTCGGGACCATGGTGGTCTGATCTGGGAATATATGACCGAAGACGCCGAGTTGATACTGACGGGAATGGGCTCCATTGCCACCGAGGCCACACTGGCCGCTGACGTGCTGCGTGCCGAGGGGATCAGAGCCGGAGTTGTGGGAATCAGGGCCTACAGACCTTTTCCAAAGGCGGAGGTTGCGCAGGCGTTCAAAAAGGCAACAGCCATCGCGGTCTTTGAAAAGTGTATCAGCTATGGTTATGAAGGGGGAGTCTGCTCGGACCTGAAAGCAGCCTTCTACGGCACGGATATCAAGGCTCCCATCCACGATTACATAGCGGGACTGGGAGGAAGGGATGTCAAGACCGGAGAGATTGTGGACGCGGCAAGGGCAACCCTCGAATCTACCAGGGCCGGTGATGCTGGTAATAAAACAGTATGGCTCAACTGTTATACTGGGCTGAAGGATGAAGGATGAAGACAACGGGTAAGGGGTAACTCGCAACTTGAAACTAGGAACAGACACCATCACAGGACAAAAAATGAATGAAAACATATTCAAGATAAATGACAAGGAGTATATCCTGCCGGGAAACAGGGCATGTCAGGGCTGCGGGCTTTCTCTCGCGTACAGATACATCCTGAAGGCCCTGCGGGAAAATACGATTGTGGCGATACCGCCAAGCTGTCTGTGTGTGCTTCACGGGTTGTATCCCACCACATCAGTAATCGTACCCGCTCTGAACACTACATTTGCAAGCAACGCCGCGTCCGCCTCCGGTATTGTGGCTGGCCTTGACGCCCTGGGGAAAGGGGATATAACCGTTCTGGCGCTTTCAGGTGACGGGGGAACGTATGATATCGGCATACAGTCTCTGAGCGGAGCGGCGGAGAGAAACACCAACTTTATATTCGCGTGTTATGACAATGAGGCCTACATGAACACAGGGACGCAGCGCTCCGGTGCGACACCCATGGGCGCTATAACCACAACCACACCCGTCCTGACAAAACAGGAGCCGAAGAAGGATTTTCTGAAGATCATGGAGGCCCACCATATTCCCTATCTGGCCACCGTCTCGCCCGCCTATCCGGCTGACCTGTATGAAAAATTCGTTAAGGCCAAGAGGATAAGGGGAACGCGGTACATCCATATCGATACCCCATGTCCTCCGGGGTGGGACTATCCTACAAAGGATACAGTTAAGATCGCAAGGCTCGCCGTTGAAACAGGTCTGTTCATTCTCTTCGAAATAGAGAACGACCGGTTTCGCTTCACCGGCAGGAGCAAGATCATGGCGGAAAGGGGGAAACTTCTTCCCCTCGTCAATTATGTTGAGAGACAGGGAAGATTCAAAAAGATGAGCATTGAACAGCTGAACAGCCTCCAGACATCGGTGAACAGCCGGTGGAACGAATGCCTGAAACGGGCGGAGGGATAATGGAAGAGGGGTCAAGGGAAAGACGGTTGACGGTTACCGGTTTACAGTTAAAAAAGGTTTTTAGTAAATCGTAGGGTGTATTAAGGAGCGCAGGCGACGAATCCACCTTTTGTCAAAGCAGAGCTTCTTTCACAATTTCAACCGTCAACTGTGAACCGACAACTGTAAACTATCCTTTCAAGTGGTGCCCTATCATTTCGGCGTATCTTAGCGCGGCCCCCTTGTTGGAGGCAACTATCTCACGCCCCGCTTCGCCTTTCCTGCGGAGGGTCTCGGGATCTTCCACCAGTTTCAGCATCTCGCCCAGCAGTTCACTGCCGTCCCTGATGGTAATACCCCCCCCTGCCATCTCCAGCCTTTCTCGCTCATCAATAAAATCTTCCATTGAGGGGCCATAGAGGACGACCTTTCCCCACGCAGCGGGCTCCAGGATGTTCTGTCCTCCCCTGGGAACCAGGCTCCCGCCACAGAAGACCATGGTGGCGAGGCTGTAAACCTTGAAGAGCTCTCCTATAACGTCAACAATGATAATCCGCTGGCCGGAACGCCTCTCGCCCCTGTTTATCCCTGTCATTGTAATGCAGTCATCAAAACCCGCATCCTTCGCAAGAGAAAATACCGCGTTGCCCCTCTCTGGATGCCGCGGGACGATAACCATAAGCATATCAGGATATCTTTCAAGCAGGCCCCGATAGGCTCTAAGAACCGCATCGTCCTCGCCCTCATGCGTACTGCCCGCCACGAAGACCTTTGTTCCGTGAGGTATATCCAGTTTTGCCTCCATTTCGTTCCTCAGAGATTCATCCGCCCTTGCGGCAAGGCTGTCATACTTCGCGTTTCCCAAAACATGGATCTTGGATGGTTCCACTCCCAGGGTCTCCAACCTTGAGGCGTCAATCGCGGATATGGCCCCTATCGTGCCGATCATATTCATAATCCGCTTCCAGAAAAATTTTGTCTTTCTGTACCGCCTGAAGGAGCGGGGAGAAATCCGGCCATTTACCATCGCTATTTTAATTTCCCTCTCACTGCAGATGCGTACGAAGTTGGGCCATATCTCTGTCTCGACTGGAACAAATATATCCGGGTTCACCCTGTCCATGACCCGTCTGACAACAATGGGGATGTCGAGGGGGTAGTAGATATGTGATGTGGCGTCCGTGATCAGGCTTCGCGCCATCTCCTGGCCGGTCTCCGTGCTTGTGGAGAGGACAATGCATGCCTCGGGATACATCTCTCTCAGCGATGAAACTATGGGAGCGGCAGCGGTAACCTCTCCCACCGACACCGCATGCACCCATATCCGGGGCGAACCTTTCATTTCTTCGAAGACGCCCCGCGGAATGAGCCCGAACTTGGGGCCGATACTCTTTCTGTATTTTCCAGCAAACACGATTTTCACCGCAAAAAATGGTACAACGAGGAAGGCTGCGATAAACAGCAATACATTATAAAGTAAGCAGTTCATGGTTGGTGGAACATAATGATCTTTTAGCCTTCTGTCAAGTCTTCACGAAACGGATTGACAGGCACAGCAAAAAATAATAGGATTCACCATATTAACGCACGTAAAATCAGCAGAGAGGAAAATCGACCATGACACGAACAAACAGGGCTTATATGCTGGGGACCATTCTTTTTGTCCTTATTACGATTGTGGGATGCGCAAGGTATGAGAGAAAAGTTGTGCCCTTTAAAATGCCGAGCGCCTACTCGAACGCGACGGAGGTGGCGGGAGCCACTATAGCGGCCAAGGCATACACCCGGGAAGAGGCGAAGGCCGCTTTCGGATTTGATATGGTAGGTTCGGGAGTGCTTCCCGTCCAGGTGATCTTTGACAACAGGGGGAATCATCCCTTGAAAATTGTCGCGGGCAGGACTTATCTGGTGGACATCCAGAACAACCTGTGGCCGATCCTTAATCAGGAAATAGCTTATGACCGGATAGCAAAGGAATCGGAATATGGAGAAATTCTCCCGGAAGGAGCAAAAACCAGTCTGCTGGCAGGCGCTGCGGGCGCTGTTATTGGTGCGGCGATAGGGATAGTGACCGGGACCAGCATTGGCGAGGCGGTGGGTAAGGGAGCAGCCATCGGTGCTGCCGCGGGGATTGCCATGGGTGGGGCCAAGGGATTAGCCGATGAAAGGGCGCCTCACCAGATAGGCGAAGATCTGCATGACAGATCTCTGGAAGACAGGCCTGTACCTCCGGATGACATATCTCACGGTTTTATATTTTTTCCGGGAGAGGCCAAAGAGCAGGCAAAAGAGCTTCGGTTGACTGTAAAAGAAGTTGACACAGGTGTGACACATTCCCTCATTATGAGATTTTGATATGAAAAAGATCGCGCCATCAATATTGTCTGCCGATTTCAGCAGACTCGGTGAGGAAATCCTCGCGGTCGAAGACGCCGGGGCGGATCTGATCCATGTGGACGTCATGGATGGACATTTTGTTCCTAATATTACCATAGGCCCTCCTGTCGTGGCATCCATAAAGAAGACTGCGCGCGTTCCTCTCGATGTCCACCTGATGATAGATGACCCCGACAGATATATTCAAAGCTTCGCTGACGCGGGGAGCGATATCATTACCGTGCACGCCGAAGCGACCGCTCACCTTCACCGGACAGTCCACCTGATCAGGGAGGCAGGAGCAAAAGCCGGCGTTTCGATCAACCCCGCGACCCCGTTAGTCGATATTGAACAGGTTATCGGCGACATTGACCTGCTGCTTATCATGACTGTGAACCCCGGATTCGGGGGACAGGAATTCATAGAAAGTATGTTGCCCAAGATAAGGGAGGCGAGGGATATGATTGACCGCATCTCGCCCGATATCCTTCTTGAGGTGGACGGGGGAATCACACTTCAGAACATAGGTGCAGTGAAGGAGGCCGGAGCCGATATCTTCGTCGCGGGCTCCAGCATATTCCTCAGCGAGGATTATGGGCAGACAATAAAGGAGATGCGGGCGATTCTGGGCGATTGATAGAGACCCGCAACTCGAATTATGCACATCATCATAGACGGATATAATCTCATCAGACAATCAGATTCCCTGAAACGTCTCGAAAGGTTCAGCCTGGAGGAGGGCCGTAACGGGTTGATGAAGAGAGTCGCCGGGTACAAAAAGCTGAAGGATCACAAGATAACAGTGGTCTTCGACGGATGGGCAAACGGATCTGTCAGAGAAGAACGGCTCAGGGAGGACGGTGTCCATATTGTATATTCCAGGAGAGGTGAAACAGCGGATGAGGTCATAAAAAGGATGGCAATGGCGGGAAGGGGCGGAGAGATCATCGTTGTTACATCCGACAGAGACGTGGCGGATTCGGTTGTGAAGGCGGGCGGCGTGGCAATATCTTCACCTGAATTCGAGACAAGAATGCAGGAAGAGGAGATGATGGCGATGATACACGGCGGTGAACCCTGTAATGATGATGATTACGATATCCCGGAATCCGGGGCCAGAAAGAAGGGCACCGCAAAGAGAAAACCCAAAAGAGAGAGACAGGCGCAGAGAAGATTGAGCAAGCTGTGAGGGTAACGATTCAGGTTGTTTAGACTGTAGGCTAAAGGCTTTTAGTAAGTTAGAAAATAATTTTGTTAACGCATTAGTAAGATAGAAGTTGCTTTCTCGTGGAAAACAACTTCGTTATCGCACTGATCCCCCTTAGTGGGACTTATCCCGTTTATCGGGGTTAGAGAAAAGGCTCATGAAACTCAATAACACCATAGCCATTCAAGTATACTCTTCCAAAATACTGCTTTCCCCGTTTGGAGGGAATTATATCGGTATCCTTCAGTCTACAGCCTTCAGCCTAAACCGCTAAGCCATGTTGCGCCCCCTCACTGCCGGCACATCCCTATAATCAGGCGTTTCAGCGCAAGCTCCGGGTCTATGCCGGAGGACTTCAGGGCGAGATCCAGATCGGCAAGACGTTTCATGTACCCGATAAGTTCCTCCCGGGAAAATCTGCCGGCATTGCTAAAGGTCTTATAGATCGCATAGGGATGCTGGGTTGCAAGCCATTTACCCTTCCGGCCATATTTGTCCACCAGATTTTTCACCGAGGGATAGATCCCGGCCTGAAATGTCCCGTAATCGATACCGGGGCGGAAAGCGGGAATATCCCTCGACTCAAGGATTATGTTCCCCTGAAGCAGTAGCCTTACTTCCCTGGCTATCATCGAGAGTATAAGGATGTGGTTGACTCCCTGATCAAAAAGCTGTTGGAGTGTCTGAAGCGCCTTGCCGACATTTTTTTCCACAATGGCTGAGGTGAGATCGAAGACCGAATCTTCCGCGGTCTTTTTTACAACCGCATCTATGTCATTTCTGTCAATGGTTTCCCTGTCTCCCACGTAGGCAATCAGTTTTTCAATCTCTTTCAGGGAATCCCTGAGATCTCGTCCCGTCTTTTCGCCCAGCGCGAGAAGGGCATCCGGCGTAAGCTTTTTTCCTTTTTTTGCAAGAGAGTCCTTCACTGTGTCCATAAAAAGACCCTTTTGGCCTGATTCACTCCTGGACTTCGAGAAGAAAAGGACGACTCCCATGTCGGTCATGGTCTTAAAAAGCCTCTTTCTTTTATCAGCCGCGCCGGCGGTCATGATCAGGCAGTTGCTATCGGGGATACCACCTTTCAATACGCTTTCAAGCCTGTCTGTATTCTTCAGTTTCCCTCCCCCTGTGATCTTGAGCCTGTCGCACAGGTCTATCACCCTTGGAAGCCATTTTTCTCTGTCCGTCTCTGTCGCGCCACCAGTCGCGCTCTTCCAGTCGGCATCGGAGATCTTCTTCCACTGCCCATCCTTCAGGTCTTCAAAGGACCAGCCCGCCATTTCCAGAAGGGAGATAAACGCCCTCGCGGCCCTGCCGGGTTCCTTCTCAATATTTGAGGTGATTTCTTTTATAACGTCGGCCGACGAGGTTTTTGAATGTAAGAGACGGGTGTCTCTTACAAGTACAACTTTTTTACCGGGTATGAGGGGTGGAGTGAGAAGGGAGTTACATATGGCATCTATATCCTCATCCTCCCCCTCCAGATGAAAGAGATTGAGGTCTTTCTGGTTTGGGGGGAGAATGCCGTCTATGATCCGATTCGTGGCATCCTCCACCAGATAATCCTCATCCCCGTGGATGAGATAGCAGGGGGCCGTTTTGCCCCTGCCGATATCGCCAAGGGCTGTCTTCAATGTTCCTTTCATGTCAGAGGATTACGAACTTTTTTATATGCCTTACCACCTGATCGGGCTCATCGATTACCTGAATAAGATCGAGATCCGCTTCAGATATCTTTCCCTCCGGCAGCATGGTCCCTTTTATCCAGTCCACAAGCCCCTTCCAGTATTCGCTTCCCATAAGGATCACGGGGAAACTCCTTATCCTCTTAGTCTGAATAAGGGTGAGGGCCTCAAAGAGTTCATCCATTGTGCCGAACCCTCCGGGAAGGATAACATAGGCCATGGCATACTTGACAAACATCACCTTTCGGATAAAAAAATATTTGTAGGCAATATTTATATTGGCGTAGGAGTTTGGTTTTTGTTCAAAGGGAAGCTGGATGTTCATACCGACCGATCTGGCACCGGCCTCACTGGCGCCCCGGTTGGCAGCCTCCATAATGCCCGGCCCCCCGCCGGTAATCACGCCGAATCCCTCTTCACCGAGAATACGGGCAACCTCCCGAGCTTTATCATAATATTTGTCTCCGGGGGCCTCTCTGGCCGACCCGAATATGCTCACGGCATGTCAAATCTTTGAAAGCTCTTCAATGGCCTCCACAAATTCTGCCATGATCCGGAAGACACGCCATGATTCATCGACAGACAGGGCATCGACAATATACTGTTTCTCTTCCATAAATCCCTCAGAAAATACCCGGCGGTCAGGTCAGGGGAATAATACTTGCACGATGTAATTCCGAGTTGAACTGCCACCCGCTGAGAACTATCTATCTCGGCGACCACTTTCGTCTCGCTGCCTTGACTACTCTTCTTCGCGCTTCCAGGGCCTTCCTTTTCTTCTTTACAGATGGTTTCTCGTAAGCCCTGCGCAACTTGAGTTCCTTAAAAAACCCGTTCTTTGAAAGTTTGTTTTTCAGTATTTTCAGGGCTCTTTCAACATCGTTATCAAACACCTTTACTTCCAAAAACTATCACCTCCCTCTTTAAAGACAAGAAAAGGGGCAGAACAACCTCGCAACAAAGTCGCCTTCCACCCCCTGTTTCTACCTATATTTTATTATCACTCTCCATGCATAATAACCTTCAGGGTCTCTATAAACTCCCTGTTTTCCTCTTCCGTCCCGACTGTCACCCTCATGCAGTTTTTGAGGATATCAGGGGAAGTAAAGCTTTTCACCAGCACACCTCTGTCGACCAGCTGCGCATATACATCATCTTTTTCCATAAAACAACTAAAAAGGATAAAATTCGCGTCTGAAGGGTATGGATGAATCCCTTCAATTGCCATCAACTCATCAAAAAGCCATTTCCTGTCGGAAATGATCCTGTCAGTCAGGTTCAGAAACTTTTCGCTGTGTTCGACAAATAAATTCCCGATTACCTGTGAAAAGATATTCACATTATAGGGCAGTCTCACCTTATTCAAGTGGTGAACCAGAGAGGGATGTCCTATGAGAATGCCCAGCCTCAGGGCTGCCAGTCCTACCTTGGAAAGGGTTCTCAATATTACAAGATTATCCCACCGGTCGAGATCGCGCAGAAATGTCTTTCCCGAAAAATTGAAATAGGCCTCATCGAGCACCACAAGACCGCTGGATGCCTCCAGAATCTTTTCAATATCGCCTCTGTCAAAGCACTTGCCAGTGGGGTTGTTGGGATAACTGAGAAATATGAGGGACGGCTTTTTATCGGATATCACTCCGAGCATTGCGTCTGTATCGAGACCCAGGCGGTCGTCCAGGGGCACTTCAATAATATCGTGTCCTGCGTTCAGAGCGATGATTCTATACATGGCAAAGGTGGGGGTTGGAAACATGACGCTGCCTGATGTGGAGGCGTTAACGGCCGTCAGCAATATATGGATAAGCTCATCCGATCCGTTCCCGATAAGGATCGTATCTTCGTCCACCCCGTAATACCGCGCGAAATCCGCTTTCAGGCCGGGGGAACCGGGCGCCGGATAGCGGTTGAGGGACACAGCCTCCAGACGTTCTGAAATTATGTGTTTGAGACCGGGGGGCAGGGGATAGGGATTTTCGTTGGCGTCAAGCTTGATCCTGCACAAATTTTCTTCCACGGGATAGGCCTCCTGCGAAAGCACAGCGGTTTTTATAATCTTTTCAATGTCCACTCTTTGTTCCTCTACCTTTCATGTTCCACCGGTCACTCAAATATTTGCTCTCAAGGAGACTGTCTCTGATAGTCTCCTCTTCGGGAGACACCCCCCCCTCTATCAGGCGTATGTTCAAGACCTCTTCAAACCCAGCCGCAATGTTACGGCACAAAGTGTCTATTCCGATATCGTCTCCGGCATTCTCACGGATGGAAGTAACAGATGCCTTGATCTTTTCCACTTCCATGGCAGCATTTTTCGTTGTTATTGCTGCGCAGACCGCTACCGGATCAAAATCCATCAAAAGGGATCCGTGCTGCAGGAACATGCCCTTTGCCCTTACCTGAGCGCTCCCGCAGATTTTTTTACCGTTCGCGAGGAGCTCATTTTTATACGCGGCAGCAAAACAGAAGGCTCCCGCGGATCCGCTTCCGGGCCGGCCCTCTTTCACCATTTTTGCTACAACTCCTGATTTCTCAAGGCCTCTTATTATGCACCCGCTTATTATCCTGTACGTTTCGACAATATCGGAGGAAAAGTGCGGGTTGTCCTCTCCTGCCACGAGAGAATAGGTCAGATCATCCCCATGAAGAACCGCCCGCCCCCCCGTGGGTCGTCTGACGATATCTATACCCCTGTCGCGGCAGTATCCGCAATTTATCTCCTTTTCGGCATCCTGAAAATATCCCAGTGACACAGCCGGCCTCTTCCAGCCATAGAACCGGAGGGTTGGAGGCATTTCCCTCTCCCTGCCTGCCCTGAATATGGCCTCATCGATGGCTATATTTTCAAAAGGATCATACTGTTCGAAAGGGATAATCCTCCACGTGTCCACCTGATGTCAACTGACCTCTTCACTCTCGTCCATATAATCCACGTCTTCCTCCTCATCCAGTAGAGGGTCCACCTCTTCCGAATCTGTTACTTCAACCTCGTCAATATAATCCGCGTATGCCTCCGCATCCAGCAGATGGTCCATCTCTTCTAAATCTCTTACTTCAACGGTAATCATCCACCCTGTGTCATATGGGTCACTGTTGAGGATGCCCACATCGTCGGCAAGGTCTTCATTGACGCTGATGATGTACCCGCTCACTGGAGAAATCAATTCGGTAGTAACTTTCAGAGATTCTATGATACCGAAAGGCTCGCCCTGCTCAATAGGGGAGTCCACCGGGAAAAGTTCGATAGACAGTATCTCATCCAGTTTATCCTGGGCATAATCCGTTATTCCCACTGTCGCGATATCACCATCGATCCCGGCCCACGTATGGTCACGACTGTAAAGCAGATCTTTCGGAAACGACATAAACCAACAACCTCCTAAAGTTATAGTATCCTGAGATCCTTGGGCATCTTTGTCAGGATCTCGCATCCGTCCTTTTCGACCAGGACAGTATCTTCTATTCTCACTCCCCACAGACCCGGTATATAGACGCCGGGTTCCACTGTAATGACCATTCCCTCCTCCAGAATATCTTTCGACACTTCAGATAGCCTTGGCGGTTCATGGACGTTAAGTCCCACGCCATGTCCTGTGCCATGTGAAAAATATTCGCCATAGCCAGCATCGCCGATATATTTCCTGGCGATCCCGTCGATATCCCTGCAGGAAATCCCCGCCTTTACCGAATCCACTGCTTTATCATGCGCGTCCTTTACGATAGCGTACACAGCGGCCTGTTTTTTAGTCACACTCCGGATGGCAAAGGTGCATGTCTCATCGGAGTGATAACCCCTGTACATGGTTCCATAATCTATTATCAGAAAATCACCGTCTTGTATCTCGCGGTGGCCGGGGACCGCGTGGGGGAGGGCAGTGTTGCTGCCGGAGGCCACGATGGTTTCGAAAGAAGGTTTTTCACTCCCGGCCTCCCTCATCTTCATCTCCAGGATTGAGGCGATATCCCTTTCGGTAATGCCGGGCCTGATGTGATCCAGCGTTCTCTCAAGGGAGTGTGCCGCCATTATCGCCGCCTCCCTGAGGGAAGAAGCCTCTCCTGCATCCTTTATCATCCTTGTGCGCTCTATCTCCCCCGACAGGGGTTTCAGAGAGACATCTCCCACCCGGTCCCGCAATTTAAGATAACTGTTCAGATCAATCGCCGGTGACTCGATGCCTACTCTTTTCAGGCACAGATCGGAGATTATCCCGGCCATGCCCTCCGTCCTGTCGTTGAATTTAATGATATCGCAGCTCGTCGCTTCGTTCTTCGCCTGCGTTATATACCTTCCATCCACCAGCAGAAGGGTTTTTTCTCCGCCTACAAAAAGGGCCCCGTCACTCCCCGCAAAACCTGTAAGATAGCGGATATTTGCCTCTTCGAAAAAAAGTATGCCCTCCACATCAAACCCGGACAGCATCGATCGTACGCGCTCAATCCTGTTTTTTAGCATGGAGAAATCACCGGCCTTTTTTCTTTTGCAGTTCATTCAGCCATCCGTCCAGTTCATCAATGACCGGCCCCCATCCCTTTTTCATCAGGCGTTTCACATGCTCCGCGTATTTCACGGCTTCAACATTTCCCGGATCACTTTCCAGTATCCTGTCAAGCACATCTCCGGCCATTTTGAAGTAGCCCTGTTTCACATACAGCCTGGCCAGGGTAATGGTGTGAAAATCTGCCGGCATATCGGCATCTCCATCTTCCTCCCCGGTGGTAATGCCCTGCAATGAAGCAATCTTTTCAGATACACGCCCGTATGCCGGCGGGTCAGTGTTCAGCGCCGCGAATCTTATATAGGCCTCTATCGCCTCCTTTGTCATTCCATCCCGGCTGTAAGCGTCTCCCAGCACCTCACAAACCCGTGACTGGTCTCGCACAATATCGTGCCACTGCTCAACAATCTCTCCGGCTTCTACCGGATTGCCCATCCCGGCCCGGCACGAGGCTATGACAAGACAGGCGTCCATGTCCCCGGGAAAGCGATTCAGTCTCGCGTCCGCGATGGCAATGGCGTCATCATACAGGCCTTCTTCCATGTTTCTCATGGCATCCGACAGAAATTTTTCTCTATCCTCAAGATATGTCCTGTCCATAATGTCTGCCTTTATCACCGGTAATTTTCTGAAAAATCAATTGACATAATTCATACCGCAGTGATACTGCTCTTACCCTTATTTGATTTACAGATATCTTTCAATGGAAATTTAATATGACTTCACAAAATATTCAATTTATAAAATATCTATTTGTATGCTCCCTGCTTCTGGCCAATATTATTGCGTCCAAGATCATTGTGGTGGCAGGGCTGGTGCTGCCCGCGGCGATCATCCTCTATCCTCTTACCTTTCTCTTTACCGATGTAGTGGCGGAGGTAGAGGGTAAAAAGAGCGCCGGCGATCTTGTCATGACGGGTTTTTACATGTCGCTGTTCATGGTGCTTGTGATACTCGCGGGCAAGTTGCTCCCGCCGGCCGGGTTCTGGAAACATCAGGAGGCATACAACATTATCCTTGGATCGACGCCGAGGATAGTAGCGGCATCCATGATAGCATATATAATATCCCAGAAGCACGATGTGTGGGCCTTTCACTGGTGGAGAAAGAAGACCGGGGGAAGGCACCTGTGGCTGAGAAACAATCTCTCGACGATTGCCTCCCAGCTGATCGATTCCATCCTGTTCATAACCATAGCCTTCTGGGGCCTATTCCCTCCGGCGGCAATAGGGGCGATGATTCTCAGCCAGTACCTTGTCAAGATAGGAATAGCCCTTCTTGACACACCGATCTGTTACATATTAGTGAGGTTTTATGGAGGCAATAGAGAACAAGTACAGAGAGCGTAATTACGAGGTAGATATACGATTTCCCGAATTCACATGTCTCTGCCCGATGACCGCGCAACCGGACTTCGCGGAGATAATTATCACCTATGTGCCGGGTGAGTTTCTGGTCGAGCTGAAGTCTCTGAAGATATACCTGAATTCCTACCGAGACAGGGGAATCTTTCACGAAGAGGCGGTGAACGAAATCCTGAAAGACTTTGTGGAAAAGATACATCCCCAGAAAGTTGAAGTTGTCGGCAATTTCAATGTAAGGGGCGGGATTCACACTACAGTAAAGGCAGGGTATCCTGACAGTTGTCAGGAATAAAGGCCTCTCCTGTCGTGCCCGGATAAAAGCACCTTCAGGAATAACTAAGTATCATGTTTGAATGCATAAGTAATTAAAGATTGAAGGAAACCTCCAGGCGGTTCACAATGCTTGTAAATGTAAGCTGCCGGGCCTGCTCATGGAAGTCGGTGTCACCTGCAGTAAGAAACGTCTGAACGGCAAGAAATACTTTCGTGAACTTCTCGAACGAGTTGATGAGAGTCCCCCTTCCGTGAAGGAGCTTCTTCAACTGAGCCGTTCCGGCTATGAGATGTTTCGCTCTTTCCAGAAGCAACTGTTGCAACGCTTCGCACCAACCAATTGATATATGATCGAGTGCGATGCCTCATGACCATTCTCGTCAAATTGTCTTGACATACAAGAAATCATTCCCCTATACTTCACACACCCGAAGAGAAGCTCTTGTCAATTATTTTAAGTACTCAGAAGGAAGTCCAGATCAACTATGAAGAAAAAAATGGTAGTGGTGACCATCGGCTTTTTCCTGTTTTCCATGCTGGCGGGATGCGCTGCGAGCGAAAGCGCCCTTCAAACCGTTACGAAAAAGACCAGGGAACTGCGGCAGAAGATGTCGGATGTCCTGGCTCCTGACGAAGAACCGGCCCCTGCCACCCAGGAAAAATCCGCAGCATCGCCACCCCCCAAAAAGGCCCCGGCTGCGACTGGCTGCAAGAAGCCACCCTCTCCCATCCAGAAAAAAGCTATAAGCCCCGGTTATACATATTGCAAAAGTCCGAGAAACTCGTTTTATCAGGCCTATCTGAGCGAGGAATGGAACAACAGTGCCTTTAAATTTATCTCGATTGACGGGCTCAGGTATTCACGTGGGTTCATATTGAATTACGTGTATGACCCTAATAATGATACGGTTTTTTTCCTGAAGGAAGGGGTGGGGCTTGGCGTGGAGCTCAACAAGCACTTCGACCTTGAAATCGCATTTTACCCCCCGGATAAAAAAGACCACCAAGAATTTAAGCCTTTTAAGGTAATCGTTATTAATAGGGATGACGAAGTCACACAATCGGAAGAGATAACCAGCAGAATGAAGAATTTCAGGATTACAAGGTAGGCAGATCCTATGAAGAAAATTATTATATTCCTCCTGCTTTTAGCAATCGTTCCCCTCAGTAATGCCTGGGCTGATGATCTGGTAACTATCACTTCTGATGACATACAGCTCACCGAACCGGGATTTACCGATTTCGTAAAGCAGAAATACCCCTTCCTGGTTGAAAAACTCTATAACCTGTCCAAAGAAACAGACCTCTTGCACCTCAATGTCGATTTTAATGATTTTGCCGGATTTTGGAATTCCGTAAAGCGATACTACGGCCTTGAACGTGATTTATTAAAGAATATTCAGGAGTACACATCGGAAGCAAAGCAGACACGTGGGAAAATCTTTGTACAACAAGACCTGAAATCACCAATGGCGATTAAGCTGATACTGGATTATAAATTTTTAAAGAAAAATATCGATTATTCGGAGATGAGTATTGATTCCCTCACAAGAGATTTCAATATGCTTTTCATAGTACTGAAAAATAAACCGATAACGGCAGAGGTACACGAAGTAAAAGACCTTCGCACGTATGCGGCGGCCATGGTAAACAATGTATCTGATCTGAAAACCAAGAAAATTACCATTAAAGAATTTAACAAGGCCTCACAATCCCTGTTTAAATCCGTAAAAAAGATTGAAAACGCAGAGCACCTTCAACATCAGTTCCTAACCGTTTCCGCCGAGATTGCTGGAAAAGGTCAATTCCTGGCAAAAATAAAAGGGGCCTTTGGCGGAATCAACAATCTTGTAAAAAAGGTATATACCTTTGAGCTGTACATCGTAGAAAACAAAAAGGTGACTCTCGGTAACATTCTCAACCTCATAATAATTATAGCTTTCCTACTTGCCGCATACTATCTTGCCCGAAAGATTATCTTTACAAAACACAGTGCGGAAACGGGCATCTGGCACGCTTTCAGCATCTTGTCAAAATATGTCGTTATCCTGGCCGTCGCCCTTATCACCCTCTTTGGCCTCGGCTTAGACCTTGGAAAGGTTACCCTCCTGGTCTCTGCCGTGTCTGTTGGTATCGGCTTTGGTCTGCAAAAGATATTCTCCAATCTCGTATCGGGAATTATCCTGCTTCTTGATAAATCGATCAAGTTGGGAGATACCCTTCAAGTGGGCGAACTCTACGGAACCGTTACCTCGATGAATGCCAGATTTGCTTCGGTTCTGAGCCGGGATGGGAGAGAGCACCTGATCCCAAACGAAAAATTGATCGTTGAGAATGTGGTTAACCTGACTTATAGTGCCCCCCGCTTTCGAATTGGTATCCCAGTGGGAGTATCTTACAAAAGCGATGTACTGTTGGCCATGCGCTTGATGGAGCAGGCCGCCGAGGGAATCCCGCGGGTGTTGCCTGATCCGGGACCGAACACGTGTTTTATGGGATTCGGGGAAAGCAGTGTTGATTTGGAACTGCGGGTATGGATCGCGGATCCGGATCAGGGCTTGGTTAACGTGAAAAGTGACCTGCTTGTCGCCATCTGGAATCTATTTCATCAACACAACATCGAGATTCCTTTTCCGCAACAAGACGTGTATGTTAAAAGTCTGCCTGAGGAGTTTTCATTGTCGGCTAAAAATGTGGTTTCCCCATAAGGCTCAATCTTGCCCGATGAAAATAAAAAATGGCAAGAAAATTTGTACCATGTCCGCAAAACCTTTTGTATAAAGGCTTCGCGGACATTCTATCTTTTGCTTCTAGCTTTGAGGAAGAATAGGGAAAAGAAGGGAGTCAGTCGTTGACTATTGACTAAGACTGATCTAATCTTTTCTTGATTTCTTCATACAATTCCTGCGTTACCGCTGCGCTACTTCGCTTACGATAGAACTCATATTTCTCAACATTACCGGTGAATTCCGTGGATATATTTCGAAGGGACACCATACCCTTTTTTCACCCATAAATTTCCCGTCTGTGGAGAGAACCCGGTATTTCTCCCTGCCGGTCACTGGCAGTATTCCTTCTCGCAATTAAGTATACTGTCCCCGAAATTCCCCCATTTCTCCCTACGGCTTAAGCACAACGACCACCTTGACCACCGTATCCTGATCTCCCAGGTTGTTCGTAGCCCTGAGAGAGACGATATATTTAGTATCCACCGCCACCGGTGCAGCAGAGAGGAGGATGCTTCCGGGGTTCTGCCCGGACCAAAAAGGAGTGACAGCATATGTTATTCCGTCAGCATTCTTGAATGTCCAGTCCCAGGGAGCCGTAATAGAGGTCCCGGAAACCGCCGTGGAGTCATCCGTAAAGAGGACATGCATACCGTCGCCCAGATCGGTCGCGGTGAACGCGGCTGTCGGAGCCGTCGCCGACACGGTCTGGCTTTTAACCTCCACCGCCTCTATCACGGTGTCCTGGGCGCCGAGGGCGTCGATGACCGTGAGTGTCACCACAAAACTCCCCACAGAGCCCAGGCTGACGCTCCCGGGATTTTGCTCGATGGACGTCGAAATCAGCGTTCCGCTTGCCCGCCGGAAGGTCCAGGACCACGAGCGGATGGGAACCCCTGTCGCCGCGGAGGGTATAGAGGCATCCGTAAAGAGGACATGATTTTCGTCATTCAAATCATCCGCGGTAAAAGCCGCCGTAGGAAATTCAGCCGTGGTAAGCGTGATATCCACCGTCGCGGAGGCGCATTCAGAGCCCAGCACCGCTGCCGTTATTGTTTCGGTTCCGGGAACGAAAGAGGCCTTATAGGTCGTTTTCGCGATGCCGTTCACGGTCACGGCGAAAGCCGGATTGACCGTGCCTGTACCGGATGTAACCGAAAAAGTTACCCAATCCCCGTCGGTGGGACGGTTCAGGGCGTCGGTCACCACGGCGGTTACAGTGCTGGTGCTGGTCCCGTTCGCGGTAAGCGTGGAGGGGGCAGCGGAAAGGGCGACCGATTGTGTGTTGTAGGGGGAATTCGGCAGATAGCAGGCCTCATCCTCAACGTATGGGAGCCAGAAGGTAGAGGTTGTTTTTGTCTCCGTCCCCAGCACATAGGTGGTGGCCGTAATCTCATCTTCGACCCAGACCGCGGACGATTTCAGATATATCAGGTCAAATGTTGCCACCCCGTTTTCGTCGGTGGTAACATAGGGAGGGATTGATCCCGCCGCTGATATGGGGGGTGTAAGGGAACCATCCCTATTGCTGTCCTCACCGGGATCCAGGATCAGGTTTCTGTTTACATCTTCATTGATCAGAATGCATTCATATTCCGGCCTGCATTTGTCCTCCTCATACTCAAACCAGTAACCCGAGGCACAGTGCGGAGGCCAGACACCGAGGGAAACGGTCGTGCCCTGTACAGGGTTGCCGTCTGAGTCGGTAACCTGCACGGACATGGGGAGCCTGTAGGCCGTGTCGTTGCTGACGGATTCTATGGCAGTGCCATGAGTAATCGTCACCGAGCCGGCGGTGCCCCCGATGATTATGGAGACGCAACTGGATCCAGCCACGGGCATTCCCGCAACTTCGGCGCATATCAACACGCCGTTCGCGCCTGAAGAGATTGCACCGGCGGTAAAGGTCGCCGTCGCCTTCCCCTCGTTGTTTGTGTAGGCGATGGAGGGTGATATGAATTCTCCGCCGCCGGGCGCTCTATCCATCGAAAACGCGACAGGGGCGCCCTTTATGATCTGGTTATCGGCGTTTCTTACCGTTGCCACCAGTGTGGCCGTATTTATATCACCCGCGTTTGTTTCTATTACCGTCGGGCTTGCCTGCAGGGCGATCTGCGATGATTCGCTCACGGGGGGATAGATGTTAACCTTCAGGGAATCGCTGGTGAGCGGATCGGTTGCGTCCATTACCGTGACGGTCGCGACTCCCGCGACACCAGATCTGAGCACGGCCGAAGCCGTTCTTCCTGATACGGGTACTGTTATTACCCGACCCGTTTCACCGCCGCCTGTCAGCGTTCCAACCGTTGTCACGAAAAGGACATTTGTCTGGGTGGGGGCGTTGACCACTATGGGGAGATTAGTTCCTGTATAGAGCGAAGCGGTATCTTCCTTTGGGGAGGTAATGCCGAAGACAAAGCCGGCCTCTCCCACCACGAATCCCTGGCTCGTTTCCGCGCCAAGGGATTGCGCCGTAACCGTTACGTTTCCGGAGGCGGTTCCCGAGACTTTCACATCAAGACTGCCTCCGAAATCCGTACTGCCGGAATATTTCGACAGTGAAACACTTCCCGCCGGGGTGGCGGTCAGGATAACGGGGGCGTCAAAGATGCCCGTCCCCCCCGCGTCGCTGACAGTGACAGTAAGATCAACCGGAGCCGCGCCTACCTCTATGTTCGTTGTGTTCGCGAAAAGCGCCACGGTCGTTCCGGTAATCTCAACATTTACGTAGCGTTCTTCTACTCCGAAAACGGAAGCGCCGATCGACGCGTAATGGTTTTCCTTGTCCGCTCCCGAGGAGAAGGTTACGCTGGCCTTCCCGTCGGCATCCGTCACCGCGTGCGAAGCGCTTATCCCCCCGGCTGTCGCGCCGAAAGAGACGGTAATTCCCTCTATCACGGCGCTGCTCTGGGAGCGGGCAACAGCGGTAATGGTGGAACTGTTGGAATTATCCGACTTCACGGTTGTCTTTGAAGATTCAAGCGAGAGACTGGCAGGCACGTCGGGGGCCGCAACAAATACAACCGTTACCCCCTGAGTTACCCCGCCTGATGAGGCGGTTACAGTCGCCATCCCCGGGGTAGTGGAGCTCAAAGAAGCCACAGCGGTACCGGCATCATTCCCTGTCGGTACCGTACTTCTTGCAAAGAAGCCGAGGGTTGTGGAAAACGTTACCACAGTTCCATTCGCGACCGCTTGTCCGGAGCTGTCTTTCAGTGTGGCCGTGATCGCCGCCGAGCTTGAACCATCCGCGGGAATGTCCTCCGCAGGCTCGGCGCTGAGGGCTATGGAGCCCACCGCGCTTCCACCCCCATCGTCACTGCTTTCGCTGCCTCCCCCGCATGACATGAGGAGGGTAAGGATGCAAATAATAACGAGGCCAAACCGAATGTATTTTTCTCTCATTTTGTAACTCCTTTAGCTTCTTACTGCCTGATTTTTTATGGAATTGATTCTCCCAAAAGTAATTATCCCTCTTCCCCGATTATCTTTGGGGTAATAAATATCAAAACTTCCCTTTTTGTTTTTGTTTTTGTCTCGGTCTTGAACAACCACCCCAAAACAGGTATCTCCGAGAGCCAGGGGACACCACTTGTGCCATCAGTTTCTATAGTTTTATAAATTCCGCCAACCACTATCGTGTCTCCGTCTCTGACCACTACGGTTGATTCCACCGAATTTGTGACTATGGGAGGATTGTCGATACGTACTCCTTCAGCTGTAGATTGCCAGTCTGCATAATTATTCGTGGCCTTTATCTCCATGGAAATTCTCCCGTCAGGGGTGATCACGGGCTTTGCATCCAATTGTAAAACGGCATCCTTGAATTCGATGGTCTTGTTCCCGTTTTCGTCATATATGGGATAAGGAATTTCCTCGCCCTGCTTTATGGTGGCCTTTACACCATCAAGGGTGGTGATCTTGGGAGACGAGATTATCTTTCCATCTCCAGAAGCTTCAATGGCTGACAACTTGGCATCCAGGATAAACTTGCCTGATCCCACTATAACCCCAAGTGCCGGCGACACTGCGGCCGCGGCCGCGGGAAAATTCACCGCCACATTGCTGCCGGTCAGGCCCACACCACTGGGAAGGGAAGTTAAAGTTCCCGAGGAGGAGCTTCCAAACAACACGCCGTAATCCCTTTCCTGCCACGTGCCCTTGTATCCGTAGCCCCAGGAAACACCCAGTTCTCTGGAAAAGGACGCACTAACTTCTACGATCTTTGCCTCTATGGAGATCTGTTTGAGACTGCCCTGGGCCACATCCTTTTCTTTCTGTTCCGCCTCGGCCTTCTTGAGTTCCTCAAAAGGTAAAACAGTTATTACCTTCCCCGACTGCTTCTTCCCGAGGGCGTTTACTTCCAGAATAGTATCCAGGGCCTGATCCCAGGGGACATTCTTCATGTGCGCCGTCACTTCGGCCTTTACGCCCGGGCCCGCGATGACACTGAACCCGCTTATCTCCGATATCAGTCTGAACACGCTGTTTATATCGGCGCCCTGGAAATCGAGAGTCATTTTTTCACCGGTGTACTGGCTGTCTTTTCCCGTCTGCAGGTCGACTTCCCCGTGCGTGATCTCTATAGTCTGGGCCGCAGGCGCGTGGTTGATTTTCGGGGAATATTCCGCGGCGGGTGTCGCTGCGTAAGACAGGGTAGATACATCAAAATCAACAATTACCTTTGGGCCGTCTTTACTGTATCTGTAAGGAACCATCCTTTTCAGGAGTACTCTGGCATATGCCTCGTCTCCCCCCTCTGCCGTCTTCTGATAAAGGGTTACCCCTTTAAGGTTTTTCAGCTTTCCCCCGCTGTATTCTTTTTCCATCCCCTCGGGGATAGATACACCCCGCAGCTTTATCACCAGGGCATTGCCCGATTCCCTTGATATGTCAAAATCGGGGGCATCAGAAAGCAGGATGGATACCTGCTCTTTCCCCTTCATCGTTTCAAGGGTCACGCCCTTGATATAAGCGCTGCCGGCATTTTCCCCAGCCTTTTCCTGCGCGGAAGAAACGCCGGCGGAAGTGTTGTTGTCTATTGTTGCACAGCCGGACAGAACCAGAAGACCCATCAGGAAAGAAAGGGCAAAAGTACGTAAGCTTTTCTCTGGTTTCATGAATCCCCCCCATTTTTTCTAAGTGTAAGGATGACACGTTCCATATTTGTGTTTCCCTCAAAATCTTTTATCTTCTCCAATACAATCACACTGTCGGAAAGTATCTTTATCACGCTGCCTTCATTTATTCCTATATGGATCCCTTCGCGGAGGATATAACGTTTTCCTTCGGAGGTTTCCACCATGGCAATCCTTTTGTTTTCTGTCAGGACAATCCCGGTAAGACGGAACTCCTCCGTTCTGAATCTCTGCAGGGGAGGGATGAAAACGGCCTGGTCTTCGATTAGTTGTGTGCCCGGAGCAAGAGGAGTCTTTC
>CAZSYH010000012.1:0-45392 GCA_964610735.1 uncultured Syntrophaceae bacterium | reverse complement strand
GTTGACTCGCTCGGAATCTTTTGCCGCCCCTTCAGGAAACCCTTCAATTATCCGATTGAACCATGATGTTGGTTTCCCTTGACATTTCAAGGTCTTTTGGCGAGCATACAGAAGTCTTAACAACAAATTTCCAAAGACGGCTTCGTAAGAAGTCGTCACTCCGGTGAAAACCGGAGTCCGTGCTAAACAAAAAAAGGCCCTGAAGATGGCAGATAATCAAACTAAAGTCCCTCCGCAGATATAGGAAAGGCCATCGGCCGTGCGAGACGAACAGTGGATTCCTACATAGCCGACCTCAAAGTCGTGGCACAGTTGGACATCGACCTAAAGATATACCGCATGAACCGCCTTGGCATCCCACAAGACCGGATTGCTCGGCGATTAAGTATTCCGTAGAGGACTTTATCTGACCATTTAGCGAAAATGGCAACGCTGCCAAATCCGCTAAATACCGACCTGTCCAGAGGCTTCACCGTCTCCAAGGTCGCGGAAAAGCACAAATGGACAGAGCCGATGGTCTGGTCACTGGCCCTTGAAGACAAAAAAACCAATAACTTGAACATGCCCTATTATTTTTTGGGTCCGGGGGCCTACGTTAGCCACGATGGCTCAAGGCCCATGAGCATTATCGGACGCTTGAAATATCCCCTGCCGGGTAAATTGATCAGAACAACTGAAAGACTCGCTATAGTTTAAGAGATGGAAAACTTCGGCTACTGTCAGTATAAAGCTGAGCGTGGATTTCGGGCCGACGGATATAATCTTGTTGAGAATGATGAAGTTCTGAATCATTTTACTGAATTCCGAAGCCAGCATACTTGATGAAACCCTGCAAGCGATGTTTTAGAAAATTTGAGGAATCCGAGGTTGATGTTGTAGATGTCAGTCCCGCAATGGAGCTGGCGGATATCTTTCTCCGGAACATTGACATTGAAGACATCAATGATCTTTGCCCCCAATGCAGAGAAGAACTAGGGGTGATGGACCTGCTTGGGTTCGGGCTGTAGGGATTGTTTGTGTTTATAATTATGGCAAAAGAAAAAACTACAAGAAGGTAAAAGGATGTATCTCGCCTGTTGAGGGAGAAGAAGCTTGAAAAAGGCAGGATAAAAAGGAGCAAGAAGAAACAGTAAAAGGCCTATGGAGTGAATAGTGGGCGCTGATCTGTGAAGACCTGCAAGAAATGTTTCCGGGAATTTGAGTAAGACGAGGTTGGTTTGGACGAATGAGGTTGCTAAAATTGGGATTATGGGTGATAATACTTGTACATTTTGCAGACAGTATGGGAAAAAAATATGTTTAAACAACTTAAAATCATTGTTGAGAAACATCCTGATGTTTATGTGGCATACCCCCTCGGATTGAAGGGGGTAGTAGTGGGTGAAGGCGATACCTACGAAGAAGCGCTAAACGATGTAAAATCGGCAATTATTTTTCACGTTGAAACCTTTGGAAAAGAAGTATTCGAAGATGAGCCCGCCGTTTTGGAAGCCTTCATCGCTGAAACAAGAGTAGCAATGTAATGGCTAAATTTCCTGTAGGTATTTCCATGAAAAGAGAATAAATGGTTTTTTATAGTGTGGTAAAATGAAGAAAACAGGATGTTATGATACAGCAGGATTGATCGAGGATCAGTATGAACCCGGTTCCAATAACCAGGTGCTGAAGAACCTTCTGGGCATAAAAAGCAAGCAGGAGATTAATCAGATTGAGGCTAAAGAACTATTGCGCGTAACGAATCAAATGACAGAATATTACGATAAAGATCATTGTTTTACCGCTGCTGATATATGTTACATGCATCATGACTGGTTAGGATCGATATATGAATGGGCTGGGCATTATCGTACGGTAACCATGATCAAAGACAACTTTTCCTTTGCAACGCCATCTCTTATTCCAAAGCTGATGGGTGAATTTGAAAGGGAAGTTCTGTGCCGGTATACGCCTTGTAATTTTGATTCAAGATATGATGTGGTAATGGCGCTTGCTGTTGTTCACACAGAACTATTATTGATATATCCATTTCGAAAAGGGAACGGCAGAATCGCTCGTCTGCTGGCAATTATCATGGCACTTCAGGCCAGGTTGCCCTTTCTTGATTTTAGCGATCTCAAAGGTCAAAAGAGGGATGAATATTTTGAGGCAGTGCGATCTGACCTGGAACGTGATTACAAGTCAATGGGGAAGATTTTTAACGATTTGATTTACCGGTCTTTGAAGTCTTATCACGAGGAATAGATTGAGCGTTTTGAGTAGAGTCCAAATCCTTTTCAGTAATTGCTTCGTAACTCCCTTCTATAGCGCACGAGGAAGTAACAGATACCATAAGCCCTTTCCGGCGCTTTATGGGATCTTTAAGATATCGATTTGTTTTGTTTAAACGATTTTTTGACACAGGAACAGTATACTACAAAATGATTATTAAATCATCATAAAAAAACCAGTGGTGGCTCGAAACAGGGGACATTTTCCTATTTACATTGACAATTTGCCAAGAGAAGAAGGCGAATTAATATGGGGAATATCCATGTATTTGCCTATAGTTACGGTCAAGATACCCTGTGGATTTCGAAGCGTACGGCGCCCTCTTCAACCATCTTCTTTATGGCACGCTGCCGATTTGAAAGCCGGGAGTCTGCTGCCTTGAACTCGATAAGGACAACGGAGTCCTCTGTGAACTGCACTCCGTCGATAGGGGTGCCCAGAAACCTGAAGTCGTGCGGATCATAGGGGTACGATTCCAGAAAGGGCATGAACTGCTCTGTTAGCTTGCCGTAACGGACCGACTGGGAACGTTTCTGACTGTCGAGTTGTGCGAGGGACTCGGATTGTACGGTGAGCTTCCGGTTCGAATAACACAGGAGCAGGAAAAGTACGATGCAGACGGCAATTAAAACAAGTATTGTCCATCCTTCAAGCTGCATGTGTCCACCTCTCAACCGGATTTTGTTGCCTTTTATCTGGAGTAGTAATCGCTCTCTTTCCCGCCAGATACTGCCACGTGTCTTCGACAAGAAAGGTTATCTCTGCGGCAAACAGGGAAACAATACATCTTGAGGATTTTCTGAGTATTTGAAATATGTTGAAAGACAACATCCTGGCTACCCGGGGCGATGATGGGAGTCTGAGGTCTTCTCTGAACCCGCAAATTTTTCCACTAATTTGAACTTCTGAACCTTGCCGCTGGCAGTCATGGGAAAGTCGGTGACAAACTCCCAGTAGCGGGGTATTTTATGGCGGGCAATTTTGCCCTGGCAGTAGGCTATCAGATCATCCTCGCATGCAGTCTGTCCCTCGTTCAGCTTGATCACAGCCAGTAGTTGTTCCCCGTATTTCTTATCGGGAATCCCCACGATATAAACGTCGTTGATTTTTTCATAGCCGTGTAGAAACTCTTCAATCTCGCGTGGATAGATATTCTCGCCGCCCCTGATGATCATCTCCTTGATACGACCGGTGACCTTGAAATATCCGGCTTTATCCACCATGCCCAGATCGCCCGTGTGCAGCCAGCCTTCAGCATCTATGGTGTCCCGGGTAGCCTCTTCCATCTTGTAGTAGCCCTTCATTACGCAAGGGCTGCGCGTGATGATTTCACCCTGGGTATTCGGAGGCAGGATTTCGCCGCTGTCCGGGTCCACGATGTTACCCTCGATGCCGGGCAGCAACCGCCCAACCGTCGACACCCGCAGTTCTACAGGATCGTCGCGCCGGGTCATGGTCATGACCGGCGAACTCTCGGTCTGTCCGAAGGCGATCACCACCTCGGAACAATGCATACGCTCGCGCACCTGGTTCATCACCTCCACAGGACACGGGGCTCCGGCCATTATACCGGTCCGAAGCGATGACAGGTCATAGCGGTCGAAATCCTCATGGTTGAGCATGGCGATGAACATGGTGGGCACACCGTTTATAGCTGTGCAGCGTTCCTGTTCGATATATTGCAGAGCATCGATGGGGGAGAAGTATTCGATCACTACCATGGCCGAGCCATGATAGACGCTGTTGAGGGAACTCATGACACAGCCGAAACAGTGGAACAACGGCACCTGGATCAGCAGGCGGTCTTTCGGGCTCAGGCCCATCACATCGCCCACCATGCGGGCGTTGTTCACGATATTGTAGTGAGTGAGCATGACGCCCTTTGGGAAGCCGGTTGTGCCTGAGGTATATTGCATGTTGATGGTGTCATGCACATCCAGGGAGGCCATGCGCTGATCGAGCGCCTGGTCGCTGATATCGTTCCCCAACGCGACCACGTCAGCAAAGGAAATCATGCCTGGGGTCTTTTCGCGTTCTCCGATATAGATGATATTCTTCAGCATTGGCAGATTCTCGGATTGAAGAGTTCCCGGGGAACAGGATTCCAGCTCGGGAAGCACAATCCTGAGGATCTCGTAGAAGTTGGCGTCGCGATATTGTTCCATAAACACCAGCGTGGTGGAATCGGACTGACGCAGGATATATTCAAGCTCGCTAGATTTGTAGCTCGTGTTCACGGTGACGAGCACCGCGCCGATCATGCCGAGCCCGAACTGCATATAAACCCATTCCGGCAGGTTGGTCGTCCAGACCGAAACAGGATCACCTCGCTTGATCCCAAGGGCCATGAATCCCTTGGCCACTGAGCGGCAATGAGCATATAACTCGGCGTAAGTTAGTCGAATTAAACTTTGGGGATAGACCAGCCCATCTGCTTCCGGTTGCCGCTGCGCCGTGTCTCTTAACAGGTCTCCGATGGTTAACCTGCTGAATCCAGTCATGTTGAGATTCCTTTCTTGAATTGATGTCTGCCCTTTCAGATAGCGTTCTCGATGTTCAAGACACGCTATACAATCAAAAGATATATCACAAGATTTATTTTACATTACCTCAAGCCATTCCCCTTGTTTTTCACGATAAAGTGATATATTTTCATGAAAGGGCTGTCAGGAACATATTATCTAAATCTAACCTCTGCGAGAACAGAGAGGAAGGTGTGGACCATGTCATAAAGCACGTACGTCATCTTATAAACCCTGAACTCACAGGTGAAGCCATTCTGACAACCGGCGCGGTAACAAATGAAGTGGTCGATAACTACTGCGGTGTAATTTCCATTGGTCCCTTTGGGTGCATGCCCACCAGGGTAGCGGAAGCAGTCCTGACAGGTGAAATGAATATGGTGCGAAAAAGTTCCTGACCCCGATACACGAGGCACCACGTATGAACGATGAAAAAACCGCATTGAAGCGTGATGACGAGACGATGGATTATCTTTTTCATGGTTCTCTGAGGGTTCTGCAGAAGGAGAAGGGATACCGCTTTTCTGTGGATTCTCCGTTGCTGGCGCATTTCGTCACCCTCAGGAGGGGTGACCGCGTTGCTGATCTGGGAACCGGAAGCGGTGTCATTGCCATGATCCTGGCGCTCAGATTTACGGAAGTAACTATAGCGGAAGTAGAGATACAGCGGGAACTGGCTGATATAGCCGGGAGGAATATAGAATTGAACGGTCTGGGAAACCGAATCAGGGTGTATCCCGGCGATGTCAAGAAGATCAAAGAGCTTTTTGAACCGCAGTCTTTCGACGTGGCGGTGTTTAATCCACCTTACCGAAGGCTGAATTCTGGAAGAATAAATCCTGATCAGGAAAGGGCCGTGGCGAGGCATGAGATCAGGGGAACGATAGATGATTTTCTTGTCTCCGCCAGGTATCTGTTGAAGGATTCCGGGCGTGTGTATGTTATCTATCCCGCTTCGAGGGGTGTCCAACTGATTGCCCGGATGCGGAAAATTGGGATGGAACCGAAGAGGCTGCGCATAGTGTATTCGAGCACTGTGTCAGGGGCGGCGTTTATTCTGGCCGAAGGCGTCAAGGGCGCGGGGGAGGAGCTGGAGATAATGCCGCCACTCTTTATCTATGGAAATGACGACAGATACTCTGAGGAGATGGATAAAATAGTCGGCGGGTTGTCTTTTACTCGTTCAGCCGGCGTTTGACTATCTCTTTTTTCATGACCTTCTCTAAGATGTCTTTCAGTTCTTCATCATCTATCTGAGAGAGATTTTCCCTGATGAGCCTTTTGTCTCTTTCTTTCAATGGATACAGGCTGAAGTCGATGGGACGATCTGCCGGCTTCGCGGGTGTGTGATGTATATCACCTATCGAAAAATAGATATTCTTTATCTCTTCCTTTTTCCATTTGAGATTGACCTTGTCCATGATCTCTTGCTTCATGAACCGCAGCTGCTGCATCCAGGCCGGGCCTGAAACGTTTACAAACAATGTGCCTTTCTTGAATTTAAATGGATTTGTATGGGTCGATATCTGGGGTCCGACCGCCTTGTTCCAGACATCCAGGATACGGTGATCTACCAGGTCCAGAAGTATTTTTCTTTTCTTCAGAACCTTTTGCAGAAAATCTCCCATCTTCTGGAGATTTCTCTGTCGTTTTCCTGATTTTCTTCTCACGTACATGGCTGTATTTTTCGCATAGTTGCCCATCACAGTCAAGGGGGCAATTGATTTTTGTGATCTTTGTGTGCTATGTGATAATCAGTTTTTCCAGTAAAGGCAGGAGGTAAAAATGGGTCTGACGGATCTGATAAAGAGAGTTAAATCTCACCCCGATTACAAGAAAGCGGGGATGATATTGTGTCACAATGGCGTGGTAAGAAGTACATCCAGGGATGGCAAGCCTGTCAGTGAGCTGTTTGTGAAGGCGGACCTGGAACGACTGGAAGAAATCCTGTGTGAGACGAAAAAGCGCGAGGGGATTATAGAGGCGCTCGCGCAGGTGCGGGAGGGGAGACTTCTCCCCGGCGATGATGTTATGCTGGTCGTGGTTGCCGGTGATTTCAGGGATAATGTGTTCCCGGCGCTCATAGACACGGTGGAGGCTATAAAGAGCGAAGTTACGAAAAAAACAGAGGTGTGAGGTTGCGGAATATCTGCTCTGCTCGCAACTCGTAACTCCAAACCTGTGCCACACAGGAGGGTGATGGTATGAAGAATTCTCGCTTGGATATCAGAAAAATCTTCGATGCCGGTCTGAAGGCCGCGGATCCCGGTGAGGCGATCAGGCACGCCGTGAAACTCACAGGAAAGCGGTTGTTGGTCGGCGACAGGGAGTACGATCCGGGTGCATTTGACAGGGTTGTGGTTGTCGGCGCCGGCAAGGCGGCTGCGAGCATGGCCTCCGCGCTTGAGGACATCCTGGGTTCATATATAACGGGGGGTATGATAACCACAAAATATGGCCATGGACTCGCCCTGAATGTTGTTTCTGTGACGGAGGCCGGGCATCCTATCCCTGACGAATCTGGTGTTCGCGGTTCCGAACGCATCCTGGGTCTGCTTGAAGGTGCCGGCGAAAAGGATCTTGTCCTGTGTGTCATATCGGGAGGGGGCTCGGCGCTTCTACCCATGCCTGTTTCTGGCATCTCTCTTCACGATAAACAGAAAACCACGCAGGCCCTTCTGGACTGTGGAGCCGATATACATGAAATCAACACCATAAGAAAGCATATTTCCGGGATAAAGGGCGGGAGGCTCGCGGAGGCGACATTCCCGGCGACGCTTGTTACGCTTATACTCTCGGACGTTACAGGTGATGATCTTGACGCGATCGCATCCGGTCCGACTGTTCCTGACAGAAGCACCTTCGGGGATTGCATGGCGATAGTGGATAAGTACGATCTTGTAGAAAAACTGCCCCTTTCGGTGATCTCGTATCTTAAAAATGGAGTTCAGGGGCGAGAGCCTGAAACACCCAAACCGGGAGACAGGGTTTTTGACAGGACACTTGCGCTTATCACAGGCAGCTGCGCTCTCTCAGTCTCTTCCGCGAAACAGAAAGCTGTTGAGCTTGGATATAACGCTATAATACTTTCTTCGTGCATAGAGGGAGAAACCAGGGATGTGGCAAAGGTCCATGCGGCCATTGCCAAAGAGATACTGAAATCCGGTAATCCTGTTTCAATACCGGGGTGTGTTATCTCCGGCGGTGAAACGACAGTGACTATACACGGGGATGGCCTTGGCGGACGGAATATGGAATTTGTGCTTGCCGCAGCCATTGAGATAGACGGGCTTGGCGGCATTACCCTTTTGAGTGGCGGCACAGATGGAACGGACGGACCCACAGACTCGGCAGGGGCAATCGCCGATGGCTCAACCGTGCGGACAGCCCGGGGCAGGGGACTCGACCCGGCAGCCTATCTCAGTAACAACGATTCCTATCACTTTTTCGAGGCAACCGGGGATCTCCTGATGACCGGGCCAACCATGACTAACGTTATGGACTTGAGGATTTTTCTGGTAATGTAGTACCGTTTTCAGTTACCAGTTATCGGTTAACAACCGGAAACTGTAAACTGACCCCTGACCCCTGTTATCCCATGGCTTCCTTCAGTACCCCCTCGATCAGCTTACGTATGGCAGCGAGACCCTCTTCTGTCTTCGATTCAAAACGCAGGACCAGTACAGGCTGCGTGTTTGACGCCCTTACGAGGCCCCATCCGTCTTTGAACTGCACACGCACACCGTCAATGTCGATGACATCGTAATCCGCCGCAAACCGGTCTTTAATCTTTTCAACTACCTGAAACTTTACGTCGTCAGGGCAATCCACCCTTATCTCGGGGGTGTTGAAGGTGTGCGGAACGTCCGAGAGGAGCTCGCTGAGTTTCTGCCCCGTCAGGGACAGGATTTCAAGGAGTCTTGCCGAAGCGTAAATGGCGTCGTCATAACCGAAATAGCGATCCGCGAAGAAGATGTGGCCGCTCATTTCTCCCGCCAGCAGGGCATTCTCTTCCTTCATTTTGCTCTTGATAAGCGAATGTCCCGCCTTCCACATTATACCCCTGCCGCCATTTTTCTCCACATCGTCATAGAGCGTTTGGGAACACTTGACCTCGCCTATAATTGCCGCCCCTGGATTTTCCTTCAGTATGAATCTTGAGAACAACAACAGGAGTTCGTCTCCACGTATTATTTTCCCGTTGCCGGTTATGACGCCTATCCTGTCCGCGTCGCCGTCGTAGGCGATTCCCATATCCGCCTTTTTCTCTTTTACAAGCGATATAAGCCCTGTGAGGTTTTCTTCAATGGTCGGATCGGGAAAGTGGTTGGGGAAATGGCCGTCCATATCGCAGTAGAGTGGAATTGTATCACACCCAAATCTTTCAAACAGGGGCAGGGCGAAAAATCCACCCACACCGTTGCCCGCGTCCACAATTACCTTTAATCCATTTTTTATCTTTACATTATTGAATATATAATCCTGGTAGTCCGCTGTAATGTCGATCTGTTTAACCGTTCCCTTTCCCGACGCGTAACGGCCGCCTTCCATTATGATTCTCAATTCTTGTATGCTTTCACCATAGATTGTGTCAGGACCAATACATATCTTGAATCCGTTGAATTCAGGAGGGTTATGGCTTCCTGTTATCATGATTCCGCCGCCGGTCTCCAGGTGTCTGATGGAGTAATAGAGGATGGGCGTGGCGCAAAGGCCTATATCGATCACATCGATACCGGTTGAAAGAATCCCCTCTGTGATTGTAATTAGATATTCTTCGGAGCTCAAACGGCAATCCCTTCCAACGGTCATGACCTTCACCTTCCGTTCTTTCCCATACGTGCCTATGGCTCTTCCCAGGTCATAGACGAAGTCATGATTCAGATCCTCCCCGACGATTCCCCTGACATCATATTCCCTGAATACCTGCGGATTCATATTGTTTCTCCTGTAAAGTTTGATGCTCTGACTAATACCATATATGCTGGACTCAGGCAATAAACGTTCTTCGATATCTGTTGACACCTGTTTCAGGCCGTGTTAGATTCGGGCAAAATTACAGAAGAGTTACTGGGGGTGGATTTATGGGCTGGCAGGATAATGATGGAAACCCATGGGGTGGTCGAAAGTCGCCTGATTTAAAAGAGGCGATTGAAAAGATCAAAAAGGCGATTCCCTTCAAAATTCCCTTTGGCGGGAAATTCGGGTTGATTCCCGTGATAGTTGTGGTCTTGCTGATCCTCTGGCTTGCGTCCGGAATCTATTTTGTCGCTCCTGACGAGGTCGGTGTGGTCAAAAGATTTGGCAAGGCGGTGCGCACCACTACACCGGGTCCTCACTATCACGCCCCGGCGCCGGTGGAAACAGTTATGAAGCCGAGGGTGACGCAGGTGCAGAGAATAGAAATAGGGTTCAGGACCATAGGAGACAGACAGCTCGGAAGATTCAGAGCGGTAACAAATGAAAGCCTGATGCTTACAAGAGCGGAAAACATAGTTAACCTGACCTTTATTGTTCAGTACAAGATAAAAGACGCGGCAGCATATCTGTTTAATGTGAAAGATCAGGACAAAACAGTAAAGGATGCCGCAGAGGCCGCTATGCGCGAAACAGTCGGAGAAAGCGCAATTGATGATATTCTGACTACAGGCAAGTTCAAAGTCCAGCAGGATACAAAGGCGATTCTCCAGCAGATATTGGATGAGTACGACGCGGGGATACATATAGTGGCCGTTCAGCTTCAGGATGTTCACCCCCCGGATGAGGTTATGGCGGCCTTTAAGGATGTCGCCAGCGCGAAGGAAGACAAGGCCAAGATGGTAAATGACGCGTACGGGTATAGTAATGAAATACTTCCTAAGGCAAAAGGCAAGTCATCTCAGATTGTCAATGACGCCATAGCTTATAAGGAATCCAAAATCATCTCTGCTGAAGGTGATGCAAGCAGGTTCCTGCAGATACTCTCGCAGTACAGAACGGCCCAGGAAGTAACAAAGAAAAGGCTGTATATCGAGATGATGGAGGAGATTCTTCCGGAAATTGACAAGGTTTTAGTCGCGGAGAGGATAGGGAAGAATATGTTGCCCCATCTGTCGCTTGGCAGAGAGATTGGTAAAGAGACAAACACGAAGTAGCAAGAGATTTGGAGGCTGATAATGAAAATAAAAGGAAAGATAGGTATAATCGCTGGGCTGGTCGTTATTTTTGTTGTGTCTCTTGCGGTTTTTACCGTCGATCAGACGCAGCAGGCGATTGTCATACAACTGGGGAAACCGCTGCAAGGAATAAACGGTCCAGGTCTTCACTTCAAGGTGCCCCTTATCCAACAGGTGATGAACTTTGAGAAAAGGATACTGGTATATGACGCATCTCCAACCGAGATACTTACAAAGGATAAAAAGAATCTCGTCGTGGACAACTATACGAAATGGGCCATTGACAATCCGCTGAAGTTTTATACCACTGTAATAAACGAAAACGGCGCTCAGGCGAGGCTGGACGATATTGTGTACGCGCAGCTAAGGGTTGAACTGGGCCAGCATAATTTGTCGGATATTGTGTCTGAAACCCGGGACGCGCTTATGACGAAGGTAACGGAAAAATCGGCCGAGCGTGCCAAAGACTATGGCATACGTGTCGTGGATGTGAGGATAAAACGGGCCGATCTGCCTGAACAGAATGAGAAGCACGTATTCGGGCGAATGAAGGCTGAAAGGGAAAGACAGGCAAAACAGTACCGTTCAGAGGGCGAGGAAGAATCCAAGAAAATTACGGCAAAAGCGGATATGGAGAGGACGATCATACTGGCAAAGGCCTACAAGGAATCCGAGCAACTGAAGGGCGAAGGAGATGCCGGGGCGGTAAAAATTTACGCCGACGCGTACCAGAAAGACCTGGGATTCTATGAATTTATCAGGAGCCTTGAGGCGTATAAGATAGCCCTCAAAGCGGATACAAAACTGATTATCAATCTGGACGCGCCGTTTTTTAAGTATATGAACTGACAAATTTTTCTTGACTTTATCGCGTTTTAATTTTATTGAGTCGCAAAACTGGTAAGGATAGTGGAGAAAATGGGAAACGTTATCTGCAAACAGACAGGCGGGTTTTTTAGCTTTTTTGGTTTTTTTGAGGAGGTCTGCCTTCTGAGCTCTTGACGTAGATATGAGCCGTGGGCAGACCGAGCGACTGCCCACGGCTTTTTTATTTAAAGGCCGTGGAATTAATTCCACGGCCTTTTTTATTTTGAAAGGAGGAACAAACAATGCGCAAAATATGTTGTATCATCACAGGTCTTGTTGTCATTCTAAGTATGATCCCGGTATCGTATGCAAAGACGATAAAGGTGGGAGCGGCGATCAACCTGACCGGTCCGGCGTCCACATGGGGACAATTTCATGCAAAGGGTCAACAGGATTATTTCAGTTATGTAAATGAAGTAAAGGGGGGCGTGGATGGAAACAAGATAGAGATGAAGCTCGTGGATACCATGTACAAGGTTACCGAGGCGGTTGCGGCTGTCAGAAAATTTGCCGTCAGCGACAAGGTAGATATGATTGCCACCTGGGGCGCGGGTGAAGGACTCGCGGCGAAACCTATTGTGCAAAAATATAAGATACCCACAATAAATTACTCCACAAGCTGGGAAATCCTCAACGAACCGGTCGATTATATGTATCTGCCCTTCGGAAGCTACCGCATGGATTGTTACGCGGTTCTGGAGTACATCCGTGCAACACACAAAGGCAAAGATGCACCCAAGGTTGGTCTTCTGACATACAATAACGCCTATGGACGTTCCATACACGAACCGAGCAGAGAGTACGCCGGGAAGCATAATATAGACATTGTCACGATTGAAGAATTTCCTCCGAGAACTCTTGACCTGACAACTGAATTGTTGCGTCTGAAAAAAAGCGGAGCGGAATATGTCTTCATGCAGATGCTTCCCGCGGCGATAATCACAACTTTTAAATGTGCCGACAGGATAGATTACAAGCCGGAATTTTTCGGAACATGGACATCTACCGATCCCGATTTCTTCAATATGGGCAAGGGTCTAATCAGGGATCGCCTTAAGATACAGTTCCCCGGCGGCCTGCCTGTTGATAAAACCGCGGGCATAAAGATCATGGAAGAGCTATGGACGCGTTATAAGACCGTTGACAAGTTTGACGCGTCTTACTGGGAGGGCGTTGCAGTAGGAATGATTATGGAAAGGGCCTTCATCCGCGCCAATGAAAAATATGGAAAAATAACAAGAAAAACGATAAACATGGCGATGGAATCCTTCTCAAATGAAGATTTCGGGGGACTTGTGCCCAACATTACCTATACGAAAACAGATCATGAGGGTTCATTCAAAGGGAGAATTGTCAGGGTTTCTGAAGATGGAACATATATTCCCGTTACTGACTTTTTTGTTCCCGGGAAAGAAGCGATACAGATTCTGGAGAAAAAATGAAGGCTTTTCGCGGGCAGCCTGACATATTCAAGTCAATATCCGGTAATGGGAAACTCGCCGATCTGGAAGTGACCTCTCTTACCCTTAGCTTCGGAGGTGTTATGGCTTTGAACGACATCAACTTCGAGGTTAAGACCGGAGAATTGTACGCGATTATAGGACCAAACGGTGCCGGAAAGACAAGCCTCCTGAACTGCCTTACCGGGTTTTACAGGCCGCAGGCGGGCAGGATACTATTCAACAAAAAGGATATAACAAATCTCCCGACGCACAAACTTATAAGTAGCGGCGTCGGGAGAACGTTCCAGAATATTGAGCTGTTCCCCGGTATGACAGTTTTGTCCAATATGCTCCTGGCGCGCCATATTCATTGCGGCTACGGATTGGGCAGAGCGCTTCTTTTCATGGGCGGCGTCAGAAGAGAAGAGGTCAGACACCGCTCTGTCGTAGAGGAGTTGATCGACTTTCTGGAAATGCAGGCCATCCGTAAAAAGCCTGTGGGATCATTGCCTTATGGACTCAGGAAGAGGGTTGAGCTTGGCCGGGCGCTGGCGCTTGAACCAAAACTTCTGGTTCTGGACGAGCCTTTCGCCGGGATGAACCTTGAAGAGAAGGAAGATATGGTGAGATTCCTGACCGAATTGAACAGGGATTGGGGACAGACGATGATACTCGTTGAGCACGATATGTCTATTGTGATGAGTATATCGAACCGTGTAATGGTTTTAAATTTCGGAGATAAACTGGCCGAGGGGACGCCTGAAGCAATACAGAATGATCCGGAAGTTATCAGGGCGTATCTGGGAGATCCACAATGAACCCGAAACCCGAAGCTCAAGACTCGAAACCTTCAAAAGGGGATACGCCCGTAACCGGCCTCACACTTCCGCAGATCCTGTTGAAACATGCGGAAGAATTCGGAGGACGCACCTCGATTCGTGAGAAAGCATATGGCATATGGCAGTCATACAGCTGGAGTGACTATCTGGAATATTCGAAGAAAGTGGGTCTGGGCCTCAGTGCTCTCGGTCTGAAACGGGGCGATAATATTGGTATTATCATGGACAATCACCCTGAATGGTTATTCAGTCAATTGGGAGGGCAGTCCCTTGGCGCTGTTACTCTGAACCTGTTTACCTCCGCGGTGAGCGATGAGATGGCCGGCACCCTTAATCGAATTCAAGCCGCATACGTAATTGTAGAGGATCAGGAGCAGACGGATAAGCTGTTGGAAATACGTGACAGGCTTACCCATGTGAAGAAGGTCATATATACCGACCGGACGGGCATGAGCTCTTATCGCGACGACGAGTGGCTTATGAGCTTTGCCGACCTGCTGGAGGCAGGCGAAAAGCTGGACAAAGAGCAGCCGGAATTGTTTGCCCGTGAGGCATGGAAGGGGAGACCGGACGACATTGCCCTGATGATAATGACTTCGGGGACGACCGGCATCTCCAAACTGGCGATGCTGTCGCACATCAATTTTACAGAGATGGCTGCAAGCTGGCTGGAAACAATCCCCGCGGGTATGACCGCGGACTGGTTGTCAATCTCCCCCCCGGCATGGATAGTCGATCAGATGTGGGGGACAGGTGTGGCCCTGGCCGGCGGTATGACGATGAACTTTCCTGAGACCCGGGAAACGGTTCTCGAAGATTTCCGCGAATTAGGTCCAAATATACTTATTACATCATCCAGGTTCTGGGAGGATCTTGCCTCTACCATTCGCGTAAAAATGGGCGATGCCGGTCTGATAAGAAGGAAGCTCTTTCATCTGGCGGAGAATATTGGCGGCAGGATCGTTGATCTGGAATCACAGGGAAAATCACCCGGTCCGGGTCTCAGTCTCGCCCGATGGATGGCTTCTGTTATCATCTTTCGCCCGCTTCTGGACCGGATTGGCTGCGCCGGGTTTTACAGCGCGTATACGGGAGGACATCCGATAAGTCCGGATGTGATAAGGTTCTTTCGCTCGCTGGGTCTGAATCTCAAACAATGTTACGGTCTTACAGAATCTGGTGGAATATTCCAGGTCCAGCCCGATAATGAAGTCAAGGCCGAAACGGTTGGCAAGCCTTTATCCGGTATGGATGTGAAGATTTCGGATGATCAGGAGGTCTTTCTGTCAAGCAAAACGGTGTTCAGGGGATATTATAACGATTTTGAGGCCACAGAGACTGCGTTTGAGGAGGGCTGGCTCCGGACTGGAGATGCCGGATATATTGATGATGACGATCACCTTGTTATTATAGGGCGCAGAGAGGAGATCATCAGAAACAAACAGGGAAAGGCCTTTTCTCCTGATTTTATAGAGACACGTCTGAAATTCAGTCCATACATAAGAGAGGCGGTAACCTTTGGCGAAGGGCGCCCATACATAACTGCGCTGATAAACATCGATATGGGTAATGTCGGAAACTGGGCCGAAGAGAGAATGATACCCTACACAACATATACCGATCTCTCACAACAGGCAGAGGTAGAAAAGCTGGTGCACATGGAGGTTGGAAAGGTTAATGAGAAGTTGCCGGATGCCATGAAGGTGCGCAAGTGTATACTCCTCTACAAACTTCTCGACGCGGATGACGAAGAGCTGACAAGGACAGGCAAGGTGCGCAGGAAATTTGTCTACGGACTCTATCTGAAGCTTATAACCGCCATGTATGAGGGTAAAAAAGACCTGGATGTAAAAACAACGATACGTTACCGGAACGGGCAGGTCGGCACACTGGAAACCAGGGTCCGTATATTAGAGCTTTAAGGTAAAGAGTGAAGGGTAGTGAGTAACCCTTCGGATTATAATTAGATATTACAGAGAGGTTTGTTATATGGAATTTTTCGTCCAGCTTTTGGTAAACGGGCTAAGTATAGGTTTTCTCTATGGCCTGGCAGCCATGGGATTTGTAATGATCTTCAAATCTTCCAGTGTGTTAAATTTTGCGCATGGGGAGTTGATGGCCCTGGGGGCATTTATATTCCTGGCCATGATTACCTGGGCAGGGCTGCCTGTCTATCTGGCCTTTCCCCTGGCCCTTGCCGGGTGTTTTGTGCTTGGATTTGTGGTTGAACGTCTCTTCCTGCGTCCGTTGATCGGTGAGCCTCTTATCTATGTTATCATGCTGACAGTGGGGCTGGCTTCCATATTCAAGGGGATAATGCTTTTTATATGGGGTGGAAACCTTTACACCTTTCCGGACTTTCTTCCCGCAGGCCTTGCCATCCACTGGAAGAGTATAAACATACCACCGGTTTATGTAGTATCGATCGCTATCGGCCTGATATTTCTCATACTTTTTGGACTCTTTTTCAAATATTCCTCCCAGGGTATCTATATGAGGTCGGTTGCGGACAACCAGCCAGCCGCTCTTTCTCTGGGGGTTCACGTAAGAAAGGTGTTCGCCCTGTCCTGGGCTATTGCGGCCCTCGTGGCGGGAATGAGCGGGATTGTTCTTGGCATTATCAACGGGATTAACGTTCATGACCTCTCTTCCATAGGGTTAAAGGTCTTTCCGGTGGTTATACTCGGCGGTCTGGACAGTATTGGAGGGGCGGTTATCGGGGGGATCATTATCGGCCTTCTGGAAACCTTCACAGGCGGGTACCTCTCTACTTCGCTGCGGGATGTAGTTCCTTACATGGCCCTTGTCTTTATATTGATGGTAAAACCCTATGGCCTTTTCGGCCTGGTAGAGATTGAAAGGGTCTGATGAGAAAATTACGGTTTCACCCATGTGGGAACTTTAATGAGAGATACGAGCAGGAGCTTACGATCTTCGAAACGGATTTCGGCCGGGCGTCCCTTGCGGTGGGACTTATAATCCTGTTCGCTGTGGTTCCTTATGCGAGTGGACCGTACCTTCTCTATATCATCAACATGGTCGCAATCACCGCCATAGCGGCAATCGGCCTGAACATACTGACGGGGTTTACCGGACAGCTTTCCCTCGGGCACGGGGCCTTCATCGGGGTGGGCGCCTACGCGGCCGCCATACTCTCAACAAAGGCGGGGATTCCCTTTATTCTTGCCGTGCCCTTCGCGGGATTGATAACCGCCATGGTGGGGGTACTCTTCGGCCTGCCTTCCGGAAGATTGAAGGGCCTGTATCTCACGATTGCAACCCTCGCGGGACAGTTTATCATCGAATATCTTCTTGTCCACTGGGAAGGGCTTACAGAGGGAACCATGGGGATTGTGCTTCCAGGGATATCCATATTTGGGGTAGCGCTTAACAGTGACATAAGCTTTTTCTATATCGCATATACCTGCCTGATTGTGATGATCTTGTTTGCCGTTAATCTCATGAGGACGAGTTATGGTAGGGCATTCATAGCGATACGCGACAATGACCGGGCCGCCGAGGGAATGGGTATCCCGATATTCCCCTATAAACTTTTATCATTCGGGATAAGTTCCTTCTACGCCGGAATAGCCGGCGCCCTGTGGGCATATTACATGATCAGCATCACAACCGAACCTTTTAATCTGGGGCTTTCTGTGGAATATATAGCGATGATTATCATAGGTGGATTGGGGAGTATCTCCGGCGCCATTTATGGAGCGCTGTTTATTACAGGGTTGAACGAAGGATTGCGGTGGCTGGCTGATATACTAATGGGTATTGACATGCTCAGCAAAGCGGGATTTTCAATGGCGCCTTTGCGTGAATTGGCGTTTGGATCGGCAATAGTCCTCTTTATTCTGCTTGAACCGAGGGGCCTCGCCGAAGTATGGCGCATTATTCGTTCCAATTTCAGGCTCTGGCCGTTCTCATATTAATAATTTCGTTAACGCGCTTATCCCGTTTATCGGGGTTAGGAGCCGGGATAAAGAAGAGGTAGTTATGGCAGATGGTGTTTTGCTTCAGTTGAATAATATAAGTGTAGTTTATTCAGATGTTATACAGGTACTGAAAGGTGTTTCGCTTTCTGTTACAGAGAATCATATTGTATCCCTCCTCGGCAGCAACGGGGCCGGAAAGACTACAACCCTGAAAGCCATTTCGGGACTTCTTAAGACGGAGAATGGGAAGGTTACAGATGGCGATATTGTGTACCGGGAAAAATCCATTCAGAATTCCCCTCCGGAAACGATTACCAGGCAGGGTATCATTCAGGTGCTTGAGGGGAGACAACCTTTCAAGTATTTGACGATAGAAGAGAATTTGAGAGTGGGCACGGCCACACGCTGGGGCAAACCCTATAAAAAGGATCTGGCCTTGATATATGATTACTTCCCGCCACTGAAAGAGCGAAGAAAAGCCCTGGCCGGTTATTGTAGCGGGGGTGAACTCCAGATGCTTGTTATGGGACGCGCCCTGATGGCGCACCCCCAACTCCTCCTTCTGGACGAACCGTCTCTGGGGCTTGCCCCACTGGTGGTCATGGAAATATTTCGCATTATAGAGAGAATAAACAAAGAACAGGGGACAACAATTATCCTGGTGGAGCAGAATGCGAGCATGGCGCTTAAGATAGCTCACTATGGTTATATCATGGAAAATGGCAAGATCGTCATGGAAGGATCTTCCGCTGATCTCAAAGAAAACCCCGATATAAAGGAGTTTTATCTTGGAATGGGGGCATCCGGCGACGCGAAATCATACAGAGACGTAAAATCTTACAAGAGACGCAAGCGGTGGTTATAAGAAGCTAAAAGCTGTACGCTGTAAGGGAAGGAGGAGGGTTGTATGGGGGTTTTTTTTGATGATATGGAAATCAGATCAACGCTGCGCAGAGAAGAGGACGACAATCTGAAATTATCATCGATGGTTGACTCAGGCTACAGGCATTCCAAAAGGGTCAGAGAAATGCTGGACAGGCTTGGGCTGAAGCCGTCGGATATCGTTTCAACAGGCGATCTTGAAAAATTGCCTGTAATCTCAAGGGAAAAGGTGGTCGAACTGGAACAGCGCGAGCCCCCTTTCGGAGGATTCTGTGGTGAAAATACCGATATAAACAGAATATTTATATCACCGGGACCTGTCTATGAGCCGCACCTCGGAGAGAATGAACTGTGGGGCAGGGGCTATTTCGCGGCTGGTTTCCGTAAGGGGGATCGAGTGCTCAATACCTTCTCGTATCATATGGTAGCCGCCGGTCTGACATTTCATGAAGGTCTCAGGGCTGCCGGAGCTACTGTAATTCCGTCGGGGACGGCGGGTACAGAGACACAGGTTCAGTTGATTCGGGACCTTGGAATTACCGGATATACTGGCACTCCAAGCTTTTTAAACGCTATTATCAACAAAGCGGAAGAGATGGGATATGATTTTAAAAAAGATTTTAGTCTTCGAAGGGCATGTTTTGTGGCGGAACCCCTTCAGCCGTCACTCAGGATAAAATTTGAAGAGGAATATGGAATAGATACCTATCAGATGTATGGCGCTACAGAGGTTGGAGACATAGCATACGAATGCTCCGAAAAGGCCGGGTGGCATATCTGCGAGGATGTAATTGTCGAAATCGTGGATCCATCCACAGGCAGGTGTGTAGAACCGGGACAACTGGGTGAGGTAGTAGTAACCAGACTGAATTACATATTCTTTTTGTTGAGGTTCGGGACAGGAGACCTGTCAAGTATTGTGGAGAGTGACTGCCCCTGTGGAAGAACATCCCGCAGGCTGAGTGGCATTTCCGGAAGGGTAGGCGACGCGGTCAAGGTCAGGGGAATGTTTGTCACGCCGGGCCAGCTTGCAAGGGTAGGGGAGGCGTTCCCGAGAGTCAGATTTCAGGTGGTTGTAACAAGGGAATCTTACAGAGATTTCCTGACTGTTGAGATAGTGAGTGATGAACATTATAAAGCCATTGACGTCGGCCGTTTCAGAGATGTATTCAACGAGATTTGTGCCGTCAAGATAGACAGGATTGAAACCCGACTTATCGGGACAGGCCAGGACAAGCAGGAATACGAGGAGGGCAAGCCCATTATTGATAAGAGAGAATGGAAATAGGATCAGGGCGCTGACGCGTCCTTCATCTTGAGCTGGATGCCGCTCTTTCCGTTCCAGCGGTTTATCTGGGGAGTAAAGACTATATCTACAGTTGATCCGGAAAGAAGATCGGAAAAATGCCCCCCGTTGAACCATATGGTATCGTAGCTCGCACGTTCTCCAATTGCGCGCATTTTCAGGTGATTGTTTCCGACTGTCGCAGGGAATGATATCTTTATATTTTTCGCGCAGAGGACGGGTTCGGGGTTCATGCTTCCAAAGGGGGCCAGCATTTCGATCTGAGAGATGAGATTGTAGTCTATTTCCTTCAGACCGCACAGGGCATCTATGGCAGTCTCCGGAATTGGCCTTTCATCGCCGATATCTTCACTCACCGTCCTGCTCAATTTCTTAGAGAATTCTCCTATATCTTCCTCTCTTATGGAGATCCCGGCCGCGTATCTGTGGCCGCCATATGAAAGGAGCAGGGAAGAACATTTCTCAAGCCCGGCATACAGATTGAATTCAGGGGTGCTCCTGCCAGATCCTTTTCCGATACCATCTTTTATGCTAATCAGTATGGCGGGCCCGTAATACCTGTCCACAAGTTTTGAGGCCACGATGCCTATGACGCCAGGGTGCCATTTGTGAGACGCAAGAACAAAGGAGTTTACCTTATCAATATCAATGTTTGTGCTTATGTCATCAAGTATCTCATTAAGTATGACCTTTTCCATTTCCTGACGTTTTTTATTGTATGAGTCGAGGCGTAGAGCAAGTATTGCAGCTTTGTCTCCATCCTCTGTCAGGAGCAGCTCGACAGCGTCTTCAGGGGCGCCGATTCTGCCCGCGGCATTGATTCGGGGAATGAGTCTGAATGCCGCCGACTCGGAGCTGACGGTTTCATTTTCCATATTGCTTACCGTCATCAGCGCCTTGAGGCCGACCCTTTCGGTATTGTTCGCCACGCCGAGTCCTATCTTTCCGAGGATTCTGTTTTCGTCGACGAGAGGAACAACGTCACCTATGGTTCCGATGGCAACCAGATCCAGATATTTCATGAGATTCGGGCATTTTATGTCTTTCCAGAAGCCCAGATCGCGGAGTCTTCCGCGGAGGGCAATCAGTAAATTGAAGGCGACTCCCACTCCGGCGAGAGATTTGAAGGGAAAGGAACAATCACCGCGATGGGGGTTGATTACAGCGCTACAGGCGGGCAGGATATCGGGAACCTCATGGTGGTCTGTTACTATAACATCAATGCCCGAGGACACCGCATAGGCTATTTCTTCATGGTTGGAGATGCCGCAGTCCACGGTTATTATAAGTTTCGTTCCATCTTTCCTGAATTGGTCGATTGCCGCTTTGCTGAGACCATATCCCTCTTCAATTCTTCCCGGGATATAATATGTTACATCATCGTGGATTTCCCTGAGAAATTTCACGAGAATTACCGTGGATGTTATGCCGTCCGCGTCGTAATCGCCATAGACGACAATTTTTTCTTTTCCGGAGATTGCTTCCACTATCCTGTCGACACCGCTTTCCATGTCTTTCAAAAGAAGGGGATTGTGCAGTTGTTTCAGGGAAGGGAACAGAAATTCCTTGGCATCATCAGTGGTCGTTATGCCTCGGTTGATCAATATCTGTGATACAACAGGGCTGATTTCCAGCTCCCTGGTCAGGAGAGATTGGGCCTCTGCGTTGGTGTCCGGAAATTTCCAGCGGGTGATTGGCAGCATGTTTTTCCTGTCACGATCAGATTAGATTTGGAATATAGTTAAGGCGCCGCACCATGTCAAGGAGGGATTTATTTCTTGATGTTTTAAAGGTTGAATGCTACCACACAGTACATGAAAGAAGGAGGTGTAATAAAGAGGAACCTGAGATTGGAACGCAGAGATATTGCGTATATCAAATATATTCTGGAAGGGTATGAAGGGCTCGCGACTATTACAACCGTCGACAGAGACAAATCGGTGATACAGTTTTCCATATTACCCGATTTCGCCTCCGATGTTGACGGAATACTTGAGGCCTTAAAAAGAGAAATAGATATCTATGAGATTGATGAAGGAGAAAAATAATAATGAAAAGATTACACATTTGTTTTTTGATCATGCTGTTTGTTCCTTTTATTCTGGGTATGGGCTCTTCTATTACAGGTGATGATTCTCCGGACAGGATTCCCGTTACTGAAAAGAAGTTCAGCGCCACCTTTGTTGATCAGATGGATATCGTTACCAGGTGCACAGATGTAAGCATAGAGGGGAAGACCTTTATTGAGGGAATGAAGGGAGAGGGTACCTACACGATCCCCTTTGAAGAAATTAAAAGCGTCAGCTTCTTTTTGAAAGATGGGAAGCTTAAGGGTTTGATGCTCCTGAGAAACGACAGCAGAGATGAACTGATCCTCAATAAAGATTACAAGGTGTATGGCAGGACAGGCCACGGAACATTTCAGATAGGTGTTTCGGGTCTTAAGAAGATGATAATGGGTGAATAGTTCTGAGACAACAGAACGGAGGTATTCGCCTGGCAGTTGTCAGGCGAATACATGATGTAATTATTAAACGGCCTTTTTAACGGCTCCGGAACGCAGGCACCGGGTACAGACCTTCATTCTCTTTACTGCTCCGGTCTTTGGATTCACAATGCGCAGTTTCTGAAGATTGGGATACCAGACCTTCTTTGTTTTGTTATGCGCGTGACTTACACTGTTTCCTGTTAAAGGTCCTTTGCCGCAGACCTCACAAAATCGAGACATAATAAACTCCTTTCAAGAAAATCAGGCCACTTCCTAAACTATATCCAGGATTTTTGCAAGTATTTTTTTGGCATTGCTTCAGATATCCGCCCTTAAATCCGGCAATCCGAACAGTGGTGCTAATTCTTCATCGATATCGGCTGTCCCGTTGCCTCAAGGACACGCATCCAAAGGTTACCCTCTGTATCTACTTTTCTGCGGAACGCCACCGTTTTAAGCGGCAGGTGGACATATTCTCCATTGAAAAGGCCTACCACCATTCCCGTTTTCCCCGCCATTCCGGCATGCACTGCAAGCTGGCCCAGAAGTTCACAGTATATGCTGTCACTCGCGTTGGCGGGAACGCTTCGTATGATATAACCGGGATCGATATATTTGAGGTTGATTTCCAGTTTCCTCTTTTTAAAGTATTCTTCGGCCCTTGCCTTTAGATATATACCTATATCACTGAGTCTGATATTTCCTGACGCGTCAGTCTGCTTCGAGCCGCTGTCGGCACAAAGTTCCTGTCCGGCGCCTTCCGCTACAAGTATGACGGCATGCTTCCTCTCCTCAAGGCGTTTTTTCAGTGCCTTGAACAGGCCTTTTTCACCCTCCAGATCAAATGGGACCTCGGGTATCAGGGCAAAATTGACGTCATTTTGCGCGAGGGCGGCGTTAAGCACGATATGGCCAGATTCCCTTCCCATTATCTTTACCAGGCCAATTCCCATGGGCGCTCCTTTTGCCTCCACATGGGCGCATTGAATCACATTAACCACCATGGAGATTGCCGTATCAAATCCAAAGGTTTTGTCAATAAGATTCAGGTCATTATCTATGGTCTTGGGTATGCCGATAACGCTTATATCTAAATCTCTTCTGTCGATCTCTTTTGTTATAAGTTCAGCCGCCTTCATTGTGCCGTCTCCGCCTATGCAGAAAAATATATTAATGTTCATCCTGCACAAGGCGTCGACCATTTCCCCAATATCCTGACTTCCACGGGATGAGGAAAGCATGCTTCCACCGAGCGCGTGTATGTCTTTTACAACTTCAGGTGTCAGACTTACCACGTCGTGGCGATATTTCGGTATAAGACCTTGGAAACCATACCTTATACCTGCTACGTTTCTGACACCGTAGCGGTAGTAGAGACCCATTACCACTGCTCTTATTACATCGTTTATCCCCGGGCTCAGGCCGCCGCATGTAACGATGGCGGCTTTTACCTTTGAGGGATCAAAATAGATCATTTTTCTCGGGCCGGCGACTTCAATAGAAGGAGGGATCCCGCCGGCTGTTTGCGTGGAATCAAGGTTATGGAGGTAACGGTCGTAAAGAATGCGTTTGCTATCCGGTGTAAAGTATCCCGATGTAACAGGTGATGGAAGGGCTGGTTTTCCCAGTTCCTGAATCTTGAAGTCAGGCGTTTTTTTCTTCATGTCTAATTTTCCCCCATCGCAAGTCTCGCGGCGTTTGTTCCGGACATAATTTCTCCTTCAAACCCAAGGCCCGGCATAAGTATCCCCCCTGTGAGAAAAACATTCTTCAGGGGGGTCTTGCCGGACAGGAATGTCATGCCGATGACAGACTTTTTCGCCATGTATTTATTATTGATGATTCTGTGGTAATCTCTTGATATATTTATTGACTGCTCTAGATCTATAAAGTCGAGGTTTTCTTTCAGAAAGGGGAGAAATGTCCCCAGATTTTTCAGCATGGATTCCGCGATTTCTTCCAAGTCACTGTTGTTGAACTTTGATGGGGAATTTTTGAGAAAGGTGGTAATGCTCATAGCTCTCTTTCCATCAGGCGCCCGCAGGATATCTCCCTGCTCGCTCGTTTCCAGAAACAGGGGGTTGCCATTCTCGGCGGATTTGGTTTCGTCCGATATAACAACATATACTCCCATCTTTTCCGGGATACATCTGTCATTTACACCAAGATGTATGGTGAATGGATAAAGTGATGGTTTTATCCTGTCATATTTTTTTTTGAATACTGAAAGACCTCTGTTTTCCTCCAGCAGAGAAGCAAATTTTTCATATTTTGTGCTTACTATTATATTTTTACCATAGAGGGCAGGCATATCATTGCCTTCCGTTTTCACGTCAATCTTGATAACCCTTTCCGTGTCCAGTGTCAGCGTGGAACACCTTTCTATAACGCCCCCATCTGCCTCGAATTTTTTTTTCAGTTTTGCCATTAAATAATGTTTGCCCCCCTCAGGGTAAGAGAGTCCATTTAAAGACAGAAAAAGCGTTTTTGCGAAGGAAATTGGACTTATGTCGCGAGAGTCAAGGTTTGACAGGAGAAGAAGCTGAGCCTCCAATATCTTCTTTAGCAGAGGTTTCTCCCGGATATTTTCAAGGCTTGTACCAAAAGCCCTTTTCTTCATCACAATGCCGGGCATATTTCGAAAGAGGTTGATATAATCCCGCGCGGTCTCCGTCTGGAGATGCAGGTTTTTATCGATCAATCCGGACGCAAAGGAAGAGATCTTTTCGATGGAACTATAGAATTTAACCAAATTCTGGCCCTCATCCGGAAATTCACGCTCCATTTCCTTCAGATCCAAATCCATATTACCGAAAAGATCTATTCTGTGATTCTGGAAAATTATCTGCAGTGCGGGGTTCAAAACATGGTCTTCAGGGGTTATACTTAGATGAGACAATAACTGTCTGAAGACTCCGCCTCTGTCCATGCCGGTCCACGGAAGGGGATCAATGTCGAATGTGTAGCCGGACTCCGAGAAGAAATCCGGAACATTATCCATGGTCAGAAGCAGCGCTTTCCTGCCGTGACTTGCTAGAACTACCGCTGCTATAAGAGAGCCCGGATCATTTCCTAATACAATAGTATCATACATAGTTTCATCGCCCGGCTCATAATCGATAGGTCCCGGTTTCCAGTTCGTCCTTAATCCTGTCCGATGATATGACGCGGATGCCTTTCTTTGCAAAGAGGGTCGATGTGACGCCCGATCCTCGTGCGATGGAGCCGTTTTTCTTTATATGGCAAACGCCGCAGGACGGACTTTTCTCTTTCATTATCGCGGTTGAGATTTCCAGTAGTTCCACGAGACGCATCGCCTCGTTTGCTCCTCGCAGGAAAAAGTCAGTAACATCTCTGCCGGAAATATCAATAATCCTTGATCTTCCCTCAAGTACATCCAGGCCATCTCCTCCGATTATCTCGGAGGGAGCGCGTGGTGTCGGGAGTCCTCCGATCTGTTCCGGACAGATGGGCACAAAAAGTTTTCTTAAAGCTGACGAAAGCAGATCTTCATCAGGCCGACTCTCTCCATCATATCTGCAATTGAATCCAAGCAGGCATGCACTTACGATAATCATATTAAAACTTTTCCAGTGGCGGGTTGTGCACGCGCGGTGTTTCCATTGTGCCGGAGTCTTTTATCTGCACCTTCCGCCCGTTAATCTCAAGTCTTCCCTCCGCGTAGAACTGGATTGCCTGAGAATAGATCCTGTGCTCCTCTTTCAATATTCTCTCTTGGAGGATGTCTATCGTGTCATTGTCGTACACTGGAACAACCGCCTGGATAATGATAGGTCCGGTATCGACCCCTTCATCGGCGAAATGGACCGTGCACCCGGAAAACTTTACGCCGTAGTCAAATGCTTTCTGCTGAACATGAAGCCCCTGAAAAGAGGGAAGCAGCGCCGGATGTATATTCATTATCCTTCCGGGAAAAGCCCTCAAGAAAACGGGGGTAAGTATTTTCATAAAGCCTGCCATGATCACAAGATCTAAGGAATGACTTTTTAAAATGGCAACAGCCTCCCGGTCAAATTCCTCCCTTGTGCCGAAATTTTCATGATCGATAACAACCGTCGGTATATTATGGTTTCTTGCCCGCTCCAGTGCCCGAACTTTGGGGACATCACTTATAACCACACGTATAATTGCATCCAGTTTCCCCGACTCTATGTTGTCGATAATGGCTTGCAGGTTGGAACCACTGCCGGATACCAGCACGCCCAGGTTTGTTTTTTTCATTTCTCTACTCGAATGTTACGGCTGGGCTCTCTTCTATCCGGTTTATAATATGACCGATTATGCAGGCTTGTTCTCCAAGCACCTTCAGATGATTAATGACCCCTTTCGAATCCTTCTCCGGAACGATAATTGTCATCCCGATGCCCATGTTAAATACCCTGAACATTTCGGATTCATCAACGTTACCAATATCCTGGATGATTTTAAAGATAGGAGGGGGCGTCCATCTTTTCTTAATTATAGCAACTCCGCAGGATTGAGGTAGTATTCGGGGAATATTTTCTGTAAGTCCACCGCCCGTTATATGAGCTATTCCCCTTATGTTAAAGTTCTTTATAAGATTCAGGACGGTCTTTACGTAGATTTTAGTCGGGCGGAGAAGTTCCACTCCGATGGAATCTTCAAGGCCATCTATATTATCATTGATATCAAGGCCGGCCTGTTCGAACAATACTTTCCGGGCAAGCGAATACCCGTTGCTGTGGATTCCGTTCGATGCCAGACCTATAATACTGTCACCCACCCGGATTTCGGAACCGTCGATAAGCTTGTCGTATTCAACAACGCCTACACAGAAACCCGCCAGGTCATATTCATCATCCTTGTAAAATCCGGGCATTTCGGCGGTTTCGCCGCCTATAAGCGCGCATCCTGCCTCGGCGCAGCCTTTTGCTATGCCTTCAACTATCTGTACACTTGTTTCAAGATTCAGCTTTCCAGTGGCTATATAATCCAGAAAGAAAAGGGGCTCAGCGCCCTGGACGATTAAATCGTTTACGCTCATTGCAACAAGGTCGATACCGATAGTATTGTGTATGTCTATCATATGGGCTATCCTGAGCTTCGTGCCCACCCCATCGGTTGATGAAACAAGCAGGGGATTTTTGTATTTATCGGCATTCAGGTGGAACAGACCCCCGAAATGGCCTATTTCTCCTACAGCTTCCTTGCGCAGAGTAGGCTTTATGAGTGGTTTTATCCTGTCAACAAAGGCAGCGGCCTTGTCGATATCCACACCAGCATCCTTGTATGATGTTTTTTTCTTTGTCATGATATGTTTAATTCCTTTCGAAATCTGATGACGAAACCATTAAATCAAATTTATTAAAAGCCGATAATACTTCTGCTAAACTAACATTGACAGCGTTTCTTGTAAAGGATTTTAGAGGCACATTTATATAGAAACGGAATATAATTCTGCAGATTGCATCGCTACACGAATGTGCAAGGTAAAAGAAGAAAAGGAGACAGCGCAATGGCAGGATGAACTTCGCGCATAATCGGGCAGGATGGTACTATTATCCTGCCCGTCTTTCGTTTGTCAGGCGGGGCGACAATTATATATGATAGAGATCGTCACCCCACACTTTTATCCAGTTATCTTCAATGATTTTCAAGGTCTTCTTGACTGACACCACGCCCAGTATGACAACGGTGATGTTTCCCGTTCCCATGCAGGGGTATATGTAATCAAGATTGACCTTGGAGTCCTTCAAAAGCTTTAAAACAACATTCATTCCACCAGGATGATTCGGCATTTCGCATGCTATAACCTGTTTTGTCTTTATCTTGTATCCCGCGGATTTCAACACATTTACAGCCTTGTCGGGATCGTTGGCAACAAAATAGAACAGACCTTTTTCTTCATGTGTTGTCGCGTAACAACAGGCTATTATGTTGATCCTGTTATCATTCAATATATCACTGATATCAGATAACTGCCCCGGTACGTTGTTCAGCCAGAGCTCGATTTGTTTTACCGTTTTCACCGTGAATCTCCCTTTAGAATATATTCAGCGCCCCTGTCCAGACCCTTGCGATTCAATTTCATTACGCTGGCTTTCCCGCCCTTCACGATTTCTGAAAGCCCGTTCATTATTGAGTCAAGAGATGTTATCTTTGTATGGGCTACAAATGCCCCCAGCATAACCATATTTACAACACGTTCACTGCCCAGATCCTTCGCGATGTCAATGGCAGGTATCCTCATGGCAGTCAGGTCGTTCCTGGTCAGCTCCCTGTCCACATGATTTGAATTGAGGAGGATAACACCACCTTCTCTCATTGCGCCTTCATATTTCAGCAGAGAAGGTTTGTTCATAATTACCGCGAAATCGGGTGAAGACGCTACAGGGGAGAAGATCTCTTCATCCGACACAACGACCGTGCAATTTGCAGTGCCTCCACGCATCTCCGCGCCGTAGGCAGGGAGGTGGGTTACTTCTCTGCCGTCACGCATTGCCGCCACCGCGAAGACATAACCCATCATCAGGACACCCTGTCCACCGAATCCTGCAAAGACAGTTTTCTTCATAAGAGCCAACCCTTTTTAACTTGTTTCGTCTTTTACAATCTTAAGGGGAAATGTCTGCATAACACTGTCATCTGTCCACTTGCAGGCATCTACCGGGGACATCTTCCAGTTGGTAGGGCAGGGAGAAAGAATCTCGACGAGTGAGAACCCAAGACCTGCCATCTGTACCTTGAAGGCTTTTGTAATGGCCTTCTTGGTCTTTCTTATGTTTTTTATGGAATTTACCGCTGTCCGTTCTATATAGACAGCCCCCTTTGTTATTGCCAGCATTTCGCTCAGATTGATAGGAGACCCGTCACGATCTTTATCGCGACCGCCCGGTGTGGTGGTGGAATTCTGGCCGAGCAGGGTCGTGGGAGCCATCTGCCCGCCCGTCATACCGTAGCAACTGTTGTTGACGAAGATAACAGTAATATTTTCACCTCTGTTGGCTGCGTGGATAGTTTCAGCGGTTCCGATAGCAGCTATATCCCCGTCGCCCTGATAGGAAAACACCATTTTGTCAGGGAGAATACGTTTTAACCCGGTAGCCACCGCCGCGCCTCTTCCATGGGGAGCTTCTCCCATATCTATGTCGAGATAGTCATAGGCCAGTACCGCGCAACCGGCCGGGGGAACACAGATTGTTTTTTCTCCTATGTCAAGTTCTTCGATAACTTCAGCTATCAATCGATGAATGATACTGTGCCCGCACCCGGGACAGTAGTGAAACGGCGCCTTCTTTATATATTTTGGTCTTTTAAAGACAACCTTTTCCATCTATCAATCCTCTTCCAGGTGCTGGCGGTAATACAGGCTGCTTACTACTTTGGCTATTTCATCAGGAGTTGAAACAATTCCCCCCGGCCGTCCATAAAAGTGCACGTTGCTTCTTCCCTCCAGGGACAGTTTTACATCGTCCAGCATCTGTCCCGTATTCATCTCAAAGACGAGGAAATCCTTGACGGATCTGCTCATTTCCCTGATGACGCGTTCAGGAAAAGGCCACAGGGTAACAGGCCTTAAAAGACCCACCTTGAGTCCCATTTCACGAGCCCTCTTTATGCCGCCCTTGGCTACCCTTGCGGCAGTTCCGTAAGCGACAACCACAAATCTGGCATCTTCAGTCATATAAGTTTCCGCGTCCGCGATTTCCCTGGAAATAGTCTCGTATTTTCTCGCGAGCTTCCAGTTGTGCTCCTCCATTTCCACCGTGCCTAGAATCAATGACTTGATTATTCTACTTGGCCTTCCATTTGCCCCGTCCAGCACCCATGGTTTGGGAGGCAGTTCAGTGAGATTGACGGGGTCAGGAAAGATAACAGGTTCCATCATCTGGCTCATCATGCCGTCGACCAGGATCATGACAGGTGTCCGGTATCTGTCCGCATATTCAAAGGCTTTTTTTGTTAGATCAGCCATCTCCTGACCGGAGGCCGGAGCCAGAACTATAGTACGATAGTCTCCGTGTCCTCCACCCCTTGTGGCCTGAAAGTAATCTCCCTGGGAGGGTGCTATATTGCCGAGACCCGGCCCACCGCGCATGCTGTTTACGATGACCGCTGGAAGTTCCGATGCCGCCAGAAATGATATACCCTCCTGCTTGAGGCTTATACCCGGGCTGGATGAACTGGTCATTGCCCTCGCTCCCGCCATGGACGCCCCGAGTACCATGTTGATCGAGGCGATTTCACTTTCTGCCTGGATAAAAGTACCATCTTCCAGATTGGCCATTGCGCTGGACATGAATTCCGGGAGCGCATTCTGCGGCGTTATGGGATAGCCCGCGTAAAACCGGCATCCGGCGCGTATGGCTGCCTCACCGATTACCTGACTCCCCCTCATTAACAGCTTTTTATCCACGATAGACCTCTATTGCGATATCGGGGCAGATAACCGCGCACATGGCACAGCCTGTACATTTGCGATCTTCCCCGGCATTTGTTTCCGTGAATTCGGCAGGATAATACCCCTTTTCGTTTAATTCAGCAGAAATGACAATAAGTTCGCTCGGACATACCGACATGCAGAGATAACATCCCTTGCACAGTTTACTGTCGATTACTATTCTACCCTTTTTTGGTTTTATAGTCATAAACTTTGCTCAAATTGAATGCTGTTATGCTGGATTTTAATACAGGCGTTGTTATGTATGTCTCCGCCCTGATTTTGTCAAGGGTTATGAGCATAATTATTCCATAAAAAATTAATTATTACCCTGTGCCGACCGCAACCGTTTTATTTACTCTGCTATACTCTGAAAAATCCGCGGAACAATTGTCAGGCCCGAGGAGATTTTCCATATCTGCCGGAGAAAAAGAACAGAAACGAAACAGATGTTCCTCCAGGGTTTTTGTTTTCTCCCAGAGCATCCGGATATATTCCCTGCGCTTTGGCTCTATTCCATATCTTTCCATAATGTAATCTATTCGTTGCGCGAGGGTTGCCACTTTGTCGTGAACCACGCGTTTGTCCGCGTAATTAACCACATCCGCTTCTGTCGGGCTGTCGGAGGCAAAATACTCGTCCAGAAGAACATGTTGTCCGACGATGTCTCCAACCTCGGGGTAACCCAGGCTTATGAGTAACTGTTTTCCAGTCTGCGCGTGATTTTCATGGGTCTCTATGCTTCTTGTTTTGGTTATATCGTGCAGCAATGCGGCTGCCTGGACAAGGTCCGGGTTGAGATCTGACTTAAGGGAGCTCGCGAGGAACATGGCTACGCGGCAGACCTGAAGAGAATGGGCCACGATATGGTCCATCATTTTCATTTTGTACATGATGTAATAGCATTCCTGCCGCGTTGGTATTCGCATATGCACCAATCCTTTACGTGAGCACTTTCTAACAGATAGATGGAAAAAATGCGAGACTGTTTTTTTCATCGGGATGGTATTGTACTGCTGATTTTTCTTTGAGCATGGGTATATTGGAAAGCGCGCGGAAGCGGAAAAAGAAACCCGGGAAGCTGCTGCGCTTCCCGGGTAAGGATCTCTTCGCCGGTTAAGATCGGGACATACTTGACTTAACCGGCTTTACAGGGTTTAAGCTCGAATCGGAGGAGGTTTGATTCGGTCTTGCTGTTTACAAAGAGCAATTTACATGCCAAAGGCCAGAGTGTTCCTTTAAGTGTTTAAAATGTGGCCATGTCTGTTACAGGAATCCTGATAATCGATACATCGCTTCTGTTGAATAGGGGAACAAAATGTCGAAATAAACTGAAGTATCAAGTGAAAATAGCGTAAAAACAACAAGTTCATCTATGCACGGCCTTTGAACAAAAAACGACATAATTGTCGAGCCAGGGTATTTTGTGGTTATTCTTTGAATTATTCTGACCTGTCCTTTTATTATGGTAGTATCAAATTAAGAATTCGAAAGTTGACAGGGGGATGGTATGATAAAGAAAACAGGATAGGGAATACAGAAAGACATCCCCTAAGTCCTGCCGGATACCGACGAAGAGGCAAAGGCATAAATCATAATTCTGAGCAGTTACAAAATCACATTCAATATACTCCCGACTGCCAAAGCCGATGTGAGCATTATGGTGGTCGATTTCATAAAGTCTTTCAACCCCAGTTCTCTGAACAGGACAATAACGGTGGCAATGCAGGGGAAAGACATGGTCAGGACAACGCTGCCTATAACCATTTGTTTGGCCGTCATTGGAGATAGTGCCAGCATCCCGAGGGCGGCATCCTTGCGAAGTAATCCTATAATAATTGCCGTCACTGACTCTTCGGGCAGGCCCAGTACGCCGTTTATTACAGGCGCAGTAAAACCGGCTATATAGTCGAATATTCCGAAGACAAAAAGTACGTTTATAACCAGCACCGCCGCCAATATTATTGGAACGGCCTCTATGAGAAAGCCGCGTGTTCTTCCCCAGAGCTTCTGTATGATCGTACCCCATGGGGGAATGCGGTATGGGGGGATTTCGATGAGGAGTTCGGGACTGAATCCCATTAACAGGCGATTAAGAAGTATTCCCAGGATTATCCACACCAGAAACAGCGTCGCATAGACGATTGCCACGTATTGCCCGCCATACTTTCCAACCAGGCCAAAGATCATTGCTTGGGCGGAAGCACAAGGTATCGCTATGGATATCAGCGTTGCCGCTATGAATCGCTCTCTTTTGCTTTCAAGTATGCGTGTTGCCATTACAGCCGGCACATTGCACCCAAATCCCAGCAGGGTAGGTATGATCGCGAAACCGTGCAGCCCGACTTTATGCATTGCGGTGTCCAGAAGTACCGCCAGACGGGGCAGGTACCCGGTATCTTCAAGGATACCGAGGATAAGATAAAAGGATATGATATAAGGGAGTACCATGGCAAAGGGCACATAAAGGCCGCTGCTCAGCAGTCCGAAGGATTCGACAAAGTTGATTTCACCATTAATCAGTTTGCCTACTATGACATCATGCAGCAGGCCACTGTTTCCCATAAATGTGCTAATTTTCATCAATGCCGGTAACCACAGGAAATTAAATATCGGATCAAACAGATATCTTATCAGTGATTCGCCTATGAAACGTATCACCATAAAGGAACATATCAGTACTGCCGCGGCTATAACTATACCTGTTCTGGGTTTTACGCTTGCATCTTCCAGACGTTCAAACCATCTGTGGTGCCTGTGTGATATCTGTTGTACCTGATCTATTATATCACCCACAAAGGCCCAGCGTTCACTGCGGTTTCTTGTCGGAGAAGAGGGGGATACGGCGTTGGGAATATTTGTCACAAGTTCCTTTATCCCCTGACCGGTCAGACCGGATGTGGGAATAACGGGTATCCCCAGAATCTTTATCAACTTTTCGAGATTAATATTCACTCCCCGATGTTTTGTGTCGTCCCACATATTCAGTGCGATTATCATTGGAATCTTCATTTTCATCAATTGCAGTGTCAGGTAAAGATTCCTTTCGAGGTTTGTCGCGTCAACGACATTTATTACAATATCGCCAGTCTTGAGCATTTCAGCGGCAATTTTCTCCGCTTCACAGGTTGGTTCAAGGGTATAGGTTCCGGGAACATCAATAATCTCAACCCGCCTGCCGTCTATCTTCATGAACCCGCTTGTATAGGTGACAGTAGTTCCTGGATAATTGGAAGAGACTACATGCACCCCCGTGAGCCGGGAAAAGATGACACTCTTGCCGACATTGGGATTGCCCATGAGCAGGATCTTCATCATGTCCGTTTATCCACCTCAACAAATATCTTCCCGGCCATACCAAAACCGATGGCAACTTTTGTCCTGTTTACCTGGACAGTAGTCGGCCCACGCATAAGCATCGAATCTATTTTCGTTATCTTTTTTCCGGTTATGATTCCCAGAGCGTTAAGACGGTTAATCAATCCCTGTCCGCCCTTGATCTCATACACGCTGCCGCTCTCTTCCGGATTCATATCATTCAGAGATTTAATCACAGATATACAGTCTTCCCTCCTTGAAACAGTCAGTGGACAAAACACGTATTTCCAAAAAAATAGTCGCTGTCACTATTTCCCTCCAGCGCCGATTTTCAAATCCCTATATTGTTCTGCGTCGCTCGTTAAGGAAAAAGTACTTCGATTTCTTCTGAAATAGCATAATTTTTGTTCATTTGATATACAAAAGGCCTGTCGTTCATAAAAAGTTTTTGTAACTTGCCTTTTTAGCGGTCGTATTATAAAACCAGTGCGTTATTCATTAGCGGCGTCGCAAATCCCATGCGCTTGTCATACTTACAGGAGGAATAAGAAAAGCAATAATGAAATATGAAGGAATGGTAATAAGACCACCGAGCGAGGCAGGAAGCCTTCTGTTGCAGGTGACAGTGGGATGTTCGCATAATAAGTGTACATTCTGCCCGACCTATAAGGGAGAAAAGTTCAGGATCAAGGCTTTTGACGAGATTGAGGAAGATATACTGGAGGCGTCCGGATATGGCTATATTGACAGGATTTTTCTCTGCGATGGTGATGTGCTGATTATGCCCATGAAAAAGCTGGCGCCTGTACTTGAATCCATCAACAGAAATATAAGGGGTGTAAAAAGGATCGGGCTTTACGCGAACGCGAAGAGCATTCTGCGCAAGACACCTGAAGAACTCCTGGAATTGAGAAATCTGGGTGTAAAGATAGTCTATATGGGCTTGGAGACAGGTAATGACGAGATCCTCGAAAAAATCCAAAAGGGGGCAAATGCCCGCCAGATGGTGGAAGCGGGACAGAAGATCAAAGAAGCGGGTATAGCGCTTTCGGTCACTGTGCTTCTGGGGATAGGGGGAAGGGCAAAGAGCATGGAACATGCCCTGGATACGGCCAGAGTATTGACGGAAATTGACCCCGACTATGTGGGGGCACTGACTGTCATGGTGGTTCCGGGCACCGCCCTGTATGAAGAACAAATGTCAGGAAGGTTCGAACTGCCTGACAAATTCGGGTTTCTTGAAGAACTAAGGATTATGGTGGCAAATTCCGATTTTACAAACTGTTTTTTTACCTCCAATCACGCCTCAAACTATCTGCCGATACGCGCCAGAATGCCTCAAGAAAAAGATGAAACAACGGAGTTAATACAACGCGTTATCGAATCTTCAAATAAAAAGATGCTCAGACCTGAATATTTGAGGGGATTGTAGTGGAGAGTATTTTCCTGGAAAAAGTCAAAAGGTGGATCGACACACGCTTTCCATGGGCGGTTGGGAAAAAAAGCCTTACCTTGCTGGAGGGGAAAATACAATCCATTATTGATGCGGGTGAGGAAGACGGTCTTATTGACAGGCAGTCTGGCGAGATGATCCAGAGCATTCTTGAACTGCGTGAGAGTGTTGCCCGGGAAGTAATGGTGCCCAGGACGGAAATAGTTGCCATTAACGACGATTCCACAATAGAGGATATACTCGCCTTGATCCTGAAACACGGGCATACCAGGATGCCTTTTTACAATGAAAATATCGATAATATTGCAGGAATATTAAATGTGAAAGACCTGCTGAGGTTCTGGTCGAAACCTTTTCAGAAGGGGGACATCTTCTCAATTCTCAGAAAGACCTATTACATCCCGGAGACCAAAAATATCCACCTTCTCCTTCACGAACTCAAAGAAAAAAAATCGCACATGGCCATAGTTATTGATGAGTATGGCGGGACTTCCGGTCTTGTAACGTTGGAGGATCTGATAGAGGAAATAGTCGGTGAAATTCAGGACGAACACGATGTTGATGAAAACCCTTTCACAAAACTTACCAGTGGCGATGTTCTTGTGGACAGCAGGGTCGAGATTGAAGAATTTGAAGAGTACTTTGACATAGAAGTTCCGGAAGGACAGTTTGAAACACTTGGAGGATTGATATTTTATCTTATCAAGAAGATTCCCGTTGTCGGTGAAACCATTACCTGCGAAAACCTGAAAATTACAATAGAAGCGGCAGACGAGAGGAGCATAAAGAAAGTAAGGATAAAACGAACCGGAGAGACGATTCCGCAGATCGGCAACAAAAAAGAAAAGACGCGCAAAGACAATGAATAAGAAAACCCTGCTACTTTCCCTGGTTTCCGGAGTGCTTATCTTTCTGTCCTTTCCCAAAGCGGATATGGGCTTTCTCGCCTGGGTAGCTCTTGTGCCGCTTCTGTATGCCATAAAAGATACAGACCTTCCGGGTGCATTCCGAACAGGATTTGTTGTGGGCCTGGTGTATAACACAGGCCTGATATACTGGATAGTATTCGTTGTTGTACATTATGGGCACATCCCTTTCTATGCCGGCGTTTCTGTTATGCTTCTCCTGGCCATTTACCTGAGTCTCTATCCTGCGCTATTCTGCGCGGGTGTTGTTTATTTCAGAAGAAGGGGAATCAGAGGAACAATAATAGCGCCTCTTCTCTGGGTATCTCTCGACTATGTGAAGGGCCATCTCTTTTCCGGCTTTCCATGGGAAGACCTTGCCTATTCGCAACATGGATACCTTCCCATGATTCAGGTCGGAGACATTACAGGAATCTACGGGATAACATTTCTGATAGTGCTTCTGAACTGCATTGTTTATGACTGTATCAGTGGTTCGTTTTTCTCATCCGGTACTGAAAAGAAAAGGTTTCTGTCTGAGATTGTTATCGGAGTTGGTCTTCTGTCACTGGTCTTCGGTTACGGTATTTACCGTATAAACGACTTGAAGAATACCGTAAAACATCTTGACTCTATTGATGTTTCTCTCATTCAGGGGAATATTGACCAATCAGTAAAATGGAGTCAGGAGTACCAGTCAGACACTATGAATATATACAGAGATATGTCCGCCGATGCCTCAAAGAGCGGTGCGTCATTGATTGTGTGGCCGGAAACAGCCGTGCCATTCTGTTTTCAGAACTATGAGGACAGGTCCAGAGATGTGATAAATACAGCAAGGAAGGCAAAATCCTGGCTTTTGTTCGGATCTCTGGGTTACGTGAAGGAAGAGGGGGAAATCTCCTTTTGCAACAGCGCATACCTGATATCTCCTGAGGGCGCTGTTTCCGGAAGATATGATAAAGTGCACCTGGTTCCCTTTGGCGAATATGTTCCGCTGCGCGACATACTCTTCTTTATTGACAAACTGGTTGAAGGCGCCGGAGATTTTACACCCGGCGGAGAGATTACGCCCTTTTCAATGGGTGACAGGAAGATAGGTATTCTTATTTGTTATGAGGGAATTTTTCCTGAAATCAGTCGTGAGTATTGTCTGAAAGGGGCGAATCTTCTTGTCAATATAACCAATGACGCATGGTATGGAAACACATCGGCTCCTTATCAGCACCTGACCATGGCAGCCTTCAGGGCGATAGAAAATCGCAGATACCTGATAAGGGCCGCAAATACCGGGATAAGCGCCATAGTTGACCCGACGGGGAAAATCGTATACAGAACAGACCTGTTTAAAAGGACGGCTTTGTGTGGCCCGGTAAAATTCACCCGGCAAAATACATTTTATTCAAAATATGGCAATCTATTTGCTTGTTCTTGTATTGTGTTTCTGCTAATTGGCTTTTTGATTTCGTTGAGGAGGGAAAACAGATGATTGCAGACATTTCCGAAAAGATAGAAGATCTGAAGAAGAGAATAGACAACCTCAGAGGTTGTCTTTGACATAGAGGCCAATGAAGAAAAGATAGATCAACTGGAGAAACAAATCCTCAAAGAGAACTTCTGGAATGACCCCGGAACTGCCAGGAATATATTAAAGGAAAAGAGCAGAGCTGAAGATGCTGTCTGCAGATGGAAAAAACTGAACAATTCCCTGCAGGAGCTGGAAGAGCTCTTTGAAATGGCACGTGATGAAGATGATGAAAGCGCGCTCAAAGAGATAGAAGAAGATGTCGCCGGTCTTGAATCGTCGGTCAGAAAAGACGAATTCAGGATGATGCTGGGCAGGGAGGAAGACCCCGCCAATGCCATTATGGCGATCCATGCCGGCGCCGGTGGCACGGAGGCTCAGGACTGGGCACAGATGCTCCTGCGCATGTACCTGAGATGGTCGGAGAGAAGAGGTTTTGAAACGAAGATTGTTGATCTTCAACCCGGTGATGAGGCCGGAGTTAAAAGTGTAACAATAGCAGTAGAAGGCGAATACGCCTATGGATATGCCAAGGCCGAGATTGGAATACACAGGCTTGTGCGCATATCCCCCTTTGATGCCGGCGGGAGGAGACACACTTCGTTCGCGTCAGTTTTTGTATACCCGGAGGCGTCTGATGACATAGAAATTGAGATCAATGAAAGTGACTTGCGGGTGGATACCTACAGATCCAGCGGGGCCGGGGGGCAGCATGTAAATAAGACGTCATCTGCTGTCAGGATCACACATATACCTACAGGAATTGTTGTTCAGTGCCAGAATGAGAGGTCTCAGTACAAGAATAAGGCCTTCGCCATGAAGGTGCTGAAATCAAGGCTCTATGAAGCGGAACTTCGCAAGAAGGCCGAAGACCTGGACGAGGTCAACAAGACAAAAAAGAAGATAGCCTGGGGAAGCCAGATACGTTCCTATATTCTTCATCCCTACAAGATGATAAAAGACCACAGAACGAATATGGAAGTGGGTAATGTAGAGAAGATATTGGATGGTGATATAGACAGTTTCATAGAAGCGTATCTGATAAGTTGAGATCTTTGCAAGTCTGCAGATGTCTCGAAATCCATCTCAGATGGATGTCATAAAACGCTGATTTTAAAATAAGATTCAAGGGGAGCTTGAGTTTATGTTTGTATTAAAAAGGCTGGTGATAACGGCTTTTCTTGTTGTATTCCTGTCTTCATGTATCCCTCCGCATGGTTCCATCTTTTCATCCTCTCCCGGTTCGGGAATGACAGGAGTTCCTGTGGAACATATAGTTAAATCTCCTCAGACAGTTCAGGACAATAATGAAGTCGGACTTGTCGAGGAAGACCTTTCGGAAGAACCTGTCTTATCCGATGCAGACACATCCGCAGCGGAAATTTCCGCGGAAGAAAACGCTCCTGAACAGGCAGAGCCGAATGGGAAAAACCACAGCCAGAACAACACACAGGCGATTATGGATGAGGCCCTTGATTTTCTGGGCCAGTCCCAGCTTCTCTGGGAAAAAGGGGAGATTGACAAGGCCCTGAAGCTGCTTGACGAGACTTATTCTCTTCTGCTGGATGTAAATGGTGACCCGGAGATTACCTGGCAGAAAGATGATCTTCGCGTTATGGTAGCAAAGAAGATCGTGGAAATCTATGCATCAAGAAGCAATGTCGCCGCAGGTTACCAGAGTGAGATACCCCTCGTCGTAAATGCTGATGTAGAAAAGGCAATAAAGCGTTTTCAGCAATCTGAGCGTAAATTTTTTATCTCCTCATACATGCGATCCGGCAGGTATCGTCCGATGATATTGAAACAGCTGAAAGAGGCGGGACTGCCGGAAGAACTCTCCTGGCTCCCGCTCGTTGAAAGCGGCTTCAAGATAAAAGCACTTTCAAAGGCGCGGGCTCTTGGTCTCTGGCAGATAATACCCTCAACCGGGTATATGTATGGCCTCAAGCGTGACCTCTGGATTGATGAACGCATGGATCCGGAGAAATCCACCAGGGCGGCCATAGCCTATCTGAAGGAGCTCCACGGGATATTCGGGGACTGGCTTACAGTTCTGGCCGCGTATAACTGCGGAGAGGGGAGGGTGCTCAGGGTCATATCAAGGCAACAGATGAATTACCTTGACAATTTCTGGGATCTCTACCGCCAGCTTCCCCCGGAGACATCAAACTATGTGCCCCGTTTCCTCGCGACGATTCAGATTCTAAAAGATCCTGAGAAATACGGCATAGACCTGAATCGAGAACAGGAAAAACCCGTGCCTTTTGATACTGTTAAGACGGATAAAAGTGTCAGTCTCAAGGATGTGGCAAAAGAGCTCCATGCATCGGAAGAAACATTAAATTTCCTCAACTCGGAACTCAGGTATAAAACAACCCCGAATGCATATGATTTGAAGATACCCGCAGGAATGAAAAAGGATTTCGCCTTGATTATGGATAAAGTTTCAACGGCGAAAAGACCGGGTGGCGCAGAGTATATAAGATACAAGGTAAAAAAAGGCGATAGCCTCTCCGTCCTTGCTCGGAGATATAAAAGTTCGGTCAATGCGATACTGGCGGCGAACCACCTCACCAGCAAACACAGCATAAGAGAGGGCAAGTGGCTTAAGATTCCATCCCGCGGTTATGTCTATTCTGAAAGTTTGCAGAAACCCGCGCTTAAAGAGGGTGGGGTGGCGGCGTACAGGGTAAATAAGGGGGACTCACTCTGGCTCATTGCAAGACGCTTCGACACAACCGTCTCAGAGATAAAAAGGTTGAACGGTTTACGTGGAAACGATCTTACCATAGGTCAGGTCATCAGGATAAGGAGCAGCTCCGCGGGGGATGACGCTGCATCGGCAAAGACCTGCGTCGTAGAAAAGGGGGATACTTTGTCTTTAATAGCGTTGAAAAACAGGATCAATCTCGATAAACTCCTTAAACTGAACAAGTTCAGCACGAATACCCTTATTCATCCGGGACAGAGGGTGATAGTCAGGTAGGTCAGATATTCGTAACCGTTTACAGTGACCAGTTTACAGTGACCAATTGAAAAAACAGAGTTTGGAAAAACCGTAAACTGTAAACTGTAAACTTCTTTATTCTATATGATATTTCTTCAGCGTGAAGAAGGTCTCCTTTTCTTTTTCTTTCATTTCCTCGGCGTCTCCGGGTAGTTCATGGTCATATCCCAGGAGGTGTAGAATGCCGTGGATAATCAGGTAGTCAATCTCATCTTCAAGGGAAAGATCCCCGGCTTTTGCGTCTCTGAGAGCCGTTTCTGTGGATATCACAATGTCACCGAGGATGTAGGGATTGACATCTCCGAATTCCCCTTCATTCATGGAAAACGCTATGACATTTGTAGGGTAGTTTCTGCCCAGATACTGTTTGTTTATATCGGTTATGCCTGCATTATCCACAAAGGTCAGGCTGAGTTCACTGTTTTCATTATCAAGGATTTTTAGAATTTCGCCTGATGTGCGTTTGATTCTCGGAAGAGCTATATCGATCACGGTTTGTTTATTGGTCGCCAGAATTTTCATATAATTTTATTTGGAAGGTTGCTTGTATTCTATCCGGCGATGGAATATGCCAGTGAGTATTCTGGTAAATGTTTCGGCAACCTTTTTCAGGTCGTGAAAGGTAAGATCGGATTCGTCGAGCTGTCCCTCTTCCATCGCCTGTTTTATCCTGCCGTCCACAAGATTTCCTATCCTTGCGGGCGTTGGATTTGTCAATGTCCTTGAGGAGGCCTCCACGATATCTCCGAGAAGGACAAGCCCTGCTTCTTTTTTTTGAGGCTTCGGCCCGGGGTATCGAAAATCTCCTTCCAGGATTGACTGATCGGAGGCCTTTCTTTCCTTTTTCGCTTTCTCATAGAAATAGCGCACAATGCTTGTTCCGTGGTGTTGTCTTATAATATCCTCTATTGCTTTTCCCAGATTATGCTCCTCAGCCAGTTCGCATCCATCCTTGACGTGCGAAACAATAACGAGACTGCTCATCTGAGGAGAGAGGTCATCATGCCTGTTCTTCCAGTTGGGTTGGTTTTCTATAAAATACTGGGGTTTTCTCATCTTTCCGATATCATGGTAATAAGCACTTACCTTGGCCAGCAGAGAATTAGCGCCGATTTCTTCCGCTGCCGCCTCTACCAGAGATGCTACGATAACGCTGTGATGGTATGTTCCGGGAGCCACCATAAGGAATTCCTGGAATATTGGTTGATTCAGGTTGGCCAGTTCCAGGAGTTTTATGTCTGTGGTATAGCCAAAGAGAGATTCAAAGGCAGGAACAAGACCGGAGACAATAAACCCTGATAAAATACCCCCTGCGAGCCCCATGGACAGCGTTAAGGGTGTCTCAATCACATAGAGATTACCGGAGAGCAGAGAAAGACAAGCTATGGTTCCCATATTGACCATACCCACCAGCAGACCAGTTTTGAAAAATGCCGAGCGCCTTTCGCAACGGATGATATAATGCACCGCAACAGCGCTTCCAATGAGAGAAAGTAGAAATATCGACATCTTGTCTTCGAATAAAAAAACTACCATGAGGGAAGAGAATACTGAGAATATCAAACCCTCGTTCCTGCCAATTAGGATTGCGACGAGCATAGTGCCGATGGTGAATGGTATGGCGTAAGCACAGATGAATGACGGGGCAAGTTTATATGTCAGATTTATGGAGTCGCAGATGAATATGCCCGCCTTTACCAGAATTACCTGAAGAATCACCGCAATGGCCATAAATAAAAGGTCAGTAGTTACTATCTTTGATAATCTGAATCGCGAGCTGGCCATGCGGTAAAAAACAACAGACAAAAGCACTATTGTAAGAAATATACCTGAAAATATGGAGACATCTACAAGCTTGTTTCCCTCCTGTCCTTTATAAAGTGCGTCAAGTTTATCAAGATCCTCGGGCGTTATTTTTTCGCCTTCCCTAATTATCATTTCATTCTTCTGAAGCTTGTACAGCACAGGTTTTGCCTCATCGGAAACGGTTTGTTTTCTCTGTTCTGTCGCGTTCTTGGCAAAGGTGAGATTCGGCCTCATAGCTTTTTGAGCAAGTGCTATTACGATGTTGTCAGGTCTTTTGGTGTTGAATACCACCTCTGCGTTTTTACGTATGATAGAGTTCATTTTTCCAGTGTCCAGTATCGACAACAGGTCATCCAGTTCCTTTTCCTCCTGGTTCTCTATGTTGCGTATTATTATGCCCTTATTTCTATGGAGATTCAGGATATCCATGTTGCTGATCAGCCTGTCAGTATAGGTATAGTAAACAAGCTTTACAATGTTGTCATACACCTCAGCGGAGAACCCTGTTTTATTAAGCGTTTTAAATTCCGAGGTCGTAAGTGGTATTCCCGAGACATCTTCGAATGTTTTTTTTGCTTCTTCTATGGAGGACTTCTTTTTATCAGGCGATTTGGATTCTTCCTCCGCATTTTTGATCATATCGGAAAATGCTTTTGATATGGCTGTCGCAACCTTCGCAGGCATGTCACTGTCATAATCGTAGAGAGGTCTTGTGCTTTCGACGGCAGCAGCCCTTTTCTTTTCGGTAGCTGCCTTGTCCACCACGAGGAAATCGCGATCTGCCTGTATATTCTTTGTGACAATTGTTCCCACTCTATATTCGGGAGGGGCTATATGAAGAATTTGGGGATAAAGCATGATGGCCAGGATCAGGCCCATGAAAAACGCTATGGCACACTTCCAGGAAAGGCTCTCGTTGATAAGCCTGTGAACGTACTTGATTGCCGCACTCCCGTTATTCTTTCCATTTTTTTTGGGGGTTTTTATAGCCATGGGTTTGTTTTTTTGGTGATCACTCAATGTCTGTCGTCGATTTCTTTCTGTCAAGATGATTATATGCCCGTATAATATCCTGAACCAGGTGGTGTCTTACCACATCTATCTCCGAAAAGTAAACAAAGCGGATTCCCTCCACCCCTTTCAGAAGACTCTCCGCCTCTACAAGACCCGAAATCCTGCCAGGTGGAAGGTCCGTCTGAGTTACGTCACCTGTTATGACTGTTTTTGAACCAAAACCGAGCCTCGTGAGAAACATCTTCATCTGTTCCGAAGAGGTATTCTGGGCCTCATCCAGGATTACGAAAGAATCGTTCAAGGTCCTTCCCCTCATGAACGCGAGGGGAGCCACTTCGATTATCCCCTTGCTTATCAGCGCGGACGCCCTTTCAAAATCCATCATATCGTAGAGGGCATCATACACAGGCCTCAAGTAGGGATTGACCTTTTCGGCCAGATCACCCGGAAGAAACCCAAGCCGCTCTCCCGCCTCTACAGCGGGTCTCGCAAGTATTATTCTGTCCACACTTTTTTCGAGGAGCGCTCCAACGGCCATTGCCATGGCGAGATAGGTTTTGCCTGTTCCAGCAGGGCCTATACCGAAAACCATATCGTATGTTCTGATAGAATCTATATAAGACTTCTGCGCCATGCTTTTGGGGGCAATTATCTTCTTTTTCGATGATATGAAGACAGTGTCAAGAAAGATCGACTCAAGACTGGCGGAACTGTTTTTTGAAAGTATTCTGTGCGCGTAATCTATATCGGCGGGATAGACTGGGTAGCCTTTTTCAATGATACCATATAGCTGGGCCAAAAGATTTTTGGCGAGATCACAGTCATGCGTGTCTCCCGATATGGAGACGGTGCATCCCCTGGCGTTAAGCTTCACTCTCCCCAGCTTCTCGACAGTCTTGCGGTTTCTGTCATATTCTCCCAGCAGTATCTTCAGCTTGTCGTTGTCCGGGAAGGTTATCTTTCTGGCAGAAACGCTTTGATCGGTTTTTGTTTCCAAATAATACACAACCTGCCTGCGTGATTTTTCTACTCTACCACACCTTAAACGCATATCCAACAGGTATTGTTTGCCCTGTCACCTGCAAATCGTTAGGACTATCTTTTATTTTTTTGTCACCTTTTACGGGTGCATCATAGATGGCAAGTTCTTCAAAATCGGTGAGAATACTGAGCGGCGGCTTGGCTGACCAGGCATATCGGCGAAGCTGGTAGGCCGGGTGGATATCCTCTTT
>CAZSYH010000011.1:0-46013 GCA_964610735.1 uncultured Syntrophaceae bacterium | reverse complement strand
AAAACTGTCGGAAAAGGAGGGCACCGTTATGACCAGAAAATTTAAGGTTGTTGTTGCCGGGGCCGGTCCGGGCGGATGTATCTTTGCCCGTGATCTCGCACGGAAGGGCGTTGAGGTGGTGGTGTACGAAAAGGGCACGTACGAAACCATGGGGCATGACTGGTCTGACGCGGTTGAGAGAAGGGGGCTGGCCGAGGCGGGATTCGAGCTTCCGCCGGAATCTACTGTTAACAGGGGGCCCCTGGTCAAGGTACCCGGTGCGGATGAGGACCCCGGTCAGATCTTTGAACAGCACGCCTACCCTGATATGGAGGTGTGGGCGCCTGATTACTCCTGTAAGAAGATGATCAAGTTTCGCTATATCACGACGGACAGGCGAAAGCTGGGGAGGGTCCTCGTCGATCAGGCCCGCGAAGCCGGTGCCGGCATACAGTTTGGGCATGAGGTGGTGGATATCCTGAAGTCGGGTGGGACTTCCCTGGAAGATGCCAGGGTGACGGGCGTCAAGGTACGTAACCTTGAATCGGGAGGGGTGTTCGATGTGTCTGCCGATGTGGTGGCGGACGATACGGGCTTTGGGGCACTGCTTCGCACCCGGCTTCCCGATGCAACGGGAATGGCAAGCCCCTTCAGGAATGAGGAGTTTGCCAACGTGCACCGCACGGTACGAAAACGCAGAAAAGACGTGGATGATACGATCGTGGATCATTACCGGTACGGCTATCATACGGGCTATCAATGGGTGCAGTATCTGAATGACGATCAGATCGATACGGGCGCCGGTGTGCGCGCCGATCCGACCAATCCCGATCCGAAGGATATTGTGGAGGAGTTTATCTCACGTCATCCGTCTATCTCCGACGAGGTGGTACGCGGGGGTGGTGGTTTGTGCCTGGTGGGGAGGTCTCCATACAGCCTGGTGACGGGCGGATTCGTGGCCATCGGTGATGCCGCGTGCCAGACGATTACCATGACGGGTTGCGGGGCAGGGGGCGCCATGGCGGGGGGCGGACTCGCAGCAGAGGTTGTCGTCCGCGCCGCGCAGGAGGGGAGAAATGATATCGCCGCCCTGTGGCCTTATAACTGGAAATGGTTTGTCGAATCCGGGCGGGGGGCGCATTACGCGGCACTGAACGCGCTCAGGAATATCCTGCAGGACCTGTCCCACGAGGATATCTCATTCCTCTTCCGAAAGGATATCCTGAATGGTGAGATGCTGACCGCTTCGATCAACGGAACCTTTATGCAGCCCGATCTGAAGACCATGGCGCTGACCCTCGCGCGGGGGATCTCCCGGCCGGGACTGCTGTTGCAGCTGAATAAGGCGACGACTGTCGGGACAAAGATTCTCAAACATTACCTGAAATACCCGGAGTCCTGGGATTCCGCCGCATTTGCCGCGTGGAGAACAAGGGCGGATTTTTTACAAAGCCATCAATATTAGGAGGTATATTATGTCTACTCGACAGCCGATCAAAGCTTGTTTTTTCCGTATGTTCTTTGTTCTGTTGTTACTCTCTTCCTTTGTTATCGACGGTTGCGGAAGCAGAAATTATAAAGATTTAAACAATGATGGTTCTGTCAGTTGTGCGATAATGACCACTGCTGATATTCAGAGTGTTATTACACCCTGCAAGGCTGAAATTGATGGCAGGGATATCGTCGTTGGCGGCTTTGAACGCATTGCTGCCGTAGCCCGGAGAGTGCGTGGTGAAGTGGATGCGTCGCTTCTGGTCAGTACGGGCGATGATTTATTTGGCCCTCTTTACTCTTTAATGAAGGGCAAACCCGAGATAACCGGCATGAATTTAACCGGCTATGATGTTGTATGTCCCGGTAACCATGAGTTTGATTTTGGAGCTTCACTGTACAAAACTGCCATTGCCAATGCGGGATTTCCCATAGTCTGCGCCAACCTGCATTTCGATGACAGGAAACTGAGTTCAGAAATTACACCAACTTGTATCAAAGAAATCAAGGGTATTAAAGTTGGGTTTTTCGGATTGATGACGCCGAATTTTCTGCGTGTCTGCAATCCCGGTCCGGGAGTGAAAATTGATGAAGATATTGTTCCCATCGCGCGTAAGATGGTTGGCGAATTGAAGGCTGGCGGATGCGGTCTTATTGTCGCACTGACCCATATCGGTGAGGATGAAGACAGGATGCTTGCCCGGAGTGTTGAGGGTATAGATATAATTGTTGGCGGTCACAGCCACACTTATGTTTATGAGACTGTGAATAACACAGTTATTATTAATGACGGATCGAGGGCGCAGTATCTGGGTGTTCTCAGATTTACATACGAAAACGGCCGTGTCAAAGACCCTGATTGGAAGCTCGTTCTGCTGGATTCCACCGTGGGAGCGGACTCCGGAATTAAGAACAAAATGTCAGAGTTTATGAATACCTATGAGAAAGGTTTGAAGAAAGTTATTGGTAGAAGTACAGTTGATCTTGACGCGAGGAAATCGGTAGTTCGCGATAAGGAATCTGTGATTGGCAACATGATCACTGATGCATTTTTGTACTGGTTTGGTGATGTGGATGTAGCTTTTATTAATGGTGGGGCCATACGGGGCGATGAGATATTTCCCGCGGGAGACCTGACCTATGAGACAGTCAATGCAATTTTGCCCTTTCGCGATGAACTTGTGAAGGTCCGGCTGACCGGCGCACAGCTAAAACAGGTGTTGGAAATATCGGCTTCCTCAATCGGGCCCGAAAAATGTGCGTCCTTGTGTGTTAACGCGACTCGCATTTCTTCAGGCGGGTTCTTGCAGTCGGGAGGATTAAAAGTAGTTTATAATACTTCGGCAGATCCTTTCTGCGCGGTCTATAATGGAAAAGATGTAACCAAAATAGTCAATCCGGGCAGCCGGGTAACAAGTGTGGAAGTTCTAAAAAACGGGACATGGAAGCCTGTAGAAGACAATGTTACATACACTGTCATTATAAACAAATGGTTAGCCGGTGGAGGTAACGGCTATTATGTTTTCCGAAATGAATCTATTCCTAAGGATGATACAACGGTGATTGATGTGGATGTATTGATAAACTATATTCAAAAAAATACGCCTCTAACGCCTGTGCTTGAGGGAAGAATAAAAAGATTAACAGATTCGTAAAAAGTGCACGCAGTGTCATTCTGAGGAGCAAAGTGACCTGTCTGTGTGCAACGCACAGGCGGGCGAAGAATCTCAATGATACCCGTCTGTCGCAGCGGGAATTCTTTTTACCAAATTCCTTTGAATCAGAAGAAGATGTTATCATGAATCTTGGCAATTTCCTGTTCGAGTATAACCACCTTCGTAGGCATGGTGGATTGAATTATGAAACACCTTTTGATAAGCTCCAAAAAGTTACCGAATTATTGAGCTAGTACAACGCTCTTTCATATATTGACATATCGAATACAGTCTACTACAAAAATAGACAAGAGAGCTTTGCACAGCGGGCTATTTTCCACGAGACCGGTTTTGGAGCCGATTTTTTAGCAATTCACATTCAAGACCCGTCCGATGATTTCAAATATTCGGCGGCAATAAAAAAGGAAAGGTGGCAATTTATGGAGATTATCAAAATTATCATCGCAATTATACTGCCACCTTTGGGAGTATTCCTCCAGGTCGGAATTGGAAAGCATTTCTGGATTAACATTATTTTAACTTTACTAGGCTATATCCCCGGCATTGTTCATGCCATATGGGTTGTTGCGAAAAACAAATAAGGAGGAAATAAAATGAAATGGAAATCAAAGGCAGTAGTATTTTTTATAGTGGTGATTTTTGCTCTTTCAATGGTGGCTTGTGACAACGAAGGGAGTGCTGAAAAAGCTGGCAAAAAAATTGACAAAGCTCTACAAACAACAAAAGAAAAAATTGATGATGCCACAAAATAATCAAACATAAGGAGGAAAGGATACAATGAATAATCAAGCAAAAATAAGATGCTTTACAGGCGTATTGATTTTCATGCTGTTGTTTATTAGTGCTCTTCCCGTAAACGCCAAAATTGTTCCAAAAGTAGACAATTTTATTATTTTTCTGGATCAGTCAGGTTCCATGTACATGACTCACGAAAAATTGGGTGAAGTAAAAATGCTTCTTGCCAAGAAACTGCTTCTTGGTATGAACGATAAGGTTCCAGAGTTGAGCTATCGCTGTGCAGTGGATCTCTTTGCTCCGTGGAAGGAAGTCTTGGATCCTATGTCTTACGAAAGAGCGAAGGTTGCCGAGGCCCTGAATACTGTCCCTGATAAAAATGAAATTTATGGTCGTTTCACTCCAATGGGGGACGGAATAAAATCTTTGCATGCTGTTTTGGATCAAACACCCGGTAAAACTGCGGTCATTCTGGTTTCTGATGGGGCGACTAACAGAGGCGAAGATCCGGTGAACGTGGCCAGAGACACTCACTCAAAGTATCCTGATGTTTGTTTCCATGTGATTTCTCTTGCAGATAATGAGAAAGGGGCGGCAACGCTGAGACAAATCAACCAGCTTGGTAATTGTGTTTACGTAGAAGCTGGTGATCTGCTTAAAGACGATGGAATGCTTAAACAGTTTGTGCGGGATGTCTTTTACGAGGATATTGAAGAGCCTGTCGCAGCCGTTGAAGAACCCACAGTAACCGTTGTAGAGCCTGCCAGGGTCATCCCGGAAAAGATTATCCTTCGTGGAGTCCAGTTTGATTTTGACGGAGCCGATATTAAGCCTGCGTCGGTACCCGTGCTGAATAAAGATGTCGACCTGTTGAGACAGCATCCTGAACTATGTGTTGTCATCGAAGGTCACACAGACTATATAGGGTCAGACGACTACAACTTAAAGCTTTCTCAAAGACGCGCACAAGCCATTTATAACTATTTTGTAAGTCAAGGAATAAGCGCCGATCGTATGGAAACAATCGGATATGGTGAAACAAGGCCGATTGCAGATAACAGCACAGCGGAAGGTCGTGCCCTCAATCGCCGTGTGGAAATACAGATTATCCAGTAAGCAAACTCAGGAATCAGCGGGGTGGAAAGGATTGTAATCTTTCTTCCCGCTCTTCCTTTAATCGACAAACAATAAGAAATATACGTTACAAGAAATTCCCAAAACACGCAAAACCCTTATCTGATGCACCGAATGGGGGATATTGCGTTCTTCGGAGTGGTCTCCGGGGAAGAACAAAAACTTTGATAATAGGAGGATCAAATAGCTAAAGTACTATACAGATTATGTTTGCCGATTCTGTTTCTTTTCATTTTCGGGGCGGTATGTCCGACACATGCCGATACCGGTGATTTAATCACAATTCTGACGGATAAACTCGGAGTTACCCAAAATCAGGCGACTGGAGGTGCCGGTGCTCTTTTCAAATACGCGAAGTCCAAACTTAGTACTGATGATTTTTCAACGGTCGCCAAAGCACTCCCAGGGACAGGTTACCTTATCTCGGCTGCCCCTGAAACGAGCGGTTCTGCTGGCCTGCTCAGCGGGTTAAAATCCTTCGCGGGTAAACAGTCCACGGCGACAACTACCATGAGCAGTTTGGCCGGGAGCTTTTCTAAGCTTGTAATGGAGCCCGATATGTTGGGCAAATTTATTCCTATAATTCTCGAATATGCACAGTCGAAAGGGGGTACGGCTGTTATGAACATACTCAAGGGAGTTCTGCTATAACATCATACTGGTGCTTCGCTAAGAACTGGCTGCGAAGTTTATATCGGATAAGATTTTGAGTGCCGAGGGGATTAATCCCAAGGAGATTAAAACAAAACAATACAATACCTCTATGTGGATGCAGCAGATTTCAATTAAATCTTATGGCTTCTACCAATCCCTTAACCGGTTCACTTTGACTTCTGTTGTCGATTTTAATACACAGGTAAATGGGATAGGTCAGGCACTGAGTGATAATGTCAATCCCCGCTATCCGCTTGTGTATTTGTAGGATCTGTTTCAAGAAGGAGAAACAGTATTGTGAGTATTTTGAGTGACGCTACATCAGGGGCTGGCGCATCCTCCGGCAGAGACGGTCAGGATCAGGGCGGGAGAAGAACCGTCCAGGAGTATATCGACGAGACCCCGATCTGGTCGGACGGAACCGCCGTTTCGTCCTCACCCCTGACCGCCATGCAGTGGCGGATCTGGATGCTGGCATCGGCGGGCAAGTTTTTTGAAGGGCTGGTGGTTTTTATGACCGGTGTAGCGCTTCCGCTGATTGTGAGAGAGTTTGGTTTGGGTGCCATGGAGAAGGGATCAGTGGGGGCGGCGCCGCTTCTCGGAATCCTCATTGGTGCCACCGTCCTGGGAGGGCTCTCCGATCGTGTCGGCAGAAAGCGGATGTTTATCGTAGAAATGATACTTTTTGCAATAAGTCTGCTCTTGCTGGTTGTCAGTCCTAACTATCCGTGGCTTCTGATTTTCCTCTTTATCATGGGGGCGGCCCTGGGCTGTGACTACCCCACGGCCCATATGGTGATTTCTGAGAGTATTCCCAGCGTCGCGCGCGGCAAACTGGTTCTGAGCGCCTTCGGGTTTCAGGCGGTGGGGGCCCTGGTGGGAACGGGTGTGGGGTACCTCATTCTGTATGAAAACCCCGATATCGGGGCATGGCGCTGGATGTACGCCACCGCGGTCATCCCGGCGATACTGGTGGTCTTCGCGCGGTTCTTCATTCCCGACAGCGGGCACTGGCTGGTTTCCCGGGGCAGGATCGACGAAGCGGAGAGGGAGACGGAATGGCTGCTTGCCCGCAATCCTTCCTATCCCCAGCGTATCAAACTGGCAGTTCCCGAATCGGAAGGCCGTTCGACGGGGGACGAGCCCGCAACGGCGGGGGGATTCGGGCTGCTCTTTTCTCGGAGGTATATCAGGGCGACCATTTTTGCTTCCGTTCCCTGGTTTTTTCAGGATCTGGGGACTTACGGTATCGGCATCTTTACACCCACCATCCTGGCCACTGTTATCGGCGCCAAGACCACCCACATCCATAACATCGCCAGTCTCATCCACAATGATATGCTGGCGGCAAAGGGGGCAGCCTTTATCGATGGACTTCTGCTCGTCGGTATTGTTTGCGCCGTTCTGCTTGCCGACAGGGTAGGGCGGGTACGGCTGCAGGTGCTCGGGTTTATCGGTTGTGCCGCCGGTCTCTTTCTTGCTTCCCTGTCGCTGGGTACCGAGGGGGGAACAAAGATGTTCTGTATCTTTGCGGGGTTTATGCTCTTCAGTTTTATGACCAATCTGGGACCCAACGCCATGACTTATCTGATCGCGGGGGAGGTATTTCCCACTCATATTCGCGGGAAGGGCGCGGGGTTTGCCGCATCATTTGCCAAGGCAGGAGCGGTCCTGACGGTCTTTTTCTTCCCCCTGCTGCTGCGGAGTATCGGCACGGAGGCGCTTTTGTACGGCCTCGTGGGGACCTCGCTGCTGGGCGCCGTGGTGACCTGGGTCTTTCGCATTGAGACAACGGGGATCAATCTGGAAAAGATCGGGTAGGACCGGCAGAAACAAGTATGTATGAAATCAGGGGGCGTACGCATTTAATCTAATGGAGTTTTGTGGATTACTCTCAAACATAAACCTCACTCTGTTTTTAAATAAAAAATCAAGAGATTTCAAATTACAGAATCATCACTCCCGTTATATCGGATAATCATCATGGTGATGTCGTCCGCCTGGGGCTCATTCTGCGCGAATTCACGTATCTTTTCCGTGACTCCAGTCAGGATATCACCTACCGGGAGGTCTTTGAGCCTGTATAGCTCGCCTTCCAGTCTTTTCTCTGAAAAGAGTTCATATCTGCTGTTCATGGCCTCGGTAACACCGTCGGAATAGATAAATATGGCGTCACCCTCGTTTAGAACAATCCGCTTTGACTGGAATGAAAAATCTTCCATCACACCGAGGGCTAACCCGCCGGTCGTTTCAACAGCTTCGATCTTGCCGCCTGCACGAATTATATAGGGCGGATTGTGGCCGCCGTTGCAGTATTCTATGGTTCCGTCCTTGATATTAAAAATACCGAGAAAGAGCGTTACAAAAAGGAGTGATGGGTTGTCCTCGGAAAGATCCTGATTAACCTGGTTCAAGATAACCTCAGGCGTCATGTCCTTGGTGGCCCTCGTTTTAATCAGCGTTTTTGTAATGGCCATGAAGAGAGATGCAGGTACCCCTTTTCCCGAAACATCGCCCACGTTAAAACAGAGATGGTCGTCATCGAGAAAAAAGAAGTCGAAGAGATCCCCCCCCACTTCTCGTGCCGGTTCAATAGTGGCATAGAGATCGAACTCCGGCATTTCGGGAAAGGGAGGAAAGATCTTTGGCAGAATCCCCATCTGGATATCATGGGCGATCTGCAATTCGCTCTCGATTCTCTCCTTCACGGCCGTAGTTTCCGTCAAGTCGGAAATATATTGCTTCAATGATGTTTTCATGTAGTCAAAGGACTGGGCGAGTTTTCCCACCTCATCCCCCGTTTTGATCTCGGGAATCAATACATCGAGGTTTCCCGTCGCGATATCTTCGGCTACGCCGGCAAGAACGCTCAGTGGCCTCGTTATCGATCGGGCAATGAAGACGATGATGACAAGGAGAAAGACAAAACCGATTACACCAAGGATTATCACAGTTTTATTGAGGCGCGCCACATCGGCCATCAGTTCATCCTGCGGGAAAAGGACGCCCAGAGACCATTTGCTGGAGGAAAGCGGCGCATAAACCATCCAGCACAGTTTCCCCGTCAGCATGCTGCGAAAGGGAACAAACCCCGATTCCCCATGAATCATCTTTCTCCCGATTCTTCTCAGTCCATCATCTCCCCGCGCCTCTGCCTGGCTGAAAATGGTCTCGTTCATGACGAGTTCTTCTTTAGGATGAGTTACAAAAGTACCGTTCTGGGATATGAGGAAACCGTATCCCGTCTTCGCTATCTTGATGGAAGCAACTATTTCCTGGAGCCACGACAATGAGATATCGGATGTAATGATTCCCGCGACCCCCTTTCCCCCCGCCACTGTTCTGCAGAAGGGTACGGAATAGGTGGACATGATGATGTTGCCGCCCCCTTCATCGAAATAGGGCTCGGTCCAGACAGGCCGGTTCAGCTCCTTCGGAATCTGATACCAGTCCTGGAAGAAGTACTGGTATGACGCCGTCCCCAGATCGGAATACTTTATTTCACCGCCGCTTTTATAAAAATAGGGGGCGTATCGTTCTTTTTTGCCGTCATATGCAAGGGGCTCAAAGGCAACCGCCGACCCGTAAATTTCATTATTCTTTTGTACGATGTATTTTAAAAGATTGTTGAGTTCCTCGCCGGAACAGAGCGATCTCTCAAGGATATAAGCAAGATTTTCGGGGACCTTTTCGATAGAACTGAGGACAATGTCGATCTGATTCACTGTCGCCCTGGCAAGATTCGTCGCGTTTTTTTCGATATTCTCGATGATGATTTTTCTGGAATACATGTAGTTGTAGCCGAAAATCAGCAGAAAAATCAGTGTGACGCTGCTCAGAATGAGCAGTATAAGTTTGAAGGCCAATCCCCTATTTTTCATCTTTATCACTAATCACCTTATAAAAAGAGGTAAATCCGGGGACCGATTCTATGAGCCCCATGCTCTTCAGACCTCGCGCAACGCGGCTGTAGTCCTCAAGCAGGAGCCCGCCCATGCCGGCAGCCTCACCCGCTTCGGGCAAAATCAAATCTTTCATTCTTTCCAGCATCCACTTCTGATGAACCAGAGTCGTGGGAATATGCTCCTTTTTAAGGTTCCTCATGGTAACAGCCAGTGCCTCATCGGGATGATCAAAGGCATATAGCCACCCCTCGATAGAGGCCCGGACAAAGGCCGCGCACAGCGCAGGGTCTTTCCTGTATGTCTCTTCAAGCACATAAATACCGTCTTCAGGAAAATTGAGACCATGTTCATGGAAGAAGAATGTTGTCAGCTCATCGGTATCGATACCGCAATTCAGAATCGTATGGTACTCGTTGTACCACATTGCCGAGGCCACATCGACACCGTCTCTCAGGAAGAGATTGACGGAAAAAGACTGGGGTACAATCCGCATTGTAAGATCGTATTTTCTGAAAAATGCCCGGGGCTGAAGCTGAAAGACCGGCCCCCACAGCCCGACCTTTCTGCCATTCATGTCCAGAGGCTTTTCAATACCGCTCGACTTTTTGGCCACAAGCATCAGCGCCGATCTCTGCATAATCTGGGCAATATTGAGAATCTTTGCTCCGCCGGCACGCATCTGAATTCCGGTAGACAGCCAGAGCGAAGCAAAATCCGCCCTCCCATCCATAAGGAGATCCGATGGTGGACTGTCCGGTCCGCCGGTAATGATGGTGAGATCTATGCCGTGTTTCCTGTAGATACCTTTTTCAAGCCCGATATAATAGCCCGCGAACTGGGCCTGAGGAACCCATTGAGGTATGAATGATACCTTTTTCAAGGCATCGCCTTCGGCAGGTACTACGCAGATAATAATCAGGAATAGGGTTGCAGCGATTAATAATTTGCACTTTTCTCTCATTTTCGCATTAACCATAATTCGTGATCATTTACGTTTATCGGTTCACAGTTATACCTGTCTTTTGCCGTTAACCGATAACTGTAAACAGTGAATCGTTGTCATTGAAATACGATAGTAAGGACGTTCATGCCGCCAGTGCGTCTGTATCGCACCTCATCCGCCACTTTCTTGATAAAAAAGATTCCCAGCCCCCCGATCTCCCTGGTGCCGAGATCGGCCGTTGTATCGGGATCGGGACGGGAAAGGACGTCAAACGGCATACCCCTGTCACATATCTCTATTACAAGTTCTTTGCTATCGCCCTGGGTGCAGTGCATTTCCACCTGCCCCTCTCCGTCGGGATAGGCGTAGCTGAAGATATTAACCAGGGCCTCCTCCACGGCAAGCTCTATTTCCATTGCCCTTTTGCCTTCAAATCCGCATTCTACGGAACATGTATGGACAAGGGAGATGAACCGGTCAAGATTTTCAATAATGGCTGCAAGCTTTAAAGATTTCATGAAATGCATCCACAATCAGATTCTATAGATAGTACCCATCCAGAAATGGCTATTTACTACAATCTCTAAGTCAGACTCAGATTTCAATCCTCAAAATACCCAATGTATTCCTGTGGTTAAAATCTTACCTGAGAATTACAGGGCCGCCATTGCCTCTTTCACAGATTCATGAATGGGGATGATGGTACTGAAACCCGAAATCTCAAAGACCTCTTTTACGACGGCCTGAAGAGAAGCGAGCAGTATCTGCCCTTTTTTCCCTTTGAGCTTCTTAGCCGTCACCAGAACACTCCTGAGGCCGGAACTGCTTATGTAGTCAAGTTTGGCGAAATCGATGACAAAATTGACATTCCCCTCATCGATCAACCTTCCCAGTTCCTTTTCAAACTCTGGCGATGAAACGGCATCCATTCTGCCAGTGACGGATACCAGTGTCCCCTTTTCTTCATTCTTTACATTCAACTCCATAAGACCATTCTCCTCCCAGACCTATAGACATCATCACAAAACCTGAATGTTACTCGTTAAAAACTAAGACAAGGCCACTTCTTATATGTAATAACCATACAGAAATATCAAGCATTATCTTGTTCAAGTTTGCTTTGCATTTCCACGGTGATTATTGTACTAATCAGACAATTCAAGTTATTTCTGTTTAAGGAAAATGGTGGGTTTCCATGCACTTCGAATCTTTTGCCATGCTCATTGGTGGGCTGGGATTGTTCTTTGTCGGAATACGGATGGTCAGCGGCAATCTGAAACAGATGACCAGCCGAAGATTCAAACTCTTTATTTCAAGGTTTACCGACAATGGTTTTATCGCTGGGATATGGGGCGCCCTTTCAGGATTCATCACGCAGAGTACATCGGTTGCCACCTTTATCGTTGCAAGCCTTGTATCGAGCGGCCTCTTGACGGTCCGAAAATCCCTGCCCATAATATTCTGGGCGAATGCCGGATGTTCGACGCTGGTGTTGATTGCGGTACTGGATATCAAATACGTTGTTCTCCTCTTGCTTGGTCTGTCCGGCACCTGTTACGCCTTTGAAAAACCGGCACGGTTTAATCATGCCCTGGGTGCATTGTTCGGCATTTCCCTTCTCTTTTTCGGGCTGAACATGTTGAGCACGGGCGCGGCACCCTTTGCCGAGTACCCCGGATTTAAGTCTCTTCTCCTCACTCTGAAAGATTCATATATACTCATTTTCGTAATCGGCGGTGTACTGGCTTTTATCTCGCAGACGGCCATCGGCATTATTATAATCGCTATTACTATGACCAATGCGGGCATTTTTACCATGGATCAGACGCTCATGATTATCTATGGTGTCCATGCAGGTTCCAGCCTCACAACTTTTGTCCTTTCATCGAGCCTGAAGGGCTCCGCCAAACAATCGGTTATGGCCCAGGTATTGTTTAATCTGTTCGGCGTCGTCATTTTTGTAACCATGTTCTATATCGAACTGTATACCGATATCCCGCTGGTCAAGGCATTTGTCGGTCTCCTGTCCGGCGACATAAAACATCAGGCGGCCCTTGTCGTACTGCTTTTTAACTTTTTCATTCCGTTCATCCTATCCTTCTTCCTTACACCCTATTATCGGATATTGACCCATTTCTGGCCGCCACTGGAAGAAGAGGCCCTCTCAAAGATCAAATTCATTCACGAACATGCCGTAGATGATCCAGAAACGGCGATTCTTCTGATCGAGAAAGAGATTTTCAGATTACTGAAACGCATACCACTTTACCTCGAAAGGCTTCGCCCGGGGACAACAGCAGGGACTGTTGGCCTCGACACATACCATAATGCCTTTGGCGAAGTTTCCTCGGAGATACAGTTATTCGTTACCGATGTCTTCCATAAGGACCTCAATCTCTCGACGTCGGAGACCCTTCTCAACGTGCAAAATCGTCATACCCTGGTGGCAACGCTCGAAGACAATGTATACGGTCTCTGCAAAACGCTGGAGGGAAAAACAGGAGAGGGAGAACCGGGGAAACTCTCGATGAACATTGTTGAAAGCCTCGACGCCATCCTGCTCACCGCCATAGAAGCAACGGAATCCGCCGATGAAATCGATCTGGATATTTTGATAACCCTGACCTCAGACAAAGGGCAGGTGATGGAGAAAATCCGCAGTATTTATCTCTCATCGGAAAAAGACCTCTCCCTCGAGGAACGCTCTCTCATTCTTTATATCACAAACCTCTTTGAGCGAAGCGTCTGGACACTGGGCCGATACGGGATCTGCCTTGGCCAGAATACCGGCGGGTAGAAACAGCCTCTCTTTTACGTTCCATAAATTGGCTGAAAACAGATGCTTCTTTGAAGCGACAATACGCTCAATAGATTACAGGTTAAAAGTTTATTGACTTATTTCTTGTCATATCTCGGAACATGCTCCAGGTCCCGGAAATTTCCGGGTCTGCTGAAGATGAAACATGAGAGCGATCGATCATGAAAATTGAATCCAATTCTCAGTTGATAAAAGTTTTGCTGCTGTTTCTGGGTATCGTGATAATATCGGGATGCGCGACGAAGGAAAAACTGTACTATGCGGCGCCAACGCTTCTTCCCGAAACGGAACGCGCTATGAAGACAGCCGGATTCTGGACAGGTCGTAATCCCTGCCCTGACAGGATAATCTTAGACAGGGAAGGAATAGAGACTCTAAATCTGTACGTGAGGGATGAGATGGGATTAACCCTTGACATAACACAGCTTCCCTCTCCCTTTCCGGGAAAAGAAATGACTGAAGAAATAGAGGAAATCCTGGCCTATTACAGGGGAAATCGATTTTATCGCGAAGACGGCAGCATCCTTACCACCCGGCTCTATAAAGAGTTGGTAGCGAATATGAATCTCGGGTCCGTTCCATCCGGGATAGACATACGATACGGTCTTGTTGTTCGCTATACCGACCAGCGCGTGTTTCCCACCGGTGAAGCCATATACGCAAAGCCTTGTGACATAGACTTCGATGAATTCCAGAACAGCGCCCTTGATATTGGAACGCCAGTGGCTGTCATGCACACAAGCCTGGATGGGAAATGGTATTACGTTAAGGATCAACTCGATTCGGGCTGGGTTCCGGTGGAAAATGTGGCCCTCTGCAGTTTGGATGATTTAGAAAAATTTCCCGGCGGGACCTCTTTCGCGGTAGTAACAAAGCCGAAGGGGGAAATATTTCTGGATTTGAATATGACGGTTTATTATGACTATGCGAGAATGGGTGTAAAATTTCCACTCTTGGGAAAAAAAGATTCCGGCGTCGCCCGGATCACTCTGCCCTTTCGAAAAGAAGACGGAAGGCTCTTGAAAAAAGTGGGGTATATACGGGGAGAAGATGTTCATAAAGGATATCTGTCATACACCCCTCGCAATATTATACGGCAGGCCTTTGAACTGCTCAACGCACCGTATGGATGGGGTGGAATGTATGGCGAGCAGGATTGTTCCCGTTTTGTCCAGGAGGTTTTTGCAACCGTCGGAATATCGCTGCCGAGGAATTCTTCGAAACAGTCTCAGGTGGGAATCCTGACAGGAGAATACGTTGACAATACGCCAGCAGAGATAAAGCTTGATCTTTTGTCCCGGAAAGCAATCGGTGGGTGCACTCTTCTATACATGAGAGGACACATAATGTTGTTCCTCGGAATGGTTCACGACAGGCCCTATGCTATTCACAACCCCTGGGCCTATCGTCAGAAAGAATGGTGGGGCGATAAAATCCGCCTGATCAATCGCGTTGCCGTAACAGATCTCTCGCTGGGGAAAGGATCGAAGAAGGGGTCCTTTCTTGAGAGACTATGCTCAATCAGATTGATCTCATGTACTGATTTTAACCCTCTATGATCATCGGCGCCCTATAGCACATATTGTGGTCATTGTCTTATTGGCACAAGAAATCGTTTTTCTTATACTTTCTCCGCAAAAACGAAAGTCCTTAAAAGAAAAGTGAGAGAGGTTTATGAAATACATATTTTGTCTGCTGGGAGTTTTTCTTGCCTGTGGGATTTCCTTTGCCGGGCAGCCTCCTTCGTCCTTTGATCTTCGGGATATCAACGGCCATTCGTATATCGGTACGGTCCGGGATCAGGGGAGCTGCGGCAGTTGCTATGCCTTCGGCGCTCTGGCGGCTGCCGAGAGCGTCTATAACCGGCATCATAGCCTTTATGACACCGCAGCAATCGACCTTTCCGAATCCTTCATTATCTGGAGCCTGAGCCCGCTATATGAAGGATTTGATGGTTGTAACGGAGCCAGCTGGGATTATGAAGAATTAACCGGAATTGTGGAACATGGTGTGCCTCTGGAGGCAGACTTTCCCTATGTCACGAGCGATCCCGGTCCGGATAACCACCACTGGGATGCACCACGCACCAGCTTCGCCGAATGGTATCGCATACCCCCTAATGACATTGAGACGGCCAAACGGGTCATCCAGAATCTTGGTGTGGTTGATGCCGCCGTCCTTGTTGATGGGGACTTCGATGGTTACACAGGCGGCATCTTTCAGAACACGAACACTGTGATCGATGATATCGTGCCATACTATAGCAGTACAAACCATGCAGTATCCCTGGTAGGTTGGGAGGACGATCCCGGTGACGCCGGGATGGGATACTGGATCCTCCGCAACAGCTGGGGCACAGGCTGGGGCGAAGACGGCTACATGAGGATACGGTACACCTCTGCCAAGGCAAGCATGGAGGTGTCATATATCCTTGATGCGCCCTGGAGCGGGGAAGACGTTCACCGGGAGAATGCGGGAGAAGTCCAGGCCGTTCCCTGGAGCGCGGGCGGGACCACGAACGCGCACGCCGTGGATATTTGGACAGGCACAGCAAGTTCCGTGATCAATACCGGTGTCTTATCTGCCACTGCCGCGGCAGATACCGATTTGGCGACGGCCAGAGGCGTGTATTTGTGGGGCGGGCCGCAGGGGAGCGTCACCAATCAGGGCCTGATTAATTCCACGGCAGGCAGCCTTCAAAACCAGGCCATTTCCTACGGGATCTGCGCCCAGGCCTATGAGGTCCAAAATGCCGGGCAGATCTTCGCCAGCGCTACTGCTGCGAACGATCAGGCATTGGCCTATGGGATTTTGCTGTTCAACGGCGGCAGTGAGGTTGATCTTCAAAACAACGGACAGATTACTGCCAAGGCCGAGGGTGTTAATGCTAGGGCATACGGTGTGTGGACCGACAGCCGCTCTCAGAGTACTGTTGTCAACAACGGCCAGATCCTCGCAACCGCTTCAAGCACATCCGCGACAGGAGTATTACTCAGTGGCGGACCCGCGAGCCTTACCAACACGGGCCGCATCGAAGCCACAGCGGATTCGGGAGAGGTAACTGGGATAGAGGTTTCTGGCGGTGCGACAATTGTAAACAGCGGCAATATCATCGCAAATTCCTCAAGCGCACCCTCAATGGGACTACACCTCGCCAGCGGAGGTGGATCCACGACCGTCACCAACACGGGCCGGATCGAAGCCGCGACGAGCACGGGGTGGGCATCTGGGATAGAGGTTTCTGGCGGTGCGACAATTGTAAACAGCGGCAGTATCCTGGTGTCAGCGCCGAGCCCTTACTCTATCTACTCTAGCTACTCTAATAATTCTCAGATACGGTTGATCCTCCAGACGGGTTCAGACCTGTTGGGGATTGTAAGCCTTTGGGGAAATGATGACTCTGTGGAACTACAGGGTACCGGCATCGAGGATGAGATCTTCAAGCGCGTTGAGACGCTGACAATGAACGGAGAGGACTGGTCCCTGACGGGGGGATCAGACTTTGGTTCCATCGGCATCCAGCGAGGCCGGCTGTGTATAAACGGCGCTATTTCCGGACCGACAACAGTTGAAGCCCCGGGCACGCTCGGGGGGTACGGCACACTGACGGGCAACGTCCTTAACGGAGGCATAGTAGCGCCTGGCAACTCCATCGGCACACTAACCATTACCGGGGACTACACCCACGCTGCCGGCGCAGTTCTGGAAACTGAGGTGGGCGATGACACCTCCGACCTTCTGGCGGTCACGGGCACTGCCGATATTCAGGGCGGCACCCTACAGGTTGTGCCATATGGTTACGCTACCGCAGGCGATTACACATTCCTGACCGCAGGCACGCTCCAGGGGACCTTTGACCAGACTGGCACCCCTGCAGTACTCAATGCCGTATTGAGCAGCCCAACCCCTAATGCGCTGTCCATGAACATTACCCGAAACAGCTATCAGTCACTGGCAGCGGACGGGGACCAGTCCAGTATGGGCAGTACCCTGGATCAGATCCGCCCCTCGGCCGCCGGCGACATGGCCGATATTCTCAATCAGATTGATACTTTGGGCCTTGGAGGAGTCCGCGGTACCATGGACGATCTGATGCCAAGGCTTCATGCCGGGGCGGGTGCCATAGCGCTGGGCAATGCCGGCAGGAGCATAAACCATATCCGTGTTCGCGGAAGGAAACTGCGGAGTCAGCGCAATCCGGAGGCGGGCCAGACCTCCATGGGAGGGCCGATGCTGGCCTCTGCCGACAATTGGGTGCCAGCTATGGGACTGCTGGAAGAGCCCCGTAACGGCAGCAATGCCGCAGAGGGACCCTTGACCTCCGATTCCGACATGTGGTTCACCACCCTTGGATCCTATGCCAGGTACGGAGACACCTCCGAGAGCCCAGCCTTTCGGGAAAAAGCGTGGGGCTTCATGCTGGGGATTGAATTTCGGATCAATGGCAGCCTGAGAGGTGGTATTGCAGGCGCATTTACCGAAACACGCCTTGATGAGATAGACTCACGAAGCAACAGCGAGAATGACTCATATCGAGGTCTGCTTTACGCACTGTGGGATAACGGAGCACAGGGCGGCGGATACTATGTGGAGTCGGTGCTTGGCTTCGGACAGAACCGGTTCGACTCGGAGCGTTGGATTGCCTTTCTGGGCCGAACGGCTCTCAGCAGACATGACGGGCAGGACTGCCTCGTCTCCGTAAACGCCGGGCATGATTGGACCCTTAACCAATGGAAATTCGGTCCGACCGTGGGGATGGAATATGCCTATCTTCACGAGGAGGGGTATGGAGAACAAGGTGCCGGCGCGGCAGACCTGACAGTCAATTCATCTGATTCAGATTCACTGCTGAGCCTGCTGGGTGTCCATGCCGCAAGGTCCTTCCCGTTTAAAAGGGCTGTTTTAATCACGGAATTACGGGCCCGGTGGGATCATGATTACCTGGCTGGCTCGGAATCGCTTCGCTGCCGGTTCACCGGGGTCGGGCCTTCCTTCGACATCTCGGGCCGAGACGGGGTGAGTGACTCTCTACTCTTGGGCGCGAGCCTGAGGGCGTCATTCAGCAAAAATATAACAGGTTATCTCGATTACGACTGTATGCTACAGGGAAGCGACGGGAACAGGTCGCATCTGTTCAATATTGGTCTTAAGGTATTGTTCTAATAATACTTGGCACTCTGAGCATATACTGGCGTGGCCAAAACGCACAGGAGGTTTTCAGTTCTATTTGAAAATGGCCTGGCCAAGGTTGATTTGCTCTTTCTGCATGTTTCGGTTATTACCCGATTGACACACACTGCCGTCTTTCTTATAATCTCTCCGCAAAAAGGGAGTCCCTGTCAGGTTCTGTCCTGATCGCTTCCAGATTCTGACGTCTTGAGAATAAGGAGTTGACATGAAAAAATTGGTCGTTTGCATTTCAATCCCCTTCTACTGTCTTCTGTCCCGATAAGAAACGTCTTTCGGTAGAGTGAGTATAAGGAAAAAACTCTTGTGTCAATGGGATTATGACCACACTACGTTTGGACCGCTTTCCCATTGACACACAATGAGATATCTACTATTCTTTCGGCTGCAAAAAGCACCTTTTAACCATTCATTCTACTTGTATTAGACTCATTAATTCAGGTCAAACTGATCGATGGTCTTGCGATGGCGACCTGGAAAGGGTTGTCTGTGGCAAACCGGACAATGTGTGAATGGCGCCTGATGCAGAGGATTATAATATGACGAAATTGTTGAAACATCTTTGGCTGGCGATAGCCCTGATACTTGCAACATCCGCCCTGCTCCTGATAACAGATATGGGTCGCCGGGAGGGTGCCGGTCAACATGGTGATGAGAAGTACCAGGATATCGCGGTGATGCAGATTACATCGACGCCGCTGCTGGATTCGCATGTTGCGGGTATTCGGTCGTATCTCGAAGAAGCCGGAAAGATCGCTCCGGGCGGCAGTAATCTGCACCTGTTTAATCCGCAGGGTGATTTCAGTACAGCCAATGCGGTTGCCGGTGAGATCGTAAAGGGTGATTATGATCTGATTGTCACATCGAGCACTGTGGCGTTGCAGGTGGTGGCCAAGGCGAACCAATCGGTAAAGAGAACTCATGTGTTCGGCGCGGTGACAGATCCCTATGGCGCGGGGGTGGGTATTACCGGTCCTAATGCGGAAGACCATCCGCCCTATATGGCCGGAATCGGAACATTTCAGCCAGTGGAGAATGTATTTCGCCTGGCAAAAACAATGAATTCCTCACTGTCCCGGGTCGGTGTAGTTTGGAATCCCGGGGAACAGTGTTCCGAGGCCTGTCTGGTTAAAGCCCGAGCCGTCTGTGCTGAACTGGGGATTACCCTTGTGGAGGCGACGGCAACAAATCCGTCCGAAGTGCAGGAGGCCCTTCGCTCACTGCTGTCCAAAGGCATTCAGGCGGTCTGGATCGGTGGGGATACTGTGGCAATCGCGTCAGTGGGAATGATTGTTCACCTGGCGCAGCAGGATGGAATCCCGGTTTTTTCCAATGATCCCACTGATACGAATAAAGGCGTGCTGCTGGGGCTTGGAGCCGATTATTTTACGGTAGGGCGCTATACCGGTGAAATAGCTACGGCAATTTTGAACGGCCGGTCGCCGTCGGATTTCCGAATCAGCAATATGATGCCGGAACAACTCGGTGTGAATGTCGGACAATTGAAAGAAAGATTTTCCAAAAGCTGGCGCCTTACCTCTGCAATAAAATCCCGTCTTGAAACACAGAAAAAATCTCAGGGCAAAATGCTCAGACCGCGGCCTGGGCGCACATATAAGATTGCCTTGAGCTATATTGTGCCGGCGCCCGTTTTTGAAGAGGCCATCGGAGGATTTAAAGAGCGTCTGACAGAGCTGGGATTCGTTGAGGGAAAGAATCTGGAGCTGACGATAAATCATGCCAATGGTGAGATGTCCATGCTGCCTCAGGTGACCCGCGGACTTAGCAGTGGTAAACCGGACGTTCTGGTTGCCATGTCCACGCCCTCACTCGGCAGCGCGATCGCGCACGGCGGTGATCTCCCGATCGTCTTCGGCATTGTGTCCGCCCCTCTGGAAGCCGGCGTGGGGAAGAGTTTGGATCATCATCTTCCCAATGTGACCGGCGTGTGGCAGAAGCTGCCGTCCAGAGAATTGTTTGAACGGGCCCGTGAACTGTTTCCGGGTGCCCGGCGTGTGGGTGCGCTTTATAATCCTTCGGAAGCTAATTCCGTGAAAGAGACCGCGGATATGGAACCGATGCTCAGGGATCTCTCCTTTGAGCTGGTAAAGGTTGCGGTCTTTAATACAAGTGAAATCCCGGAAAATATCCAGGGTCTTCTGTCGTGTTACGTCGATCTCGTGTTTGTGATGGGAGATAATACTGTTGCCAACGGACTGCCGGCAATCCTGAAAGCTGCAAGAGCGTATCGAATTCCGGTCTTGGCGGAAGACAGCTCACTTATGGGCAGCGGGGCACTGATGAGCTGCGCGCCGGGTCCCTGGAGTGACGGACGCTCGACGGCGGAGCTGGCGGTGCGTGTGATGCTCGGCGAAAAGCCTGCCAATATTCCCATTCGTACGGGCGGGAAGAATGAGCTGACCCTGGATTTGAAGGCGGCGGCGCAATATAATATCATCTTTCCGGACGCGCTGCTGAAAAGGGCAGACCGATATTTCAATACATGTGTTCTCCGGAAAAAGCCTGCGCGGATTGCCATGGTAAATCTTGTAAACAATGCTGCTCTGGATCAGGCGGAGGCCGGGGTGGAAAAGGGTCTCAAAGATCTGGGGTTTGCGGCCGGCACCGATTATGTGCTGACCAGATATAATGCCCAGGGCGACATGGGACAGCTTACGCAGATCCTGGATGAAGTGGTGACATCCGGCCCTGATCTGTTGATTACAGTGACAACGCCGGTTCTTATGGCTGCTGTTAAAAAGATTAAAGAGATTCCCATTGTATTTACAGTTGCCAGTGATCCGAAAAAGCTGAATCTGTTTCCCGGCGGACGTCCGGCCAATGTCTGCGGTGTGCATGACAATCCGCCCGTGGATGCTGTGCTTCAAATGGCAATGTGCCACAATATGGCCTTGAAATCCGCAGGCATTATTTATGATCCGTCCCAGGATAATTCCATGATATCCGTGGAAAAACTTCGAAAATCAGGTAAAGCCCGCAACATAAAAATTATTGAAGCCACGGCATCTACCGTGTCTGATCTTTCTATGGCGACCCAATCAGTAATTCAGCGCGGCGCGGATGCGATTATCCTTTCGGCGGACAATCTGGCGACGACGGGATTTCCCAGTATTTACAAAGTAGCCAGGGCAGAAAATATTCCAATTTTTGTGACGGAAATGGATCTGATCAAAAAAGGAGCCACCGGGGGTATGGGTGATAATTATGCCAGCTGGGGGCGGCAGAGCGGACGGATGGCTGCCCGGGTACTGGTCGGTGTGAGTCCGGCGTCCCTTCCCATTGAACCCACTGCATCCATAGAAGTTGTGGAACTGTCCAAGTCTACACCGTATCAGAAAAGGGCGAATTTCCGGTGAAATACTAAATCGTAATTAATTACAGGATAGACTATGCAGCTGACACATTCGAAACATGGTAAATATCTACTGATACAGGCCGAGGGACGGCTGGACGCCTCCTGGTCTGATCTTTTTTCGGAAACGCTTCTCAAACATATCAGGGAAGGAGAACATCAGGTACTTGTGGATGTCTCCGGCCTGAATTTTTTGAGCTCCGCCGGGATCCGGTCTCTGCTTATTGTGTACAAAGAGCTTCTGAAGGTCGGCGGTACGTTCAGGCTGGTTCGGTCCACGGATTTTGTGCGGGATACGATAACAGTCACCGGATTTGGGGAGTGGCTCAGCCCGGATTTCCCCGAGGATTTTCCTGCGGAATCCGGTGAATCAAGCGTTCTGGCGCGCCCGGATCGGGAGCACTATGTCCTCGCAGGGGATTCAGGGTTGACCCTTACCAGGGTGGACAAACTGTTTGAAAAAATATCTGCCAACTCCGGCAGAGAGAAGGAAACCGTTTTCGGCATGAATGATTTTGGCTTCGGGATTGGTGAAGCCTTTCAGGGTGCGGATTCCGGTGATGCCTCCGGGGGCGGAGAGTTTGTAGCCGCGGCGGGACATGTGGCGTTGCAGCCTCCCGATGAGCGGGGTCGTCCGGATTACCTTATTGCGGAAAAAAAGTACATTCCGGAGCTGAAATGCCGGCAGATGCTTAAATATTCAGGTGATATGTCCCATATGTTTCGGTTTAACCCGATTGATGAAAATCCCGTGAATGAGATCAGTAAAATTATTGATACTGTATTTGAACTCACCGGTGCGGATGCGGCCGGATTTGTTGTTCTCGGCGAAATTGAAGGTCTGGTGGGGGCATCTCTTGTGCAGTCTGCGGATATGTCCCGCCGGGATGATTTTCTGGCCTGGCCGGATGTCCGGGACCGGCTGAGCTTTTGCGGCGAACGTTCCTATGCCCACGAGCAGGCACTGATTACAGGCATTGCCGCGAGAGGTTATAAAAGAGAAGATTTTACGGCGCTGTATCCCATGCCGTCGCGGCCGGATCTGTCGGTGCACATACATGCGGTGATTTTTCCCTATCAGCCGCTGCCAAACGGTCGTCTGGAACTCCGATCCTCTGTGTCCCGATTTTTCGGCGGTCCGCCGCCCCGGGCCGTGATGCATCTCATCGATGATGCCCGTCCGGCGATTGGGCTCGGAGAAAGCGCGTTAATCCGTGGCGCCTGCTGGTGTGGTCCCGTTCTCAATCCGGAGGTGTTGTTATGAGTCTGGTCATCGGCGCGTTTACAATGGGACTGATACTCAGTCTGCTCTCGCTGGGCATGCTGATTTCATTCCGAATGATACGATTTATGGATATTACAGTGGACGGATCCATTACGCTGGGCGCTTCCCTTGCGGCAGTGCTGATCAGTGCAGGCTGGAATCCCTGGCTGGCAACTCTGGCGGCAATGGGTGGCGGTTTTCTCTCCGGAGCAGTCACCGGCCTGCTGTATGCCCGGTTTAAAATTCCGGAGCTGCTTTCCGGAATTCTGGTTATGACGGCCCTCTATTCCGTGAATCTGCGGATAATGGGACGCAGTAATATTCCACTGCTGGATGTGCCGTCTGTATCAGGAGCCATGGAAACGTTTATTGCATTCATGTCCGGCGGCGCCGAAAAAATCAATACCCTGGGCTGGATGATATCCTCTACCGATCTGGCAACCTTTTTAACAACGCTGTTTATCTGCATCCTTATCGGCACGCTGATTTTCCGGTTTCTGCTGACCCATTTAGGGACCGCCCTGAGGGCTGCCGGGGATAATGCTCAAATGGTACTGGCCCAGGGACTCAACAATAAAACCATGATTGTTTTCAGTCTGGCTCTTGCCAATGGACTGGTTGCCCTGTCTGGAGCGCTTCTGGCTCAATACCAGGGATTTGCCGATGTTCAGATGGGTATCGGTATGATGGTATGGGGACTTGCCAGCATCATTATCGGTGAAGCGCTGGTTGGCAAAGCCGGTTTGGGACTCGCCATAACCGGGACGATACTGGGGACAATTCTTTTCCGACTTTTAATCGCGATTGCTCTCAGGTGGGGACTGAATCCTAATGATCTGAAGCTGGTGACGGCCCTGTTTGTTTTTGCGGCCCTGGTCGCGCCCTCGTGGATTGCCACCCTGAAAAAGAAAATCTCCGGAGGATCTCGCTATGCTCAAAATTAACGGAATCCTAAAAACATTTCTGCCGAATACACCAAATGAAGTACGGGCACTCCAGGAAGTAAGTCTTCATATCAAAGAAGGTAGTTTTACCGCTGTGATCGGCACCAATGGCTCCGGGAAAAGCACGCTGCTCAATGCCGTGGCCGGGACTTTTGAACCGGATGCAGGCTCAATTCATTTGAATAACCTGGATATCACCCGCTGGCCGGAATATCGCCGCGCTCATCTGGTGGGACGTGTTTTTCAGAATCCTTTTGCCGGGACAGCGCCGGGCATGACTATTGCCGAGAATATTGTTATCTCCATGCGCCGGGGAAAGTCCAGGGGGTTGGGCACCGCAGTTACAAAATCTGTCCGCGATGAGATTGCGGATAAAATTCGAGTCCTGAAAATGGGGCTGGAAGACCGCCTGGATAATCCCATAGGCACATTGTCCGGTGGTCAGCGGCAGGCGCTTACACTTCTGATGGCAACCTGGCTGCGTCCTAAACTGCTGCTTTTAGATGAACACACCGCCGCCCTGGACCCCAAAAGCGCCGCAAAGATCTCTGAACTTACTAAAGATATTGTTGACCATGAAAAACTGACCGCACTCATGGTAACTCACTCCATGCAGCAGGCGGTGGACCTTCCGAATCGTATTATTATGATGCACCGCGGCAAGATTGTGGAAGATTTTCACGGCGATCAGAAAACACGCGTTCGTGTTCCCGACCTTATGGCAGCCTTCGATCGTATTGCCAAGCGGGACCTTTTTGACGAATCCGTTGCGACGCTGCTGGCCCGACAATATGGATAACATCTAAGAATGCGCATGCATTCCTGTCCAAATATGCAATTCCACAGGGAGGTGAATTATGGGAACCTACGCAGCAGAATACCGGGAAAAGCTCACTACGCCGGAGAAGGCCATAGCGCTGATACAAAACGGCGATATTGTCGTCCATGGACTAACTATCGCCGAACCGCCCGCCCTGCTTTCGGCAATCGCCGACCGGGCCCGGGCCGGCGACCTCAAGGGCATCAAGATCTATTCGCTGCTTCCTATCGAGCATGCCGCAACAACGGTGCTGACTTCCGATCTTAGCGATTGCATAGAAGCCTATACCTGGTTTGTCAGCGCATATGATCGAGGGAAGGTCAAGGTAGGACTCGATAACTTCATTCCCAACTACTTTCACCAGATCCCCAGACTCTGCCGCGATTTCATGGAGATCGACTGCATGGTGACAACGGTGTCTCCAATGGACAAAGCGGGGTTTTTCAGTTTTGGAACGGCAAACGATTTTACCTCGACGGCAGCCCGGCACGCCAGGCGGCTTATTGTAGAAGTCAATGAAAGAATGCCTCGCGTTTTCGGGGATTCCCTCCTTCACATCTCCGAAGTTGATGCCTTGGTGGAACATAATCAGCCTCTACTGGAAATGAGTCCCGGTGGCCCGAAACCGGAGGCGGAAACAATTGGGCGTACTATCTCCGAGATGATTCCCGATGGGGCAACGATTCAGCTCGGCTTCGGGGCGATTCCCAATGCCATCACGGGCTATCTTACCGATCACAAAGATCTGGGGATACATACGGAGCTTTTCGTCCCCGGCATGGTTGACCTGATTGAAAAGGGGGTGGTAACGGGGCGGAAAAAAACCCTTCATCCTCTGAAACATATCTTTACCGTGGCCCAGGGCGATACCCGGATGTACGAATTTATGAACGACAATCCCAGTATGGAGAGCTACCCGGTTTCTTATACCAACGAACCGTCCGTCATCGCGCAAAACGATTTTATGGTTTCCATCAATTCCGTACTGGAGGTGGATCTTCTGGGACAAGCCAATGCCGAGTTCCTCGGAGGATCACAGTACAGCGGTACCGGAGGACAGCTAGATTATGTCCGCGGCGCGTTCAATTCCAGAGGTGGAAAGTCTATCCTTGCCTTTTACTCCACAGCGGACAAGGGGACGATTTCACGTATCGTTCCTCGATTCGAACCGGGGACAGCAGTGACCACGCCGCGGATGGATGTGCACTATCTCGTGACCGAGTTCGGGGCAGTCAATTTGAAGGGAAAGTCCACCAGAGAGCGAGCGCTCGCCATTATCAGCATCGCCAGCCCCGATTTCAGGGAGTGGCTCCTGCGCCAGGCGGAGGATCTCTATCTCGTATAAGAGAGGTTCTATAAGGGTCTTTCTACGGGAGACAAATCCCGAATACGTTTCCATGCACGGGAAAAATAATCCGGGTAGCGTTCCTGTATTACGTCTATATTGCAATATTCTTAAGCAGTAATCATAAAAGGAGTCAGTCCCATGGAAATTCTGTTGTTTAAGATTGCGGCTATATTACTTATTATTATCGGGGGTCTTGCCGGTGGATTGGCGCCGCTGAGGATTGGTATGTCGGAACGGGGTGAAAGGCTATTATCACTCGGCAACGCATTTGCGGGAGGTATATTCCTTGGCGCCGGCCTCATTCACATGCTTTCAGATGCCAGTGAAAAATTCAAATCATTTGCCCCTGACATCGACTACCCCCTGGCTCCCCTTGTGTGTGGATGCGGATTTCTTCTGGTACTTTTTCTTGAAAAGGTTTTAGTCAGGGAAAAGGCTATTAACGCAATGTCTGAAGGGCAACCCATATATCCATTTATACTATTGCTTGTTTTGTCCATTCACTCAATTATCGCCGGTGTGTCTCTGGGGCTTGAGAAGACACTGATTTCTTCTGCCATTATATTTATTGCCATTATTGCCCATAAAAGCTCCGCCGCGTTTGCTCTCGGTGTCAGCCTGAAAAGAGCGGGGATTCCTTCGCGGAGGGCCGCCGGAAGCATTGCATTTTTCTCCTTTATGACTCCTCTGGGAATTATTCTTGGAATAGCTTTTTCCATACTGACAACGAGCATGACGGCAACACAGATTGAAGCCGTTTTTGATGCGCTGGCTGCAGGAACATTCCTTTATATCGCCGTTCTGGATATCATCGGGGAGGTCTTTGAAAAGAAGGAAAACCGGTGGCTGAAATTCGTTCTAATAGTTGCCGCGTTTGGTTTTATGGGTCTTATAGCCATATGGACATGATTGTGTAAATTGGGGACAGATTTACATTTCATGTACGGAGGAGTTCAGACATGAAAGTATGCAAACGATGTTTCAGAGAGTTTGAGGAAGGTGAGGTTGATGTTGTGGCTGTCGGCCCCGCAAAGGAGCTGGCGGATTATTTGGATTCTCGTTTCCATGGGATTCCTGCTCTCGCGGAAATGACAAAAGTGTCCGATTTTTACTTTTCACAAAATCATCAATAATGATAGAGAACATACAAGAAAGACTGGAGATAGGAGGATAGAATGAAAAAACGTAAGTCAATGAGAGTTTTCACGGTTCTGGCCTTTGTTTTCATATTCTGTATGGCTGCGGTTACCTCAACAGGCGCGGAACAACAGGTGCCGGAAGGCAAACAGCCTTCACCGCCATTAGCGGAACAGCAAAAAGCGCGGTATGTGTCCATCCCGGAAAAACCGTCGGTCACGCAACATTACGTGACGGTGAACGGGAAAAAGATTGCCTATACCGCCACGGCGGGGTTTCTGCCTTTTTACGACAAGAAGGGCGAGCAGAAAGCCAGTTTTTTCTATGTTGCCTACGTGAAAGAGGGCACTTCTAACCCGACGCGCAGACCGCTCACGTTTTGTTATAACGGCGGTCCCGGATCAGCCTCTATCTGGCTTCACATTGCTGCCTTTGGCCCCAAAACAGTTTCGCTGGGCGACGGTATCCACATTACCGATCCCCCCTATGGTGTGCGAGACAACCCGAATACTCTGCTGGATCTTACAGACCTTGTTTTTATCGATCCAGTCGGAACAGGGTTCAGCCGGGCTATACCGCGGGACGATTTTAAAGAGTTCTGGGGTGTTGCCCAGGATGTGGAGAGTGTCGGCCAGTTTATCAGGACTTATGTTACTGAAAACGAACGGTGGGAGTCGCCGGTTTTCATTGCCGGCGAGAGTTATGGCGGTATCAGGACTGCCGGTCTCTCGTCATATGTTCAGGACATGGGGTTGTATCCGGCGGGACTTATTTTTATTTCACCGGCCCTTACCTATGCCACCATGATGTCTCAGGTCGGATTGGACGTTCCTCATATTCTGAGCATTTCCGAAATGGCAACAGCGGCGTGGTATCACCACAAAATCGACCCGCTATTTCAAAAGATGCCCCTGGATGAGCTTCTGGTGAAGGTTCGTGCGTGGAGTTCGGACGAATATGCCCGGGCGCTCTGGGAGGGCAATACACTGTCGCCCGGCAAGAGGCGCGATATCGCACGGCAGTTCTCACAGTATACGAGTATGCCCGTTGATCTCATCCTGTCATACAACCTGCGGGTACCGATGCTCACATTTATGTCCCACCTGCTCCAGGACGAAAGGAAGGCCGTCAGCTACTATGACAGCAGGGTGACCGGCCCCTGTATTAACAGTATCTTTGCGGATGATCCCCTGATGAATAATATCGGCGGGCCGGTGGCGACCGCGTTCAACGCGTACCTGAAGGGCGATCTCAAGTTTACAACCTTGGTGGAGTACGACAGGATTAATGTGGAAGCCGAACCTTTGTGGGACTGGGGTTCGGGCGCGCGCAGCGAGGGGGCCGAAGATCCGAAGATGGGATATCCCGAGACGGTGACCGATCTTGCCCGGGCGTTGCGGAACAATGAGCTGCTTCGCGTATTTGTGGGTATCGGCATGTTTGACCTAGCATGCGTCCATGACGCCACCATTTATGCCCTCAATCATCTCGATATTCCCAGTGAGCGCCTCGACAACATCCATATTTTTACGTATCCGGCGGGACACATGATGTATACGTACCCGATTGCGCATCAAAAGCTCAAAAATGACCTGTCGGGATTTTATGCCAGCGTGCTGAAAAGGGATAAGAAATAGTAATCGGGATTCCGGGGGAGGCATGCTTGAATGATGGAGAAAATCAGGAAGGAGAAAATCATGATTAAGACAGTATTAAATTCATCCATAAAACTGATTGTTGCCGTGTCTATTGGGCTTTTGATACAAGTGCCGGAGTTTGCCGCCGAGTAACTGTCCGATTAAAAATGTGCTTATCAGCACCAGAAATGTAGTAAAATGCCATCCAATCCCTGCCAAAATACGAATACAGATGATGAAAGGAAAGGGAATGTGCACTGCCAGAAACCAGGGCAGCGAATTTTTTTTAGACCCCTGCTCGCCAGAAGCCAAACGGAAGGTTCAGAAGCAGAACCGAAAGAGCTCCTATCCATAAATTATTCATAACGCCAATTGTAAGTCAACTATCCCAAATGGCTTTCAACACGGGATTTATTTTTCAAAAAGATCGATTAATTCTTGAACTTTCGATTGGTGGAATCGCTCTTCATTCGCCAAACGTTCGAAAATTGTTTTGTATTCAGGATGGTTAATCTCGTTGAGTATGTAGCGATATTCCGCTTCCATTTCTTCTTCGAGTGTAAGGATTTGTTGAAAATAATCAATAAATGTTTCCTTAGTAAACATCTTTTGAGTCCTCTTCGGTTCTCTTTAGTAAATCCTCCATCAATTTCTTGTGTGCCATGTTGGATTTAACGAGAAATTCGATAGTTTTTCTTGCTTCCGCAATGTCTGATTCGGACAGACCGCTTCTTAAAACCAGTGCCTTCAAATGTCCAAGGTAAACAGTCGTAGCACTTTCTTCTCGTCTTATACTTTCCTGAATGCATTTGAGCAATTCTTCTTTTCTCATCGGGTCAAACTCCGTATCCAGTCATGGGAACGAGAACTATTGTTCCTCACGCTGTCGATGTATTCTATATCATTATCGCTGTTGATTCGCCAATCTAGTTTTTTCTTTACCTGAAACCAGACGATCCCCCGTAGACCCCACTGCCGGGCGGTTACCAGCGCCTCACTGATCCATTGATTCTTGTTTCCACCCTGCGTGACACTTGCTGTTTCAAAGATAATGACAGGCTTGCCGGGTGCTATGGTTGCCAGTTCAGCCTGAGCATTCCTGAAGATATTTTCAAAAGATTTCCACTGGCTTTCCCAGCTGTCCTTTTCTATTGTTTGTGTCGTACCCCAGTTGTAACCATCCATTCCTACTATGTCGACATAATCATCACCCGGGTAAAAATTGGCTACGCAATTCCAGCTGGCTGTCGGATCATAGGAGGTATTCGGAACAGACTCCGCATTAGGACAGAAGACCCAGAGCGCATTTTTTACATCCATATTTCTGAATATATTAACAACATAGTAAAATATCTTTTTGTAAACGGCGGGGCTTTGAGGCCCGTAGTCGGCTTTCTCCGTACCCCAGTGGTAGCGCTCAATATTCATCTCGTGGGCAAATCTAATCATCAAGGGCCTGCCATATGATTTTGCCTGCCTTGCGAATTCAGTAATGTATGAATCATACTGACCGGCCATAATCGCATGATGGGAAATCATAATTTCTGTAACTCCTTCGTAATACATAGGTTCCCATGTGAGACAGGGAATGCTCCCTTCCTGATATATTGCCTCAAGAGTTTCACAGGGGAACTTCGCCGTATTTTGTTTTTCCGGGGAGGGCCACTGGAGGAAAAAAACAATGACCGAAGCATTCAATCCCGTTTTTTTCTTGACGGCTTGCAATTTTTCAAGGGTGATCGGGTATCCGTCAAGGGCAAATCCCCAAAGAGGTGCTTCCATTGATGACTGATGTGCCTGCACCTGATGACAGCCCAGCGACAAAAACAGCATCAGTATAGTGAATATGTTTGTTATGTTATGAAGAAGTCTTGTGTTCATTTCTGACCATTTTGATCGGGTATATTAAAGTAAAATACGGACGACAAGATAATAAGGTGATACAGACACCATAGCATGTTGACGATCAGAGCCCCAATGGGATTATGTTCGTAATAGAGCCTGTTCAAACCCCAGATAATTGCGGCAAAACTGACGGTAATGATAAAAAGTTGAGCCCAGAGATCTTTGAGTGGAAGAGCTACACTGCCTGTTTTTGGCGTTATGACGAAGCTCCCCTTTATTCCAAGCAGTGCAAGTATTGAAGCCTTGATATAAACGGGGAAGGTGACAGCCATGAGGAGTTGCCCGGTAAAGATATCTTTTACAGTGTAATTACGTTCCTTAAGAGTCCAGAAAAAGGTTGAGAGAGTTATGGCAATATAGGGAAGAAAGAACAAAATGTACACTTCCGGCCTGGCAAAGTAACTGGGTACGTTTGTAAAGAGGTAAAGGATTGGACAGAGTACAAGAATCAGAAAAACAGGACCAATGAAATAATGGGTGCTCGAAAGAAAATATTCCCACCACTTGACTGGTGTAAGTTTCGCCGGATGCCTTACAAAGTGTGAGATAACCTGTCGGAGAAGACCAATTGTTCCAAGTGCCCATCTGAATTGCTGTTTAAAGTAACCGCCTAAATCTTCCGGGCCCATTCCAAAAGCCATAACCCTGTTGAGGTATGCAGATCTCCAGTTGTTGAGGTGAAACTTTAAAGAAGTTGCAAAGTCTTCCGTTACCGATGTTTCGTCGAATCCGCCAACATCCATGAGTGCCTCCCGTCTGAAGATAACATTGGTGCCACAACAGAACATGGCGTCCTGGGCACTTTTTCCTTCGCAGATATATTCATAAAATACCGCCTGCTGGAAACCTGATGCACGGGCAATGCGATTTGTCTCAAAGTTTGAGTAGTACTGGGGAGTTTGAATAAAGGCAAGCCTGGGAGTATGTTCCATAATAGCGACCAGCAGTTCCGCAAAGTTGGGGAAAGGGTTTTGGTCGGCATCGAAAACGATGATGTATTTTTCCTTTTCGTGATGCTTATCTTCTTCGAAGTTTTGGAATTCGAATCCCTCTTTCTGATTGCCTTCAAGAAAGTCGAGGAAGTCATTGATCATACCTGCCTTTGCTCCCCGCCACTTCCGCCTGAAAAGCTTTACGCCAATTCTCCGGCAAAGTTTGTTAATTTCTTCTCTGTAATCCTGCATTTTTAACTGGTCATCACCGGGCAGATCATAACGAGTGTCGTCAAGGAAATAGATATATTTGTTCGGGTAAGTGAGATTATAAAAGCTGACTAACGTATCCTCAATAACGTCAAGGGGTTCCTTGAACGAGGATACGATAATTGCAATCGGAGGGAATGATGTCAGCGGGGGTAAAGGGTCTTCCGGCACCACCGGTGATTTTTTACCGCTGGCAACATGAACAATTTCCAGAAAATATCCGATTCCGTGCATCAAGATAAAAATTTCCGCAAGAAGAAGAAACAGAGCAACCGTTTTTTCATACCACAAATAATCAGCAATGATGAACAGGAATGTTCGAATCATAAGATAAGAGATTGCGAGAATTATAGCTGCAAAAGGCAGAATTATGAACATCATTGATTTGATAGATATTTTCTTTTGCATTTTATTCATAACCTTTAAAACTGGTATTTAATAGTACCCCAGACACCTTCAGCATCCCAATCGTCTGAACGGTGGATCATTCCTTCGATACCAACTGTCCAGTGATCATAAAATTCGTAGTGCCATCCCCCTTTAAGCTGTTTTGAAGAATTCCCCTCTGAGTTTGATCCGAACGACACACTGATATCATAAAAATGGAGCTCACTGCCGCAAAAGAAGAGTTTTGAAAGATCGTGATGCCATTCCAGAGTAATGTCGCCGCCCAGGTGGTTTTGAGGGGCCCAGTAGGGATGAGTAATATCAACCAGATTGTTACCGCTGTACCGGTATACGTTTTGTTCTTTTGTGTCACGGTATTCTCCTGAAAGAATGACCTTGAATATCCTGGGGTGATCCGTAACGGCATAACCGATTCCAAGAGAATAAAATTGGCCGTCGTTGTTGTCGCTGTAATCTATATATCTGGCCTTACCGCTTACCTCCAGCTTGCGGTTAAGGTTTGATTTGGCTGAAATCCACCATGTGTCAGCCTGGGTTCCCTGTTTAATACCGAAATAATTATACAGTTCGTCAGTTTTAACGTAACCAATACCTGCCTCTACATAATCTCTCAGGTTAAAAAAGAGACTGGCATGCCCCGTATCTGTTGTGCCGAAGTTACCATAATTATAATTTTTGTTGGTCCAGCTTACTTCCCCTTTCATATAGGGGTTAAAGATTCCTTTTAATTGAAGGGAAAAACCATGGGCCTTATATGATTCGCCTGTGAAAGCAGGGCGTTCTATCCAGTTATGTACTTTGAATGTCGCATGATTACGACAGTAAAAAGGGATATCAAAGATAAGGTCAGTCCGGTTTCTCGTAATTTTGGCCAGATCTCCACGCCCGTCTTCGTTCCAGTATGAATGGTCGAGCTGTAAAAAGGGATGGCTCCTGATTTCCTGCCGCTTTAATGCCAGGCCCGCAAGGCTGTGCCGAGGATCAATGTTGAGCAAATGTTTGTAAGTCCGTGCCTCTTTGTCGCATAAGCCCTGAGCGCATTCGACTTGGGCATAATCAAAAAGTGCCTCTTCGTTGCCGGGCTCAAAACATAGGAGCTTTTCATAAATGTCCATTGCCTGGGTATATCTTTTATTCCATCCAAGATCCTTTGCCTTCATCTCCAGCGATACGGCTTTTTGAATCTTAAATAACGGGATGAGATCAACAGCAGCCAGTTCAATCTGTTTTTTATTATCCGGAGAAAGAGATTTCTTTATATTTTTGAAATTATTGGTGAAAATTTCATATCCCTCATAGACAGTCTCTTTTTCCACACTCTCTTTTAACCCCTCAAATTCTTTTGTTAAGGCTTTGATTTTTAAAACGTCGGATATGGGAGACAGGATCGTGGCAAGCTTTTTATCAACAGAAGGGGTGAGCATGTTTTTATAAGTTTCCATTGCCAGGGCGTGCCTTTTCCCCCACATCGCGGTCCGGGCTTTTTCCTTTTGAGGCACCGGATCCGCCGGGTTAAGCTTGTGGATCTTTTCATAAAGATCAATCGATTCACCGTACTTTCTTGACCACCCCAGAGCACGTGCCGTGTTTATTAAAATCTTTGAATTATCCGGGAATTTTTCAGAAAGAGATTTGAAAAGTTTTATCGAGGCATCATATTGCTTATCTATGGCTAGCACTTCGGCCAGACCTGTAATGGCAGGAAAATATTCAGGGTCACTCCCCATCGCCGCCTTGTAAAAGGCAATGGCTTCCCTGTTGTACCCATTGGATGCATATAGTTGTGCCCATTCCTTTAGATTTTCAGGGGATTCTGCGTCTGATTTCAAGGTGTTATGAATAAATTCATCTGCAACCACCCTGTCAAATCCCGCGTGGTAGAATTGAGTTTCCCGATTCTCCGGTTCAATTCTGTAAGCCTTTTTAAAGTATGCCGCGGCCTTCTCGGGATTCCCCTCTTTCATGTATAATTTACCGGTAGCCAGACAAGCCGAAGTCCTCTTGGGGTATATGGTCACTAAACGCTCATACATTTTTAAAGCTTTGTCGAAGCGCTTTAAATATACCAGTGCGTGCCCCTGTAAGAATAACGCTTCAGTATTGTCGGGCCCGGCCATCGTGATTTTATCCGCAAACGAAATGCTCTCATTAAATTTCTTTTCCTGAAGTTTAAGTTTTGCAAGCTCGAGGAGAACCTCTTCCGTTTCCCCATTCTGGAGGATAAGTCTGCGATAAATCCCTTCGGCTTCATAGTATCGCTGAGAACTGGCCAGAATCGAAGCAAGTTTTAAGACCGTATCATGTGCCTCGGGATGATTATTTATGTAATTCCTGTAAATTTTTTCTGCACGGTAAAAATCGCCCCAGCTATTCATGCGATCGGCGAAACGAAGCAGAAATATCTCGTCACGATCTGTCATTGCGAGGATTCTGTCGTAAAGATCACGACACTTTCTTGCGTGCCCCAGCCGCGCTTCAATATCCGCTACTTCCGCGAGAAGATCGGGATTATCAGGATTTTCATTGATGAGGACGTTGTATTCGTTGACGGCTTCCTTCAAATTTTCATTGGTGTATGAAAGGATTCGTGCGAGGGCCAGTCTGGCCTCAAAATCACTGATCATATCGGAAGGGGAAACAATGCTTGATTCGTTTGACTGATTTGCATAATTCAAAGCTGCCCGGTATTCCGATGCCACGGCAGTGTGACCGGGATAAGAGAGTATCCGCAACACACAGAAACAAAGAAAGAGAAACGCGCCTTTTTGCAGCGAATTTTGTTTCAACATATAATTACCGGGTCTTTCGGAACAAAAATCGGTATCTTCTGTTACTTAAGGGTCTTCCTCAATTCTTTTATCGCTTCGGGATACCTGCCCGCCCAGCTCAGGACAAATGCATATTTTCTCCTGACCTGTGTGTCATCAGGTCTCGACTTCAAGATTATTTTGTATTCGGTGAGTGATTCATCGTAGCGTTTCGACCAGCTTAACATTTCGGCAAGCCTCAGTCTGACTTTATCATCTTCCGGGTACTTCTCTAGATATCCGGCGTAAAGCGGCTCCGCTTTTTCATAATTTTTCTGGTTCATATAAAGATCAGCCAGAAGAACTTTTGTTTTTTCATCAATCGTATCGGTTGGCACGTGCTTTAATTCAATAAGTGCATCATCCGGCTTTCCCCACCAGAAAAGTACATTGGCCAATTCTATTCTTACTTTATGGAGGGACGGCTTTTCCAGGATGACTTTTCTGTATTCCGCGACCGACTCGTCATATCTTTTAACGTAACTCAAAACCTTGGCGAGTTCCCATCGGGCCATCCAGTCCGGGATTTCTCCGGTAATGTCTTCCATGTTCGGCATTGAACCTTTTGAGAAGAGCATCTTCTGTGGGGCAGGATTTACCGCCTTCTCGAATCCGCTTATCAGCGACACGTCTGAAATAATTAATGTAAAGATGAGTAAAGCTGCAGCAAAGCCGATACGTAAAGGTTTGTCTGTATATAATTTCATTTCTCTTCCCCCAGCACCTTTCTGTATTCATTAATGGCGTCATCGAATCGTCCGCTCCACGTCAGGGTTCTCGCCAGATATATTCGGGCAAGACGTGTGTCTGATCCTGCTGTAAGAAGCAGCTTAAGCAGGTCGATTGCCGTGTTAAAATTGCCCTGTTCCACGTAAACATAAGCCAGTTTTACTACAGCTTCCTGATCTTCAGGTTGAATTCTTATTAATTTTTCGTAAACGGATGATGCTTTATCGTAGTGTCCGGTTACAATATATGAAATTCCGAGGTGCCGTAAAAATTCCGGTTTTTTGAAATCGAAGTTTGTCAAAGGTTCGTAGTATATAATGGCCTTTGAATATTCTTTTTTGAGGTAGTGATCTTCTCCCTTGTGGAAAAGAATCCATTGCGGCTTGAATACATGATAAGCGGCGGTGGTAATGAATGCCACAGATACGAAAAAAATTATGAAGAAAAATCGTTTCATAAGGTACTCCGATAAAAACTTCCCTTTTCGCAAAGAAAGTATAAGAAAAACAGCCTTGTGAGTCAATGAAATATTTACCACAATCTGGAGGTGCAGTATAGGCGATTGGGGAAAGTGTGTGAGGTCCGGGGTCATAGGACAATTCCTGGGGAAATTCCCATTTGTTAAATCACATCCAGTGGTCTGCTCACAGTCCTACCGCCTTTATTAAGAACATGAGTATAAATCATAGTGATAAATACATCTCTATAACCTACCGGTTTTTAATAGTCTCGTTTTGGGATATTAAATCCCTCGCCTTCAGACGACAACTTTAGTAAGAAAGGGGTATGGAGCACAACAGAAGGACAGCCCATACCCGATTCGACATCAAATATCATTTGGTATGGATCACGAAATACCGGAAACAGTTGTTGCGAGGTGAGATTGCAGTACGACTTCGGCAAATCGTGAGGGATATATGCGCCGAACTGGAAGTGGATATTATCAAAGGTCACATAGGTAAAGAGCATGTACATTTGTTTGTTTCGTGTCCGCCGCATATATCCTCCAGTCGGCTGATGCAACGCATCAAGGGTAAGAGTTTGAGGAAACTGTTACAAGAATACAGTCACCTGAAGCGCCAGTGCTGGGGTCGGCATTTTTGGGCGCGAGGTTTTTTTTGTTACCAGTTCCGGAAACATTACCGATGAAATAATCATGGAATACATAGAAATCCAAAATGTTGCAAAAGAAGATGAGGAGTTCAAGGTTGAAGACCCATAGTCGGGCTTTCAGCCGACGTTTGAACCTACCGGCTTCCAGCCGGTAGTATTCAGTCACCAATTCGCCGTCGGCTTCTGAAGATGTATGCGTACCCGATTGCGCATCAAAAGCTCAAAAATGACCTGTCGGGATTTTATGCCAGCGTGCTGAAAAGGGATAAGAAATAGTAATCGGGATTCCGGGGGAGGCATGCTTGAATGATGGAGAAAATCAGGAAGGAGAAAATCATGATTAAGACAGTATTAAATTCATCCATAAAACTGATTGTTGCCGTGTCTCTGGGCCTTTTGCTCCTGCAGCCGGTTTCGCTTCAGGCGGAAATCTATCCGATGCCCCAGAAGGAAAGGGACGCCTATGAAGCGCTCAGCCCCTTTGAATTCAAAAATATTCTCATAGAGACAGCCACCACGGCCTGTACTGAACAGCTGAAAACCGGTAAAAAATGCCGAGTTTTGAATGCCGGGCGGGGTAACCCGAATTTCCTCAACACTACGGCAAGAGAAGCCTTCTCGCTCCTCAACAGTTTTGCCACCGAACTTGCAGGCAAAAACGGCCCCGCGCCGGATCTTGGTTTCCGGCCGGAGAAAAAGGGCATAGCAAAGAAATTAGAGAATTATCTCAGCGAAAAATGCAGAGGTGACGCAGCGGAATTTTTAAGTAAAGCCATAGATTACGCGGAGAAAGAACTTAATCTGGAACCGGATGAACTGGTCTTCGAACTGGCCGATGCCGTCCTCGGTGATTTTTATCCCTCACCCCCGAGAATGCTGACCAACACGGAAAAGATTGTTTTCGACTACCTCTCCCTGATCCACTTCAGCCATGACGGACGACCGAAAGGTAAATTCGATCTTTTCGCCACCGAGGGCGCCACCGCGGCCATGATTTACGTATTTCAATCGCTTAAGGAAAACCATATCCTGAAGCCCGGCGACCATATCGCCATTATCACCCCGATTTTTTCACCCTATCTCGAAATCCCGCTCCTGAATGATTTTCAACTGGTACCCGTTTACGTGGAGGGTAACGAGGATATGGTCTGGCAGGTGCCTGCTTCCGAGATGGACAAACTGAAGGACACGAAAATAAAAGCGCTCTTTATGGTCAATCCCATGAATCCGGGATCGGCGAGCATGCGGGCAGAAAGCGTCAGCAGGCTTGCAAAAATCATCAAAACCAGCCGGAAAGATCTGATAGTCCTGACGGATACCGTCTACGCGCCCTTCGTGGATGAGTTTCATGATATTCTGGGAATAATGCCTGAAAACACCATAGGGGTCTATTCATATTCCAAATACTTTGGAGTTACCGGCTGGCGGCTCGGCGTCATCATGATCCATGAAAACAATATCATTGACCGGATGCTCGCAAAACTGCCTAAGAAATACAAGGAACAGCTCGATGCCCGGTATGGCATAGATTCCACAGAGCCGGAAACTATCAAGTTTATTGATCGTATCGTAATGGACAGCCGGGACGTAGCGCTGGCGCACACAGGCGGGCTTTCGACGCCCCAGCAGTGCATTATGGCCTTGTTCTCACTGTTTGATCTTATGGACAAGGAACATGCATACAAGAAGTCAATCCAGGCCCTCCTGAAAAAGCGTATTACGAATCTGTATAGCCAGCTGAATCTCAAAATTCCCGGGGGACCCGACAAAACTCATTATTATGCCCTGATTGATATCGGGGGGTTGGCCTCCTCACTGCACGGCAAGGAATTCGCGGACTATCTGATGAAAAACTTTTCTACCTTCGATATACTGATGAGGCTTGCCGACAAGAAATTTACAGTACTTCTTCCCGGGGAGGGTTTTGCGGGGCCGAAGTGGTCCATTCGTGTATCAATAGCAAACCTCAATGACGATGACTACACATCAATCGGAAAGAATATCCGCGAAGTAATGGATGATTTTTTTCAGAGCTGGGAAAAGAAATAAAATAATAATGAAAACCATTAATCCGAATGAGTATCGGCATATCGTTTTTTTTACCGGTGCGGGAATGTCAATGATCTTTGCCCCCAGTGCAGAGAAGAACTCGGGGTGATGGATCTGCTGGAGTTTGGACTGTAGGGTAGGGGATACGAATTTTGTGAAATTACAATAAAAAGGTTGATAATTGTTGCTGATACGAGTATAAGCGACAGCCAAACTGGTCTGAAGGCTGTTCAGATTTGCCTGAGCAGCTTTTTTTTATGTATAACAGCATTCGGGAGCAGTGAGTTTATCTGTTTCCGAATATTTTTTTGAGGGAAGGAAATTAATGAGTTTTAAACTACTGGGACTTAAGGATGAACTGGTTAAGGCAACTGAGGATCTGGGATTTCAGTCTCCTATGCCAATTCAAGAAAAAACAATACCTGTACTTCTTTCAGGTGAAAAGGATTTTGTGGGACTTGCCCAGACGGGAACCGGGAAAACGGGAGCCTATGGCTTGCCGCTTCTTCAACTGATTGATACAGATAAATTCAATACTCAGGGAATCGTGGTATGCCCGACTCGTGAATTATGTCTTCAAATTACAGAGGATCTAAAGCAATTTGCCAGATATATGCGCAAGATTAAGATTGTCGCGATATACGGCGGGGCCAGCATTTCAAATCAGATCAAACGGCTTAGGGACAAGCCTCAGATTATTGTAGCTACTCCAGGCAGGCTTATTGATATGATTAACCGCAAGGCTGCCGATCTGTCAAAGGTTTCATATACGGTTTTAGATGAAGCTGATGAGATGCTTAATATGGGATTTAAAGAAGATATTGATAATATCTTGAAGAAAATTCCGGATAATAGAAAAATATGGCTTTTTTCCGCAACCATGCCTCAGGGAGTTGCCGCGATTGCCCGCAATTATCTGACTGACCCGGTAGAGGTGCGGATGGGGAGTAACAACCAGGGCCCGAAAAATATCAGGCATATATGTCATACAATTCAACAAAAAAATAAATATCTGGAGTTAAAGCAGATTATAGATTCTTCACCTGATATTCTGGCTTTAGTTTTTTGCAGAACCAGGAGTGATACCCAGGCCCTGGCTGAATCGTTGATGCGGGATGGTTACCAGTCTGAAGCGCTTCACGGCGCCCTGTCCCAGGCCCAGAGAGATTCTGTAATGCGGAAGTTTCGCAGGGGTTCTGTCAGAATTCTTGTGGCAACTGATGTTGCGGCAAGAGGTCTGGATGTGGATGATATTACGCATGTAATTCATTATAATCTGTCGGATGGAGTGGATATTTATACTCACAGAAGCGGAAGAACAGGGCGTGTGGGGAAATCAGGTATTTCAATTGCGCTTGTCACTTCAAAAGAAATCAGCCGTATTCATATGCTGGGGAAAAGGCTTAATATACTTTTTGAATTTAATAAAGTACCTGCCGGTAAAGCTATCTGTGAAAAACGATATGCGGATGATATTAATGCAACCACTAAACCCAGAGCGAAGACCAGACCTGAACCTAAGAACGTGGGTGAGTTCAGAGCGAAGACCAGACCTGAATCTAAGAACGTGGGTGAGTTCAGAGCAAAGACCGGACCTGTAAAGAGAAAAAAGCGTCTTGAGTCAGGAAAAACCCGGAGATTTTTTATTAATGTGGGCAAGCTGGATAAAATTAATAAAGGCGCTATTGTGCGTTTAATCTGCGACAAATCTGGAATTGACTCAGACATGATCAGGGAGATTAGTCTTAATAGAGAATTCTCATTTTTTGAAGTTGAAAAGCAGGCAGCCGAAAGAGTGCATAATTCTTCAAACTATGCAAAACTTGGCGGCCGAACTGTTCAGGTTCATGATGCTGCTTAAAAGAATATGGCCAAGTTTAATCAAAAAGAGGTTGATCAGAGACGAACATTCGGAATTATCAGCCATCCTGATGCAGGCAAAACCACGCTGACGGAAAAGCTTCTCCTTTTCGGAGGCGCGATTCAGCAGGCCGGGGCTGTTAAGGCAAAGAAGGCTGCCAGGCATGCTACCAGTGACTGGATGTCGATTGAACAGGAAAGAGGTATTTCAGTTACAACTTCTGTAATGAAGTTTAACTACAGGAATTTTGAGATTAATCTTTTAGACACACCTGGTCACCAGGACTTTTCAGAAGACACTTACAGGGTGTTGACTGCTGTTGACAGCGCGCTGATGGTGATTGACAGCGCGAAGGGGGTGGAACCTCAGACCGAAAAGCTTATGGAGGTCTGCAGGATGCGCAATACCCCTATCTTTACATTCATAAACAAGCTTGACCGCGAAGGCATGGCGCCTGTTGATATCCTCGATGATATTGAGAATAAACTGCAGATCGAATGTACGCCGCTTTCCTGGCCTGTTGGTATGGGCAAGCGCTTTAAAGGTGTATATAATCTTTTCCACCAACAATTGCATATTTTTAAGCCGGGCAGGGAAACCCTCGGGCAGGAGGGAATCGTTATTAATGATCTGTCCGATCCTGTCCTGGATGAGATCTTAGGGGGGCAGGCCGATGAACTGCGTGAAGATATCGCGTTGCTTGAAGGCGCTGCCGATCCATTTGAGCGCCGGCATTTTTTAACAGGAAGCCAGACGCCGGTCTTTTTCGGAAGTGCCATCAATAATTTTGGTGTAAAAGAGATGCTGGACGCGTTTGTGGAACTGGCCCCCCATCCGGGTGTGCGGCCGTCTGCTTCCCGCGAGGTTTCGCCATACGAAAAAGAGTTTTCAGGTTTTGCTTTTAAAATACAGGCCAATATGAACCCTGCCCACCGGGACAGGGTTGCGTTTGTCAGGATCTGTTCAGGGAAATTTACAAGGGGAATGAGAGTTGTTCACCACAGGATCGGGAAAGAGGTAACTCTTGCCAATGCAACCATATTTATGGCACAGGACAGGGAAAATGTGGAGGAGGCATTTCCGGGAGATATTATCGGTATTCATAACCACGGAACCATAAAGATCGGCGATACATTTACCGAAAAAGAGCCTTTAAAGTTCAGCGGGATTCCCAATTTTGCGCCTGAGCATTTCAGGCGTGTGCGTCTGAATAACCCGTTAAAGGCAAAGCAACTTCAGAAAGGGTTGATCCAGCTCGCGGAAGAGGGGGCTGTCCAGGTTTTCAGGCCTGTTTCGGGCAGAGGCTATATCCTGGGGGCGGTCGGTGTTCTTCAGTTTGAGGTGACTATGGCCCGTTTAAAGGCGGAATATGGTGTGGATGCCATATATGAACCTGTGAACTTTAATGTAGCGCGCTGGGTCAGGTGTGATGATCGCAAAAAAATGGCTGAATTTGAGAAAGAAAATGCATCCAACCTGGCAAGGGATGCTGAAGGCTGTCTCTCCTTTCTGACAACCAGTGAATGGCAGTTAGATCGCCGCATGAAAGAGTGGCCGGAGATAGAGTTCTTTAAGGCACGGGATATTAACTGATGCAGTGAGCAGGGGCAGATTGTCATTGCGAGTCGGCCCTTGGCCGACGTGGCAATCTATTATATTTACAACGAGTTATAAGATTGCTTCGCTTTGCTCGCAATGACAGAGTTTTTTGTTTATGGCTAATTCTCTTTTGCTGGTCCAAAGGAGTCTTCAAAAAGTTTGTGAATTGCTTTGCGGCCTTCGTCGGTGAGATTCCGGGTTCCTGTTCCGACAAATGTTTTGTCGGTGATAACAGGCTTTTCAGCAACCCATTTATTATCCTTCCATGAGAACCATCCTTTGCGTTCCTGGTCATATACGTTGACTGGACGGTTAAAGAGCTTTGCAAGCTCAACGCCCCAACCGGTTCCTCCTTTGAAGGTGTCATCCGGCTGTATCCATCCAATCGCTATTACGTGGTAGCCATTATTTACCATGTGAAAAATGGACTGTATGACCTTCCTTATTGTTTCAGCCTTTGAATAATTCCGTCCCATGCGGGTAGAGACTATTTCCATGCTGACATCCCCCTTGGCAAGTTCTTCTGGGCTCAGCATTCGGACACCTCTGGTACGTTCGATATTGTGTCCCTTGAACGAAAAGTTAACCTCCTTAATCCCCCAGCGCTCGGCGAGCTTTCCGAACTCGGCCTCGGCTCCCCTATGTCCGCCACTGTAAAGAGTAACATCAAAATAATCAGTCATTGTTCTTATCTCCTTTTGGTTTTTATCTTGTTTTCATTTCATCGAAAAGTTCTTTCATTCTGTCTTCTATTTTGTCAAATATCGGCAAAGCCCTTCATAAGATTCCGATGCGTCCAGATATCCTCGGTCATAGCTGGAGTAGAGCTTGTCCTTGTTCCGCTCGATACGCCCAGCTGACAGCGCCGAAGCGGGCCTGATGGTGAAGACCTCATCCTGCTGTTCCAGCTCATCAATAAAATCCATCGTCTCATTGTACTTGATATATCTATAGGCAAGGGCCTTGTATAAACTTGGAAACTGAGGGTAGCGTATTCGTGCTAATCTATTGAATTGAGAGCTATTTTTCCTATAACCCTTTGGTTGCGTGAGGACGAGAACATTCTTTTGATTTCCGTCACTAATACTCTTCCGGATCGGCACAGAATCAGAGATCCCACCGTCCATCAGGATATGCCCATTGTATCGAACGGGTTTTGATATAAAGGGTAAACAGGTGGATGCCTGGAGTATTGAGATATAATCATCTCCAAATTCGCTCTTCTCAAAATAAAGCGCTTCGCCGGTCTTGCAGTCCGTAGTGACAGAGATACACTTTACGTCGCTTTCTCTGAAGGTTTGATAATCGAAGGGGACCAGCGAATTGGGAATCGTATCAAAAATGAACTTTGTGCCGAAAAGTTCGCCTCCAGTCAACAGGCGAAGATAACTGAGATAGCGGGAGTCATTGACAAACCGTGTATTAACAATGCGACTTCTTTCTGGCTGGCGGGAGACATAGTTCGCGGCGTTACAAGCTCCCATGGAAACACCTATCACGTAGGGAAGGAAGAGTCTTTGATCCATAAAGAAGCGAAGGACACCCGACGTGTAGATCCCCCGGAACCCTCCACCTTCGAGAATAAGTGCGCTGTTTTTTAAATCCATAGATTAATAATCCCATCTTCATTCGTGGTACTTTGCCGGCTTGACCGGGAACAACACGAATTGGGTGATTATATATCTGGACGAATCTTTTTGTCAATGGGGTGAAAGGGGTCACCCATTCAAGGTGAGGTCAAGTAAAAAACACACCTCTCCATTACAAAAATAGCATTCTTTTTTTTTGCTTGGCCATCAAGTGGACGCATCGGCACAGGTTCGCTTTATCCTTCCATTCGTACCCGTTACTTCAATCTTATCGGTTCGCGATCAATGTATTTCTGATACGCACCAGTCACCCATCGGGATCAAGGCTGTTATATTATGACATCAGCCCCTGGTCCATTTCCGGACCCCAGAAAACCATCGGTTCCATGCCGTGTCCAATTATTATGTCACAGATCTTATGGTTATTAACCAACCCCATGAAGGCTCACGACATAGGCGAATCAGATAGTAATAAAACAAAACAGTACCTGTATATCTGTGGGTGCAGCAGTTTCCAATCAAATCTTATGGATTTTCACCAACCCCTATACCGGCTCGCTGCTGCAGCCGTTTTCATGATCGAAACAGTTTCTCTTTATCAAACGGCACCTGATCACGCATGACATAATACGATGCACGACAGAGTTTGTTACTCAGTGCCTTAACCGCGACTATACCGTTTGTCTGTGCCTTTTTCCGCTGGTAGAAACTTTTGGCATATGGATATGATCGTATCGCATGATGTACCGCTTCCACATATGCCCAGGAAAGATACTTGTTGCCGTTTTTGGTGTTGCCGGTACCTTTCTTCTTCCCGTTCGAAATCCGTTCACTCTTCACACATCGGGAGTATGATGAATAGTTGCCTACTTTCGGAAAACGATTGATGTTATCCACTTCCAGCATAATGGTCAGACCCAGAATCTTTCCAACCCCTGGGAGCGTAAGCAGTGGCGCAAACTCTTTGCGTAGTTTGACCCGCGAAAGAACTGACTGTTCGATAAGGCGAATCTTCTCTTTCAAGAACTTCATGATCGAGATGCTGTTGGTAGCTGCCAGTACGAGACAGGGATCTTTGAACAGGTGTTTGATATCGTCTCCAGTAAGGCTTTTTATTGTTCTGCCTGGCATATTTATGCCGAGATTCCTGGTAATCATGCTCTGTAGACTTAATATATGAGTGGTTCGCTGTCTTACCAGCATCATTCTCCTGCGAAGCAGATCCCGCACAGGCCTTTCTTCTTTCGGATAAACATATCCTTCAGGTAAAATATTTAAACGTAACAGATGAGCAAGCCAGAATGAATCCCACTTGTCATCGGTATGTTTCAGGCCTTCATACTGTTTGATTGCAGACGGATTGGCCAGATGGAGTGTATATCCATGTTCCTGTAGGCCGTCCACCAGCCAGTACCAGTTGTAGGTGGATTCTACAACAATGCCGTGAAGGTCCTGTTGAAACGGTTCCAATGCGGAGAGTATGACATCCAGATCATTGGGCAGTCGTTTTTTAAAGAGCCGTTGATCTTTATCGTTGATGATACCGATATAATTATTGGTTGAATGTAAATCGATTCCGGCGTAAGTTCTCATTTGACACCTCCTAGATCCTTATAGTTTGTTTCAAACTGGACCATAGCATCTCCTGCTATGGTTGGGGAGGTGTCTCTTTAGATAAAACGCATCACATTGATATGGTTATCAAA
>CAZSYH010000010.1:20842-46224 GCA_964610735.1 uncultured Syntrophaceae bacterium | reverse complement strand
CACAACACAGAAAACAAGCAAAAGGACAAACAAGGTGTATGAGTTATTTATGCTTACCGACTCAGCTCAAACCTGTCTTGTGCTGGCTCTGAAATAATTCAAAGGTATCGTTCACATTTGCGAACTCCAGTGAATGGTTTTTGCACCCGTTGCGGGAACAAACTTTTATGGCCCCCCCCGCCTGTAATTGAAATCCAACTATGGGCTCCTTGCATTCACATGTTTGATACACAGGAAAAGGATTGCCGCAGTGCGGGCAGAACAGGCTGCAAATAGCACCTTCAATGTCATCCACGCCATCAAATTTTTTGTTATAACTGCCGTAAATCTGACTCAGATGAATATGACCTGACTTTTTTTCGGTCTTTTTTTCAAGATCTATTGAAGGAAGATCATCAATCCTGACATCAGGATTCACAAGGGATTTGCCACAAGCGGGGCATTTAACCAGAATTTTAATCGAACCACTCATATCGAACCTCCTTGTTTTTTGTGCCGTTCTTAAAGCTGATGGTCTCGTAAAGAGTCGAGATATGCACAATTTTGTCATTCCCATGAAGATGTGAATCCAGTGTTTTCAAGTACTTAGCACTCCATGGATTCCCGCCTACGCGGGAATGTCAGACTTTTTACGAATGCGTCAAAGCTATTCGCTGAAATACTCCGGCCTCATGGAGACGGTAAGCCCGTCGCCGCTGTTTTTCAGCCGCACGGCAAGTCCCTGAATCTTCGGCAGTTCGTATTCGAAGAAGTAACGGAAGGTATGGAGTTTCCCGCGGTAAAAATCTGTTTCGTCGTCCTCGGAAGCCCCCGCAAGGGCCTCATGTGCCTTGAGGGCCTGGAGAAGCCATTGCCAGGCGATGGCAATGATACCGAAGAATTCAAGAAACAGTGTCGCGTCGGCCAGAAAGATTTCAATCTCTCCCTTGAGGGCAAGTTCCGTCAGGCTCTGGGCAACTTCTTTCAGCAACTCCAGGGCCTCGCTCAGTTTTTCCGCATGAGGCGCCAATTCACCTATTCCTTTCGCCGCGGCAATTGTGCTTCCCACTTCCTCAAGGTAGAGGAAAAGGGCCTTACCGTTCTTCATAACCATTTTCCGGCCCAGAAGGTCCATCCCCTGGATTCCCGTGGTTCCCTCGTGAATGGGATGAATGCGCACGTCGCGGTAGTACTGTTCCAGTGGAAACTCATCGCAGTACCCATAGCCGCCCAGACACTGGAGCCCCTGGCTGCATGAGAGGACACCCATCTCCGAGGGATAGGTCTTTGCTATCGGCGTGAGGATCTCCAGGAGCAGTTCATTCTTTTCCTTTTCTTCTCCCGCTTCAAGGACCGTAATCAGATCGGTATATTTGGAACACTGGAAAATCAGAGAAAGAGAACCCTCCACGATAGCCTTCTGGAATAGGAGCATCCGTTTGACGTCGGCGTGTTCGATAATCGGCATCTGCGGTTCGGCCGGATCTTTCGATGTGATCTTTCTTCCCTGAAGCCTCTCCTTCGTATACTCGAGGGCCGCGTAATAGGCGGCGGAGGCAATAGCGACCGCCCCCATTCCCACGTCGATCCGCGCCTCGTTCATCATCTGGAACATATACCTGATACCCTTATGGGGCTCTCCCACGAGCCAGCCGCGGCAGTCGTCGTTCTCTCCGAGGCTGAGCTGCGTGATGGGTGCGCCGCGATAACCCAGTTTATGGAATATTCCGGCACAGGCCACATCATTGAATACCAGTTCGCCCTGTTCATTCAGTCTTTTGTTTGGGACGACAAAAAGTGATATTCCCCTGATGCCTATCGGCGCGCCTTCGATACGCGCGAGCATGAGATTGACCACGTTCTCGATAGAGTCATATTCGGCGCAGGAGATAAATATCTTCTGCCCTTTGATCGTATAATATCCTTCGTCTGTGGGACAGGCCGTGGTGGCAACATCCGTCAGCGATGAACCAGCCTGCGGTTCCGTGAGGGCCATGGTTCCCTGCCACTGGCCGCCAAACATCTTCGGCACATAGGCATCGATCAATTCCTGAGAACCGAAAGACATGACCAGATGGGCCGCTCCGGTGGTGAGAAAGGGATAGACACAGGCTGAATAATTGGCCGCCGAAAAGATCCCCCGGAAGGCCGTCATCACGCTCATCGGTATCTGCTGTCCACCCATTTCATAGGCCGCGTGTGCTCCGATCCATCCCCCTTCCCCGCAGGCCTTCATGACCGTTTCGACAACGGGATGGACCTTCACGGTGGTTCCCGTAAATTCGGGCTGCTGCTTATCCATTTCGGTGAACGCGGGAAAGAGAATTTCCTTTCCCATTCTCATTCCCGTGTCCAGGACCATGTCGAAGACTTCTCGGCTGTGATCGGCAAAGAAAGGGTACGCGGTGAGCGATTCCACATCAAACATTTCGTAGAGCATGAATCTCAAGTTTCTCATGCTGATAAAGGTTTGAGCCATGAACGAGTCCTCCTTTTTAGATGATGTTATACGTGAGCGCCTTCGAAGAGTAATTCTTAGATACCCTCCGGCAAGCCGGACGGTATCTATTTCCCCATAACGATCTGCATGATGGTCAAGGCCTGATTCCGGTCTTCCAGACTGATAGCGTCTTCCAGACTCATCCCTCCCGTGTTCCGGTTCAGCGCTTCTTTCGTAACCCTGAGGCCCAGGGGTGACTTGCTCGCCATATTCCGGGCCATGTCCATTGCCTCGTCCATCAGGTTTTCCGGTTCCAGAATCGACTGGAGAAATCCCATCCTGAGGGCCTCGGTGGCATTCATAAAATCACCCGTCAGGAGATACCGCGCCGCGTTCCCCGTTCCTATGGCACGCGGCAGGAGCCACGACGACCCCATATCGGCACCGCCGAAGCCCAGGTTGATATATGCCCCCTGGAATCGCGTCTTCGGTACTCCAAGCCGTACATCACAGGCCATGGCAATGGAGAATCCCGCCCCCACTGCCACGCCGTTGAACGCCCCGATGATCGGCTGAGGAATCTGTCTCATGAGAAGAATGAAACCGGAATAAAGACGCTGGTTCTCATAGGCCGATTTCGGCGTGTAGCCATCCTTGGGACTCATAATCTCCGGGTCCCCGATGTCCAGACCCGCGCAGAATCCCCGTCCCGCGCCCGTGAGGATGAGCACCCTCGTATCCAGGTCATCCATACGCTCTTTCAGGCAGCGGCGAAACTCGTCCCGCATGTTGAAATTGATGGCATTGAGCGAGTCGGGGCGGTTCAGTGTAATGATTCCGATCGGACCTTCACGTTCAAACGTAATAGTGGTGTAATCCATTGGTTTCCCCCCTTTGGATATTCTGAAAATTTAAAATTTCCCGGACACAAGGGCTATCTGCTCCTCGGCCTCTTTCATCATTCCCTCTACGAGTTCTTTGCAGGTCATGGTGTTGTGAACAAGGCCCACCGACTGTCCCACCATCATGGGGGCCATATCCACATCTCCTGTTTCCCATGCCTCCGCTATTCTTGCCCCGGTAATCAGGGGAATAATCGCCCCAAGGCCTCCCCCCTTTGCTTCAATATCCAGAACATCACTCACATTCTTGTTTTTCAACGCCCGGGCCTGGAGGCCGATGGATTTGCAGATGAGCGTTGTATCATTTTCCTGACTGTTGATGAGTTTATCCTTTATATTGTTATGTATGTTACACTCATAGGTCGCCATGAAGCGCGTGGCCATCATCACTCCCTGCGCACCCAGCATCATGGCCGCCGCCATCGTCCTGCCGTTCGCGATCCCCCCCACGGTAACCACCGGCAGTTTTACCTCTTCCACAATTCTCGGAGTGAGCACCATGGTAGAGACATCGTCATTCAGGGGATGTCCCCCTTCTTCAATGCCCGCGGCGTATATTCCGTCATATCCCACTTTTTCGGCGTGAATCGCGTGGCGAACCGAACCCACCTTGTGAAACATTTTGACCCCGGCCTTCTTGAGCATTTCAATATATTCCATGCCACAGGCCTTGTCGATCGGAGCACCCGATATCTCCACACCCGCTACCTGTTCCTCCGCGCAGACACGAAGATACATTTTGTAATGTTCGGCGGTAATGCGAATCGACGGCAGTATGGTGACACTCACCATAAAGGGTTTATCCGTAAGCCTGCGCGTTTCGTTTATCGCGGCCCTGAAGTCCTCTTCAGCCTCATAGTTGGCCGCGGTAATATCGCCTATGGCTCCGGCGTTGGATATCGCCGCGCAGAGGGAAGGCTTGCACAGCCACATCATCGCGCCGCACATAATGGGGTATTTCACACCAAACATCTCAGTAATCTCAGTCTTTATCATTCACCTCTCCTTTTTCTTTTTTTATCTTTTTATTTTTTTCAGGGCCATCTGCGCGGCTATGCGGCCCGACAGGAATGCTGATTCATAGCCATGCCCTATCGAGGCGTATCCGCCGGCAAAATCCAGCCCCTTGATATACCGTTCCTGCGGTCCCGACATTGATCTTGCCACAACGGAATCCCACGGATCCTGCTCGTAGGCATATATGGAACCCTTGAAGGCGCCGGTATAACGCGCAAAGGTTTGAGGAGTGGCAATCTCGATCTCCTCAATATGGTCGGACAGGGGCGCCCCCACCGCCTCACTGAACTGGTCAATCATTACCTTTGCGAATTCCTGTTTGAACCGCACATAATTCTCCGGCCTGACATCCTTCCATGTATCGGGCCCGGCCAGGGCGGTCATGGAAAGAATGGTGGTGCCGGGAGGGGAACAATCGGGGATCGCCCTGTTCAGGCATATCGTGGCCTGCATCTCCGGCGCCTCGAAGGTAAAGAAGTTTTTATAGGATTTTTCGGTGTCCATGGAAGCACCGATGAAATACCCGTAACTTTCGATGCCCAGTTCGTCCGGCGAGGCATCAAGCCCCAGGTACACAACAAAGGCGCTGGCGCCGATCTTCCGGGCATTAATCAGCCTGTACGCCTCTTCGGGGACATTGTTTCTGTCATCGACAAGACTGCCATATACAATATTCGGGGACAGGTTGGCTATCACATAAGACGCGCCGATACGTTCACCGGCAGCAGTCTCCACACCGACAACCCGGCCTTCTTCCACAAAGATCTTCTTCACCCTTGTGCTGTACTCCGTCCTTCCGCCCAATTCCCTGATCCTCGCGTCAATGGCCGCGGACATACCGTGCGACGTGTAGCGCGGAATGTGCGCGCCTTTCAGGATGTAATTATAGAGTACCAGCGCCCATATAGTAAAAGACAGCCGGTTGACCGGGATGCCGAGATAAGACCAGTAGGGATATATCATCTCCAGCGCCCTGTCCGGTATCCCGAAGGTGTCTGTTACCTGCTTCACCGTATACCCCGCCGTCACCATGAAAGACGGATATTCCTCCATCAGAACCTTCGGATCAGGCACGCCGTTCATTCTGCCTATATAACCTATGGCGCCGAATGTCTCTTTGCATGTCTGCATGTATCTTTCAAGGGGTTCTCTGCTCCCCGGCACTGCCGCGGCAATTGTTTCTATGAATTTTTCAATCCCGAAGGGAATCTTTATGTTAATTCCTTCATCGGTCAGGATCAGGTGATACGCCTCCGGGACAGGTATGAATTCGACATCCACGCCTCCCTTATCCTGCAGAAATTTTCTCATGAAGCCTTTATCCTGCCCGGACCCGACATTTGACAATTCGTGAAGGGATGGTTCAAACTCGAAACGTCCCCGTACAAAACTGGTGGCAAATCCTCCCGGCAGGTTATGCTGCTCCAGCAGAAGAACCCTTACATTATCGATGGACAACTGCAGAGCGGCGGAAAGGCCTCCATTCCCCGCGCCTATCACCACAGCATCGTAATACGAATCAAAATGCGGGTTGTTTTTTATGTTTTCATTCATATCGTTGTCCCTCCGTCAGAATTCCAGGAACTGTTCCCGTTTTTAGCCGTCACAACGTCGCCGGTCAGGGGAATCCTGATCTCGAGATCGGAGACGGGATAGGATGAACAGGGATGGATGTAGCCGAACTTCTTGTCAGCCGTCCTCCTGCCGTCTCCATCGGGCCTTACAAACACATCTCCGGCCATCAGGAGTGACCGGCACAGGCCGCACTCTCCGGAACGGCACTGCGAATCCGGACCGATGCCCGCCTTCTCCAGAGATACAAGGATCGTGTCCACAGCCTTTGCGGATATGGTCCGGGCCTCGTTTCCCATGTGAACCACAAGGGAAAATGTCATCTCCTTTGTCTCGACAGGAAATTCCGGTTCCGACGCGATATCAACCGGCTCACCGGAAGCTTCTTTTCTGATCCGCCTTCGCGGAATATCCAGCGCGTTCAGCTCCCTGTCAAGGAATCCATACATCTCCCGGGGGCCACACACGAAAAAGGTCTTCCCCTTCACATCCCCCGCGTGCTCCATTATGCACGAGGCAGTTATGAACCCGGCAGGACCTCTCCATGTGTCGTCCGGCTCACTGCACACATAGATAACTCTGAATCTCTCTGGCTCTCTTGCGGCGTACATATCAAATTCTTCCGAGAAGACCGCGCAATCGGGTGTGCGTATTCCGTACAGCAGGGTTATCTTCGCGTCAAGGTCTCCGGCGAATATCTCGCGCACCATGGAGCGAATCGGAGTTATACCGCTTCCCCCCGCAATGGCAACAATATCATAGCTGTCACGGAGGGAATCATGATAAAAATTGCCATGCGGCCCGGACAGATCAACAACCGTTCCCTCTTTCCAGAGATCCCATATATGTCCCGTGAAGAAACCCCCCTCTTTTTTCTGGATCGTCAGTTCATAATAGCCGGAAGATAACACGTCAGAGGGAGACGACGATATGGAGTAGGGTCTGGTTATCCACGCGTCACCGATCTTTGTCTTCAGGCTTACATACTGCCCCGGACGAAAGACAGGCAGCCCCGCACCGGATCCCGCGGCGGGCTCAAGGCGAAACGTCTTCACTGAAGGAGTTTCATCCCTGACAACACTGACAACGAGCCGCATCCCCTCCGGGTGGAGCATCCGTGACAGATCGCTTATTGGATCTTCCATATCCGGCAATGGCGACGCTCGCTTTACGCGCTCCTGCCTCTCGGATACGAGCCCGAAAAAGGCATTAAGGTCTTTGTCCTTTCCATATACCTCCATTCGACATCCTCCATTTTCTATTTTATTAACAGGATCGCACCCGTTTGAAACACTCGTAATCTGTATGCTATTGCATTTTATTGGAATTACCGACTTTATAAAAGCAATAAAGTCGTAAAAAGATCCGGCTTCTTTGCTCAGAAACATGCTGCTGAGATGTCCACCTTCTCAGTGCGAAAAATGGCACTGATTTTTCCAGAATACTTCGGAAATTCCGTGGCAAGCCAGAATTCCGATGCCATGATCTTGCCGTAATAAAAGGCCGATTCCCTGTCTTCGGCAAGAACATTGTTCAGTTCATCGCCTGTGGAATTGCCGGCAAGACTCTTCAGTCTGGGTTTCGTAATCGTCAGGCTCCAGAGGTGCATCCATGCCAGCACAAGATCAAAAACCGCCTTTCGAATTGGATCCACACTCAGAAGAAGGGTGACGAAATTGCCGGAGCCCATATATTCCTTCATACGATCAATCACTTCATCAAGTTGTTCAACACCATCGGTGACAGATTCGAGATATATATCGTCGACAATCCCACGGGCATTGTGAACGGTTTCGAGGATTCTTTTCTTCAAAAGACCATAGTTGTATTGCCCAGGGTTCATCAGGATTTTACGCATAACCAGGTCGAGAGACTGGATTCCGTTCGTTCCTTCAACTATGGAGAGTGACTTGCAATCAACGGCAAACTGTTCTACCGGATACTCGGAGCAATAACCGTAACCACCATGAACCTGTATCGCCTCTGCCGTAATCAGCCAGGCCATATCTGAATTCCCCGCCTTCATTATGGGAACAATGATGTCCACTATGGCCCTTGCCTCTTTCGCGTCTTCTCCATCGAGCAGATGCTGAAGAGTTATCTGCTGGGATATATAACTGGACAACATCCTTTCCGCTTCCACATATGATTTCATCCACAGGAGCATTCTCATTACATCTGGATGCTGGATGATGGGCACCCTAGGTGCCTTGGCATCAAACATTTGCGTTACATGAACCCCCTGGATTCTTGTCTTTGCATAATCAACGGCCTGCATATAGGAGGCGCTGGAACCGCCAAGCGCCATGATACCCACCTCAAGCCGGGTTTCATTCAGCATCTTAAACATATTGTTAAGACCCCTTCCCTGCTCTCCGAGAAGGTACCCTGTGCATTTTTCGCTGTCTCCGAAAGACATTGAACATGTCGCCGCGCCGTGTGCACCCATTTTTTCCTCTATACCGGCACAGAACACATCGTTTCGCTCACCGAGGGTTCCATCATCGTTTATGAGATATTTGGGAACGAGAAAAAGAGAAACCCCCTTTGGTCCGGGAGGATCTCCTTCCACCCGTGCGAGGACGGGATATATAATCTGCTTCGTAATATCCTGATCACCATTTGTAATAAAACACTTCTGACCCGTGATGAGATAGGTTCCCTCCGGTTGTCTCAGGGCCTTTGATTTCAATGCACCCACATCGGAACCCGCCTCCGGTTCCGTCAGACACATGGTTCCACCCCATTCACCGGAGAGTATCCTGGGAACATAGAGCTTTTTCTGCTCCTCATTCCCGTAATTCTGAATCATGATTGCCGCGCCGTGATTCAGCATGAAAAAGAGCATGAGGGCTCCACCGGCACCGCAAAATATTTCCCAGCAGGACGATTGAATCGCCAGGGGCATTCCCGCGCCGTCAATAGCCGGATCATCGGAGATTGATAAAAATCCCGCCTCCAGCAGGGCACGAGAGGCATTCTTATATCCCGAAGGAAGCCGGACCGACTTTGCCTCCCTGTCATAGATACACCCCTCTTTATGCCCCGCCACATTTGCGGGAAAAATCTGTTCCACGGCAACCTTCTCCGCAAGCATTATCGTGTCTTCATAGATATCCCTGTCAAAACCTTCATATTGAGGGTATTGACTCAACTTCTCGATCTCCAGAAATTCAAACAGATTAAACTGGATATCCCTCATATCAACAAGATACTTTTGTGCCATCTGTCTCCACCCTTCCCTTAAAAAGATTTCGCAAAAAAACCCCCATATTAAGCAAGGTAATGAGGGTTTTGCATAATACCCGTAATGTTATTGTTTCATCCCAATGGAATCGGGATGAAACAATAACTAACCCTTCATAATTAGTACAGCTTACCGTGTTGCCCTGTTCCTTGCAATGACCGGGAACATGGTCCCGCAGATATCCCGCAGTGTGCTTTTTCCCCTCGACAATCAGATCTTCGGATCTTAGCTCTTACTGAAAGATTGTATGAGCTTAAAAAACTCACCCGAGAAGACCATTATCGCTTGATTACGGTTTTCCACGTTAACGGCCGCCTCAAGTGAAGGCGCATCGATATTCTGATCGAGGACACGCTTGGTCAGCTTCAGCGCCCCGAAACTCTTTTCAGTCATCATGCGCGCGCATGACAGGGCTTCCTCTAACAACTGCTCACGCGGGACCACTTTGTTCACGAGACCGATCCGTTCCGCTTCTTCCGCCCACACCTTTCTCCCGGTAAGCAGAATCTCACTGGCCCGCGCGAGACCCACGAGACGAGGCAAATAATAAGAGCACCCCAGCTCTCCTCCTGAAAGCCCGATATTGATAAAAGAAGCGATAAAACAGGCTTCAGGCGAAGCAACTCGAATGTCGCTGGCAAGTGTCATGGCAAAGCCTCCCCCGGCCGCCGGACCGTTCACAGCCGATATTATGGGCTGAGGGATCTTTCTCATGCCGAGAATCAGGTTGGCATATCTCTCCTGAACAATCTTGAGAAAGAGCTCAGGGTCGGCAAAGGCATCCGTATCTTTATGGGACATCGCATCATTGAGATCTGCGCCAGAGCAATAGGCCTTTCCCGACCCAGTGATTATCAGCACCTTGAGCGTGCTCTCGTAATCAGACAGAATCCGAAATAGCTCCTCAAACTCAGCCAACATCTCGACATTTTGAGCATTCCGCTGTTCCGGCCGATTCAACGTTACCAGGCCTATGGATGGCTCCACCTCTTCAAAGATAAATGTGTTGAATTTTTTCATATCGTTTGTCATTGTTTTCCTTCTCTCTTTTTTTCATCTATCTCTCTGAGTTTTCTTCTCAAGATCTTGCCAATGGCGCTTTTGGGAAGTTCATTGATGAACTCGACTTCTTTGGGCACCTTATAGGCAGTAAGTTTCTCCTTACAATAGGAGACGACCTCTTCCTTCGTCAGAAATTCTCCCGGCTGAACCACAATGTAAGCCTTGACAGTCTCTCCCCTGTACTCATCGGGGATACCTATGCAGCACGCTTCGAGGATTTTGGGATGGGAAAAGAGAATGTCGTCTATCTCATTCGGATAGACATTGAAACCGCTTGCAACGATCAGGTCTTTTTTCCTGTCTGAAATGGTCAAATAACCATCCTCGTCAAGATACCCGATGTCTCCCATATAAAACCAGCCGTCCCTTATTGTGGCCGCCGTCTCTTCCGGCTTCTTGTAATACCCCTCCATGATCTGGGGCCCCTTTATGCAGATTTCACCAGCCTCACCAATAGGAAGCTCCTTCGTTCCCGTTTCTATATCAACGATCCTCAAATCCGTATTCGGCATGGGAAGGCCAACTGTTCCCCTTTTAACCTTTCCTCCCCAAGGCGTCATCGTAGCAAAAGCGGTGTTTTCCGTTGCCCCGAAGACATCATAGATAATCGCGCCATGCAGTTCCCTCAACTGATTGAGTGTATCATCAGGAAGCGGGGCGGCCCCACCGAAGTATCCCTTCACGAAGGAAAGATCCATCTCTCTGAATTTCTTGTTTCTCAGGAGCCCTGTATAAATTGTGGGAACACCGGGGAGGAATGTGGGTTTGAACTTCTGAAGCATGTCAACTATCTGATCCGGCTCCGGTTTCGGAACGAGAATACATGACCATCCATTCATTATCGGCATGTTCTGACTTACCGAATATCCAGCCGAGTGAAATACGGGATAGATTCCCATCAGACACTGTTCCGTATCCTTCAGATCGGGAAACCACACGGCAAACTGCTGCATTATACCGGATATATTCGCGTGGGTCAGCATGGCCCCCTTGCTGACACCCGTTGTACCCCCCGTATAGATCAGGGCTGCCACATCCTCCCACTTTGCCAGATTTTCAACGGGATCATCGGAATACCTCTTGATCAGATCCATAAACTGATAGACGCCCTCCTGAGATTCTACCTTCCGGTACATGCCTTTTTTAACAAACGGGAATAACTGTTTTATCGGAAAGGGCAGGTAATCGTTGATATGGCACGTAATGATGGTTTTAATCTTTGTTCTATCCTTCAGTTTAAGCGCACGCGGAAGCAGAAGATCGAGGGTCACCAAGACTGTGGCATCGGAATCATTAAGCTGATGTTCCAGCTCACTTTCCGTATAGAGTGGGTTGGTCATAGCCGTCACCGCGCCTACTCTGTACGTGGCATGATCGGCGATGATAATCTGCGGTATATTGGGAAGCAGCATGGCGACCTTGTCACCAGGCCTTACACCAAGATCTAGAAACGCCCGGGTAAAACGGTTTACCAGTCTTTCGAGCTCCCGGAACGTAATCTTTGTTCCCATGTAGATAAAGGCTACACGGTTTGGGTACTTCCTGGCGCTTTGTGTAAGCACCTCGGCCATGGTAATTTTTTCGATATCAACCTCGGCAGGTACCCCCGGCGCATACGACTTATGCCAGCTTCTTTCAAAAGACATGATCTCTTCCTCCTTTCGTTAATGTTTCAAATAAATGCTCCCTCCATTTCCACTACAACTGGAGACAATCTACTGTCGTGTCAATCAAGAAATGTCATTTCGACCGCAGGGGAAAATCTAAGATTTCTCAGTCGTGGAGACTCCTTCGAAATGACAGAGTATAGTTGACACATGACACTACCCCTTTGAATATTCCTCCACCAGGACATATTTCGTCACTTTGCCTGTGGGTGTCATGGGAAAACTGTCAGCAAAGAAGACCTTTTTCGGTGCCTTAAAGTGAGCAATATTGTCACGACTGTAGGCAATAATTTCCTCTTCGGAGACCTCACTTCCGAATGATTTTATGATCTCGGCCGTAACCATCTCTCCCCAGGTCACCGGTAAGGCTAATTCCCCTTGAATATCGGCTCCCTTTTTTCCCACATTGCCGTCACCGCTTCCATCAGATCTTCACTCGGTACGGCGGCAGCATTTTTCTGGGCAATATAGTCAAGCCCCGCATACACTCCGTTATCGCGGCTGTAATTGATAACTTCCTTCACACCCTGAACGGTCAACGGTGACAGCTTTGCAAGTTCTTCAGCCAGTTCCTTGACCCCGGCATAGAGACTTTCCTGATCATCAAAGAGTTTCGTGATAAATCCAATCTTCAGGGCTTCTTCGCCCCCAAAGTCACGACCCGTGAGGGCAAGTTCCCGGAACCAGCCATGACCGGTGATGTGCGGCATACGCTGCAGTGTACCGATATCGGCGATGATACCGATTCTCGTCTCACGGATCGAGAAGATCGCATCGTTCGAGGCATAGCGAATGTCGCAGGCACTCGTCAGATCAATCCCGCCTCCGACACAATGGCCGTGAACCGCGGCGATCACCGGTTTCAGACACTTTTCAACAGCAGTCATGCTTTTCTGAAGCGAAGATATCCTCCTTCTCAGGGATTCACGCCAGGCGGCCGAACCGTCACCCATGAGTTCCTGCGCCGCTACAAGATCGAGTCCCGCCGTAAAGCTCTTCCCTTCGGCCTTTATAACAATAATCCGCACCTCGGGATCTTCATCAAATTCCACCATTATCTTCTGCAATTCGTCGAAAAATTCAAAGGTCATCGTATTTCGCTCTTTCGGCCGATTAAAGGTCAGCCACGCAATGTACCCCTCCTTTTCAATCTTGAACACATCCTCTCGACTCATAGCACACCTCTCTCCTTTCGTTTTACTACGCGAAACTTTCGTCGACAATTTCCAAAATGGACAGATCTTCGCTCTTGATCGCCTTCGCGGCGGCCTCTGCCTCGGGGAGTACATTCTTAATAAGATACCGGGCACTCAATACCTTACCCTCGTAAAACGCGGCATCCCTGTTATCCTTCACAAACCCGCCCCAGCCAGCCTTATCAGAGGAATCGACGCCACTCTCCTTCACAAGCGCGTCAAGCTTCTCCCGCGCAATTCCTGCCTGCCACAACATCAACCAGCCCGACACTATTTTTCCCATCATCATCAAAAATGGATAGGCATGGCCCACGGGAACCATAAACTTGCCCTCCCTGCCGCAGTTGGCAAAAAACAGTCCCACCTCTCCCAACAGGTTCACACCAGCCTGGACATCCTCGGCCAGGTCGGAAAGACCGGGAATCTCTTTGTACTTCGCAACGGTGCCACCCATCTCCATCAAGAGATTCATGAAATAGGAGCCCTTCTTCATGCCAAGTTTACGCCCAACCAGATCAAGGGCCTGAACACCGTTGGCGCCCTCATAAATGGAGGCAATCTTCTCGTCCCGCATAAACTGTTCCACAGGATATTCGGAGCAGTAGCCGTACCCGCCGTACACCTGAATGGCCTGCTCCGTCACCTTGAAGCCCACATCGGAACAGTACGCCTTGACAATGGGTGTGAGTATCTCCAGAAATCCATGCCACTTGTCCTTCTCGGCTTCGTCCCCGGCAATCACTTCCCTGTCCACTGCGTAGGCGGCAAAGTAGACCATCGCCCTCATGCTATCCACACTTGACTTCATCCAGAGGAGCATGCGTCGCACGTCAGGATGTTTGATAATGGGAACTTTGGGTGCGTCCGGATCCCTGAAATTTTCGAGGGATGATCCCTGGATCCTCTCCTTTGCGTACTGGAGCGCGTGAAGGTATGCGATGGATGCGCTTCCGACTCCCTGCATTCCCGTACCGATTCTCGCCTCGTTCATCATCTGGAACATGACTTTTATGCCCTGACGTTCCCCGCCGAGGAGTTCCCCGTAACACTCGTCATTGTCTCCAAAATTCATTGTGCCCGTGGGTGCACCGTGAAATCCCATTTTTTCTTCTATCTTTGCGATTTCATAGTCGTTGCGCCTTCCCAGCGTTCCATCATCATTTACAATATATTTCGGGACGAGAAAGATAGAGATGCCCTTTGTACCGGCGGGGTCCCCCTCAATACGCGCCAGAACGGGATGAATGATATTTTCCGTCAGATCCTGGTCAAGACCGGTAATAAATGACTTGGTTCCCTTAATCTTGAATGAACCATCGGGCTGCCTTATGGCTTTGGTGCTCATATTGCCCAGGTCAGATCCGGCATTAGGCTCTGTGAGGCACATGGTACCGTTCCATTCACCGGAAACCATCTTCGGCAGGTATTTGGCCTTCAGTTCCTCCGATCCATATATCTCGATAAGGTGTGCCGCCCCTTGACCGAGGAATCCCAGGACAATAAAACCCAGGTTATGGATAAACCATTCATTCGCCGACGTTGACATCACGTAGGGAAATCCCTGTCCTCCGACTTCGGGAGATTTACTCATGGCACCCCATCCACCCTCGCAAAAAAGCCTGTAGAGGCGGTGGAAGGATTTGGGTACAAATATTTCACCGTTTTCGAGTCAGCAGCCTTCTCTGTCAGACTCGACAAGTGTCGGAAACATTTCCTCGGCGGCAAACTTCTCCGCCTCGTTCAAAATCATATCGAAAACATCTCTGGAAAAATCCGCATAGCGGGGACCCTCGCACAGATCTTCGATTCCCAGCATTTCATAGAGCACAAACCTCTGGTCCCTCGCATCAACAATCAGGTTTGCCATATTAACTCTCCTTTCAATCAGTCAGTTTTCGCTGTATCCGCCGCGCCGGTCGCTACCAGCATCTTTTTCCCAAACTGCTTGGATTTACTGTGAAAAGATTCTTTACAAATACACCACCTTCGTTTAATTAAAAAGTCCCCCCTTTTCTAACTCATCAATATCCCCGTCGGTATACCTCAGTTCACGAAGAATCTCTTTTGTATGAGTACCGGCGGGCATACCGGCTTTCCCATATTCCTGCGGTGTCCCGGAAAATTTTATTGGATTGGCAAGTTGCCGCATCTTCCCCCCCCAGGGAAGATCAAGCTCCACTACCATATTCCGCTTTTCCGTATGGGGATCGTTCAACGCCTCGGAGAGTGAAAGTACCGGCTCGACGCAGGCATCCGTGTTATCAAATATATCCATCCACTCATCTCTTGTCTTTGTCAGGATAATGTCCCTGACTTCCTGTTTCACCTCTTCAAGGTTTTGAGGCGCCACACCTGACTCGATCAGATCAGGACGACCGATAGTCTGGCAGAAGGCGGCAAAAAACTGAGGTTCAATGCCACCGAAGCTTATATATTTCCCGTCATTCGTCTCGTAAAAATCGTACAGTGACCCGCCATTCAAAAGGAATCCTTCCCGCCCGGGCTCTTCGTTATCCACAAGAAAGGCTCCCCCCACCATTGCATTGAAGGCAATCGCTCCATCGGTCATGGAAATATCTATATATTGTCCCTTCCCGGTTTCATTTCTGCAAACTACAGCGGCAAGGATACCTATGATCGCGTTGTATGACCCTGACGCAATGTCGGCAATCTGCATTCCCATAAGACTCGGTCCGGTATTTTTCTTTCCGGAATAAGACATCAGCCCCGAACGCGCCAGATAATTGATGTCATGTCCCGCCTTCCCACTCATAGGGCTGTCCTGCCCGTATCCGGTAAGGGAACAGTAAATGATGGCTGGGTTTATCTTTTTGAGACTTTCATAGTCGAGGCCGAATTTCGCCATTACGCCGGGACGAAACTGCTCTATCAGAATATCATACTCGGAAATAAGTTGATGGACGATCTGAACAGCGCGGGGGTCTTTGAGATTCAAGGTCATACAGCGCTTGCCACGCTGCATATAAGGTACAGTAAATGAGATCTCTGTACCGGAAAGAAAGGGGGGCGCAAATACCGCCATATCGGGCCGGGATCCTGAAATAACGCGCAGGACCTCCGCTCCCAGGTCAGCAAGATTCATTGTGGCAAATGGCCCCGGAAGTAGTGTCGTAAAATCGAGGATTTTCAACCTTTTAAGTGGACCTGGCATACTATCATTCCTCCCCTTTCTTATGTTAGTGACATTACAATTATACGAAATCCCTCCTCCCTATAAACCCATGAACTTGGCCGCTATTTGCCTCATTATTTCATTGGTTCCCGCAAAGATACGCGTAACTCTGATATCTCTCCAGGCACGGGCTATGGGATACTCTTCGCAGTAACCATAACCCCCGTGAAGCTGGAGACAACGGTCGGCAACGCGACACGCCATTTCACTGGTCCAGTACTTCGCCATGGAAACTTCCACCACCACGTTCTTCCCTTCCATATGGTCCATGACCAGCTTGTCGACGAAAGTTCTTCCCAGCTTTATTTCCGTCGCCATCTCCACGATCTCGAACTGGCTGTGTTGGAACTTGGAAATAGGTTTGCCGAAGACAGTGCGTTCCTTACAGTAATCGATGGTAATATCGAGCATGTACTCCGCCGCGGCAACGGCCCCGATGGCCACCATAAGCCGCTCCTGCTGAAGTTTTGCCATAAGATGGAGGAAACCGGTGCCTTTCGCGCCGAGGCGGTTTGCAATGGGAACACGGCAGTCGGTAAAGTAGAGTTCCGACGTATCCTGGCTGTGCCAACCGATTTTTTCGATCTGTTTCCCCTTCTCGAAACCGGGCGTTCCCTCTTCAACGACATAGAGGTCAATGGCGTTATAGGAACTTTCTACCTTCGGGTCCCGGGCGGCAACAATACAGAGTCCGCAGTTGATACCGTTACTGATAAAGGTTTTCTGACCGTTGATAATGACATCATCCCCGTCTTCCACCGCCGTTGTCTTTATCGCGGCCAGGTCGCTTCCCGTGTTGGGTTCCGTCATCGCAACGGCGGCAATGGTATCGCCCGACACACAGCCCGGGAGATATTTTTTCTTCAGTTCCTCGGAACCGAAGCTCGTGATATAGGGAACGACAACATCACTGTGAAGGGCGGTACAGAGTCCGGAATGGTTGGTTCTCGACATCTCTTCCGTCATGATGACGGAGTAGAGAAAATCGGCGCCGAGTCCGCCATACTCTTCCGGTATGTCCATACAGAGAAATCCCTGATCACCCAACTTTTTCCAGGCACTTTTGGGGGTAATGCCCACTTCCTCCCATTCTTCTATATATGGAACAACTTCTTTTTCGAGATATTTCCGTACACTGTCCCTGAACATTCTATGTTCGTCGGAATATTGGATGATTTCCATTAATTGCCTTCTCCTTTTAACCTGCTATCTAATTCTTCCCTTTATTTCGCTCGAAGGACGGGGCGTCCATGAGGCTCGGTGCCTTTTTAACCATGGTGGCATCTTCTCTCTCATAAAGCAGAATGTTGCAACTGACGTTACAGACCCATGAAATTGGCCGCAATTCCCTTCATGACTTCATTGCTTCCCGCAAATATACGCGAAACTCTGATATCCCGCCAGGCACGAGCAATGGGATACTCTTCACAGTAGCCATAGCCTCCGTGAAGCTGGAGACAACGGTCGGCAACGCGATTGGCCATCTCTGTGGTCCAGTACTTCGCCATGGAAACTTCCACCACCACGTTTGCTCCTTCCATATGTTCCGCGATCAGTTTGTCCAGAAAGGTTCTTCCCAGTTTTATTTCCGTCGCCATCTCCACGATCTCGAACTGACTGTGTTGGAATTTGGAAATAGGTTTGCCGAAGACGGTACGCTCCCTACAGTAGTCGATGGTAATATCAAGCATGTACTCCGCCGCGGCAACGGCACTGATAGCCACCATAAGGCGTTCCTGCTGCAACTTTTCCATAAGATGCAGGAACCCGGTTCCTTTCGCGCCAAGGCGGTTCGCAATGGGAACTCGACAGTCCGTAAAATAGAGCTCCGCCGTGTCCTGGCTGTGCAATCCTATCTTGTTGATCTGTTTTCCCTTTTCGAAGCCGGGAGTACCTTCTTCAACCACGTACAGATCCATGGCTGCATAGGGACTCTCAATCGCCGGGGCTTTGACGGCCACAATACAGAGTCCGCAGTTAATACCGTTACTGATGAATGTCTTCTGTCCGTTGATAATGACATCATCCCCGTCTTCCACCGCCGTTGTCTTTATCGCGGCCAGGTCGCTTCCTGTATTCGGTTCAGTCATGGCAACGGCCGTGATAATATCGCCTGATATACACCCCGGAAGATACTTCTTTTTCAGTTCTTCCGACCCGTATGCGGTAATATAGGGCACTACGATATCACTATGGAGGAACGTACAGAATCCCCCGTGATTCGTCTTCATCATTTCTTCAGTCATAATAACAGAATACAGGAAATCGACCCCTAATCCGCCATACTTTTCCGACACACCCATACACAAGAAACCCTGATCACCCAGTTTCTTCCAGGCACTCCTGGGCACAATACCGGTCTCTTCCCATTCTTCCACACACGGAATAACTTCTTTTTCGAGATATCTTCTCACACTCTCTCTGAATATTCTGTGCTCCTCGGAATATTGGATTATTCCCATTAATTGTCTTCCCCTCTTTTCATTCCGCTATCTGGTTCTCCCCTCATTTTGGGCGAAGGGAAGGACATACATGAACTTCAGCGTCTCTTTAACCATGGCGACATATTCTTTCTTACGAAGATTGACCATCGGCATGAAGAAGTTCGCTCCGGAGATAAAGCCATAGATTGAATTCATAATAGTCAAGACCTCCAACATGGCACGGGATGAGGCTACTTCTCCGTCTGTGCTGAGCCCCATTGAGCGCACGATATCAGAAATGAATTCAGGAACTATGAAATCGAGGCCTTCCTTCTCTCGCGTACGGCCGAAATAGCGATAAAGGATAAGATTTGGTATCTCGGGATGGCCGAACAGATAATCCGCTATCTGGTCAATGGATATCTCAATCCTCTCCCCCAGAGGGCGGCCATGAATTTGTTTTTCCACCCGGTTGAGCTTCTGTCTGAGATCGTGGTTGATATCCAGTATAACGGCTTCATACAGATCCTTCTTATTCCCCCAATGGTAGTGGAGCGTGGAAATATCAATTCCGACCTTCGTGGCAATCATTCTTGTGGTTGTTCCGTGAAAGCCATATTCACCAAACATCCTGCGTGCCGCAGTTAAAATCCGTGCCTTCATGGACTCGGGGTCTCTGCGGGCCTTGTCCAGCGGTGTCTCCATGCTTTATTATACCTCTAATAATAGGCCGGGCGAAAACGCCCGGCCCAGTTATAAACCATCAATGTCACGTCAGCTCAGCAGCGGTCCCAGCTCACCAAACATGGCCAGAAGCTGATCAAAGTATTTCGGATTTTCGAGACTCGAAATCTTGTCCCAATTTTCCATAATCTCCTCAGGAACTGGGATTTTCACTCCATCCGAGAGTATCGCGCCCGGACCGGTCATTATCGCGCTTCTGCTGTAATAACCGAGGGCGGCATTAATCATAAACCCGGTATCCGTACACTGTTCGGAGCACATATAGAGTACCAGCGGGGTGATGAAATCCGGTTTCATTTTGGCAAAAAGATCGGGCGGCAGGACATCTTCCGTAAGCCTTGAAGCGGCAACGGGAATCAGCACATTTGTCTTGATATTGTACTTTGCGCCTTCAAGCTTCAGCACATTGGTCAGTCCGGCAAGACCCGCTTTTGCCGAGGCGTAATTACTCTGTCCAAAGTTACCGAACAGACCGGCACCCGAGGTTGTCATTACGATTCTTCCATACCCGTTCTCACGCATATTTACAAAGGCCGGTTTCGTAACGCAGTAGGCACCTCTTAAATGAACCCCTACAACGGCATCCCAGTTCTTCTCTTCCATCTTGTGAAAGGCACTGTCCCTCAGAATGCCGGCGTTATTTACAAGGATATCAACCTTGCCGAATGCGTCAATGGCTGTCTTGATTAAATTTTCTCCCCCTTCAACAGTCGCCACATTGTCATAGTTCGGTGCCGCTTCACCGCCGAGGGCCTTTATCTCTTCAACTACTTTATCCGCCGCCGCGTCACTCGACCCGACTCCGTCCCTTGTGCCGCCAAGGTCGTTTACCACCACCCTCGCCCCCCTCTTCGCGAATTCAATAGCGTGGCATCTTCCCAGGCCTGCACCGGCGCCTGTTACAACAGCAACCCTGCCTGTAAAATCAATCTTCGACATACTCAGATCCTCCTTTATCGTTTTTTAACAGGTATGTTCCCTTTTTCCTATTTGTTCGGGAGAGACGCCTCGAAATGACCTGTTATTTTGACATCTTCGTTTTCGTCTTTTGCGATAACTTCACAGACGATGATATTATCCCCATCTGCTACACGCTTATCGGTTACCGCACCGGTTACCGTTATCGTATTTCCTGGTTTCGTCATGCCGGCAAACCGCACACCAAACTTCTTCAGATTCTTTTTGGGAATCCATCCCGTTATGGCCTGTCCAACAATACCCATGATCAGCATGCCATGACAGATAACTCCATCCTTCATTCCGACGGCTTTGGCAAAGTCATCATCCGTGTGTAGAGGATTGAAATCCCCTGACGCCCCCGCATACTGTACATGCTGAAGTTTCTGAAGAGGCCCCTTAACCAGTTCGGGCATAGGATCGCCCACATTGACATCTTCATAATATATTTCCTGCGCCATAATAATAACCCTCCTATTTCCTTTCAACCAGCAGTGAGCGGACCTTGGCCACTTCCTCGCCTTTCTGATTGGTGTACAGTACCTCCATGGTGATCATATCCATTTTCGCACCGGATTTGCTCGTCTTCTCTTCCATCTTGACCACCTTCGGCGTGCCTGTGATAACATCCCCCGGGTAGATCTGATGATAGTACTCGTATTCTTCCTCCCCGTGGAGTACCATCATAAAATTGATTTTCAGATCGTTAATGATAGCAGGCATTTTATCACACCACATCATAGGAACTGTCAGGAATGTCGCAGGGGCAGGGATATCTTTATACCCTTCCCCAACGGCTGCGTCCTGATCCAGATAAACAGGATTAGGATCACCTATCGCCTTTGCGAACTCCTTGATCTTGCCTCGTTCCACTTCCCATATTATCGGCGGATACTCAGTGCCAACCTTTGATAAATCAGCCATAGATTACCTCCTTTTTTATAGAGTTTTCACATCTACCCATCATATTTTCCGACAATGGCTATACTGCACACGTTCATGAATGGAAATCCCCCGAGATTGTGTGTCAGGCCAAATTTCGGATCCTTGAGCTGCCTGTCTCCTGCCCTGCCATGCAACTGCAGATACATTTCATAGAGCATCCTCAGGCCCGATGCCCCGATTGGGTGACCGAAGCACTTCAGACCACCGTCCACCTGGCATGGAACCTGGCCGTCGCGATCGTAGAATCCGTCCATGATATCCTTTGGCGCCTGGCCACGTTCGGAAATGTGCAGATCTTCCATGGTAACCAGCTCTGTAATGGAGAAACAGTCATGTACTTCCATCATGCTGATTTCCTCGCGCGGATTCTTGATTCCTGCCTCCGCATACGCCATCGTGCTGGCCTTGGCGGTAGTCAAAAAATGAGCGCCATCCCATTCATAGGCCAGTTCGGTTCCGCTGCTCAGCGAGAGCTGCAGTGCTTTTACCGACACAAGATCCTTTTTGCCGAGAGACTTCGCAATTTCCGGTGTCGTCACAATTGCGCAGGCAGAGCCGTCACTCACACCACAGCAGTCAAACAGGCCCAGAGGATAGGCAATCTGAGGGGCATTCAGGACCTGTTCCTCTGTCACGATCTTTCTCAGATGGGCCTTCGGGTTCAGAACACCATTCGCGTGGCTCTTCACCGATACATGGGCCATTGCCCTCTTGACATCTTTGATATCGAGACCGTATTTTGCCGCATAGCCGGTAGCCAGCATCGCGAACCCACCCGGTGCCGTCATATTTGCCATCCAGATCTGATTCAGAGTTCCCATAGCGGAAGTGAAATCCGGCAGACCGCCATATCCGATGTCCTTCAGTTTCTCGACACCGATTGCCAGCGCTATATCGCAGGCGCCGGCCGCCACAGCGTATACCGCGCCCCTGAACGCCTCAGTACCGCTTGCGCAGTAGTTTTCCACACGGGTTACCGATATGTTGGGAAGGCGCAATGCCATAGATGCCGGAAGCGCGCTTTTCCCTATGCTGACCTCATCAAAACACGAGCCAAGCCACGCAGCCTGTATCTCGTTCTTCTCAATTCCTGCATCAGTTAGACATTCCTGGAACGCCTCAACCATCAGTTCCTCAGCACCATCATTCCATCTTTCACCGAATTTTGAGCACCCCATACCGAGTATTGCGACCTTATCTCTTATTCCTGTTGCCATTACGCGTCACCTCCTTCTACCTGTGGTACAGCTTTCCAGAAATAGCCGGTAAATCCGCGCATTTTATCGGAATACCTCTTCCTGAAAGACATATTTGCCTTAATTCCCACCTTTACCTGATTCAATTCACAATCGGTGAAATCGAGCATGGTTCTTCCGCCTCCGTCATATCCTATCAAACCATACACAGCGGGCGGATCGATAGACGCCGAGAGCATATCCCCGGTAAACATCAGAATGACCGCCTCTTTATCCGCGAACTCATATTCATCGAATTCATTAACAGCCCCGCAATCAGGATTTACGCAGACCGGCATCGGGGGGAACTGCGGTGTCCCGCACTTTTTGCACTTTGCACCCACCAGACCGAGCAGCATCTTTCTCTTTCGCCACAGGACAGTGAGCGATGTGCTCGGATTTGCCTCACCCCTGATTCCCAGATCGGCCACGATAAGATCTCTGAACTTGGCAAACTTCTGATAACTTGCCAGCTCTACTCTGTTTGCAAGAGAACCTTTTATACCCCTCGGACCCTTGAAATCTTTAATCTTGTCAGTTACCTCAAAGGCCATGACGTCACATCCCTGACCAAAGCTTGCCAGCAAAAGTTTATCACCGGGTTTCGCTTCTTCCAGCGCCGCCACAAACATCACAAAGGGATGAGCGGTACCTGTATCACCGCATACCGCATGCATATTGTTCTGTGCTTTTTCTTTGTCTATGCCAAGTTTTTTCGCAATAGCCTTATGGGTCCCGCCGAAATAACATGGATATATCACCTTATCGAACTCTTCTATCTTCATCTCTGTTTTGTTAAGAAAGCCTGCTATCGCCTCGGGTATAATCTTGCCGTAGCCTTCATCCCTCTGCCATCTTTCTTCCCAGCCATAATCAAATTCCTTGCCGGCGCCTCTGTAATGATCGACAAAGTCGCAGCTCACGGAATAACTGCCCTTGAATTCTGCTATGACATCATCTTTCCCGAACAATAAAGCTGCCGCTCCGTCACCTAAGAACATCTCATACATAGTGGCCATCTTTGTCCTGCGCTGATCGGACGCAACCACGAGAACACTGTCCCTCTTACCTGCTTCGATAGATTCGAGCGCCGAGATTGCCGCCGTTGTTCCGGCCTTCATGCATGCGCTAAAGTCGGCGTTTGAGACACCTTCTTCTTTCATATTAAGCGCTGTCGCAACGATTCCCGCATTGAGTCTGTCGGCAAAGGGAAGCGTCGTGGATGCGAGACTGACACCCTCCAGAGCCTTTCTGTCTTTACCGTTCATACAGTCATAGGCTGCAGCAACCGCCATGCTGACTGCGTCTTCGTCCCAGTTGGCCACCGATTTTTCCCCGCCTGCAACTGCCATAATGACGGGAAAATACCAGGCCATGTTCTGGATGATAACCATCCTGCTGAGCCTGTAGCGAGGGATGTACCCTCCATAGGATGTAATGCCTATCATACTAAATCCTCCTTTCCTGTTGTTTAGTTTCCATTTTTTGAAAAATCCATTTCTGGATGAATACACAGGTACCCTCCATCCCTCTGAAGAAAAATGGACACCCCCCTCTCGTCCTGAAGAGATCTGCTCTATATCCGTTACCGGAAAATAAGCACGTTATAAAGAAAGTGGGGAAAATTCCATCATGACATTCCATCGATTGATGGACGAAGTGACAAAAAAATTTTCCTCCTTTTTAAAACTACCCCCGTTGACAGCAATACCATAAGTCACGCAGATTCCGAAAGTCAAGGAAAAAATCAGATTAAAAAAAGGCCGCTATGATTCTGTTGATTTATGAAGATTTTAGTTCAAGATCAAGCCTGCCTGTGCGTTGTACGGAGACGGGGCATGCGAAAAGAATAGACGCAGGCATATAGTTGATATTCCGAGGATGATTTTTTGAGCATAACGTAGAGATTGGTTGAAAAGACCATTAATCAACAGTATCAGCTATGGTGTTTGATATCTGAGCAGCAACAAGGAAGGAATCGACTGTTTTGGCTGCGATTATCGGTAAACATGGGGGGTCAAACCTGGGTTTACGAAGTCATTTTCAGTCCGAACACATTTCTGGTGTTTTCTGACGTTACCCTTGCAACATCTTCAAACGGCAGGCCTTTCACCTGCGCGATCCTCCGCGCGGTATAGACAACATTCGCCGGCTCGTTTCTCTTTCCCCTCTTCGGTTCAGGAGAGAGGAAGGGGCAATCCGTTTCAACCAGCAGCCTGTCTATGGGCATCTTTCTCACGACATCCCTCAGTGTCTCGGATTTCCTGTATGTTATCGTGCCCGGTATGGATATATAGAATCCCATGTCGAGACATTTCAGAGCCATATCGTAATCACCTGAAAAACAGTGGATCACGCCCCCCGAGCGGCCTTTCCATCCCTTCAGCATCTCCACAGTTTCACTGTGGGCCTCGCGGTCGTGGATAATTACCGGCAGACCGAGTTCACCTGCCAATTCCAACTGCTCGCCGAATCTCTTTATCTGAAGGTCCTTCGGTGAAAGATTCCTGAAAAAATCCAGGCCTATCTCGCCATAGGCGACAACTCTGTCACTCTCTGACAATTTTCTGAGAGAATCATACGTTGTCTCATCAATATCCTTTACGTCATGAGGATGCACACCCACAGCGGCATATATATTATCATACCGCCCGGCCAGGGCGACCGCATTCCTGCTGTCCTCCAGATTGATGCCGACGGTAACGATGCGCTCGACACCACTCTCCTTCGCCCTTTGTATAACATCTTCTCTATCATCATCAAACTCACTCAACTCAAGATGAGCGTGAGAATCTATCAGCAT
>CAZSYH010000010.1:0-20742 GCA_964610735.1 uncultured Syntrophaceae bacterium | reverse complement strand
GTTATTTCAAACGCGGGTCGAGAGAATCCCTTATACCCTCTCCCAGCAGGTTGTATCCCAGTACCGTTATAAGAATCGCAAGCCCGGGATAGAGTGAAAGCCACCAGGCAATATCGATGTTGTTTTTCCCCGCCGTAAGGATGTTCCCCCAGCTCGGCGTGGGAGGCTGAACACCTATACCCAGAAAACTGAGTGCGGATTCCGTCAGGATGGCACCCGCCACTCCAAGTGTGGCCGCGACAAGGACAGAGGCCATGGCGTTGGGGAGAATATGCCTGAATATTATACGCAGGTCGCTGGCGCCTATGGCACGGGCCGCCTGCACAAAATCCCTTTCCTTGAGAGAGATAAAGTCAGCTCTTACCAGGCGGGTTATACCCATCCAGCTTGTAAGGCCTATCACAATCATTATGTTCCAGATGGACGGCTCCAGGATGGCAATCACGGCAAGTATCAGGAAAAATGCCGGAAAACATAGCATGATATCAACAAAGCGCATGATCACCGTATCAACCCATCTCCCGTAATATCCGGCAAGCGCGCCCAGAATAACCCCGATACATATGGCAACGCCGGTTGCAACAAATCCCACCTTCAGGGATATACCGGCTCCCCATATCATCCGGCTGAGGACATCTCTCCCAAGTTGATCCGTTCCGAAAAGGTGCGCCAGGGAGGGATGCGACAATACTTCATGCAGGTTTATCTCATTCGGATCATAAGGAGATATCCAGGACGCGAGCAGGGAAACGACAAAGAGCAGGATAACCACTATGCCTCCGGCTATCGCCATCCTGTTCCTTGAAAAACTGTACCAGAAATCCGTTTTCATCGTCTGATATCAATCCCCACAAAAAATCTTACGCGATCCTTATCCTCGGATCAGCCACGGCATACGAGATGTCAGCCACCAGGTTGCCGACCAGTGTAAGTATCGCCCCTATGAACAGTATCCCCATAACTACGGGATAATCCCTCGACATGACCGACATGTAGAACAGCTGCCCCATGCCAGGTATGGCGAATATCGTCTCGAAAATAACGCTTCCACCTATGAGTCCGGGAATGGAAAGACCCAGAATCGTGATTACCGGAAGGAGCGCGTTTCTGAGGGCGTGTTTGTAGATAACAACCCGTTCGCTCAATCCCTTGGCCCTTGCGGTGGTTATGTAATCCTGCCTTATCACCTCCAGCATATTGGATCTCATGTATCGTGAAAGTCCCGCGAGCCCCCCGAAAGCGGAGAGAAACACCGGCAATATCAAATGCTTCAACAGATCAACAAGGGCGGCAAATGGGGGCATATATTCATAATTCAGGGATCTGATACCCGATATGGGAAGCCAGCCCAGGTGCACGCCGAACAGTATCATCAGAAGCAGCGCAAGCCAGAAGGTAGGTACGGCAAATCCTATGAATACAAATACCGCCGTCACCTTATCAAAGAGAGAATTCTGGCGCACCGCGGAAAGGACGCCTATGGGAATAGCAACAAGGATGATCAGGATCATCGAAAGAATGTTGATGATTATCGTAATCGGTATCCTCTCCAGTATCTTGTCTATGACCGGTCTGTGATCGGGCGAAAAAGATTTCCCCAGGTCAAGGGTGGCAAGCTTTCCGACCCACAGCAGGTACTGTTTGTAGAGGGGCTTATCAAGATCATACATGGACTGCAGACGCGCCTTTGCCTCCGCGGAAACCCTGGGATTCAGATCCGTCTGCAAATCGGTTGGAGAACCGGGCGCCAGGTGGATAACGACAAAGCACACGATAGTAATCCCCACAAGGAGCGGCACCATGAGCAGCAGTCTTTTAAGGACATATTTCAGCAAAGCTATTCACCCAAATAATCCAGCAGCCCCATGCGTTTGATGTTTTCCAGTGTGTGCCACAGGTCTTCCTCGGTGTGTGGTTCCAGCGTTATTATCGGCTGAACACTCTTCTCTTTCAGCAATTCAAAAAACCGGTAAAAAGGAAAGGTTCCCTTCCCCACCGGGTTGTGCTCATCGGCAAAACCATCGTTATCGTGGAGATGTATCTGACCTATGCGGAAACCGAGCGCGTCCATCCACTCCTCAAGTGTCAAGCCGGAAAACGCGTTGAAGTGACCCGTGTCAAAACAGAGACAGATGCTTTGCGATTCCTTAAACGTGTCCAGCAAGAGACTCAGAAATTTAGGGCTGCTTTCATAGACATTCTCAATCGCTATCTTCGTTCCCATTCCGGCGGCTGTTTCTACAAACCGAATCCATGTATCCCTGCTGTTTTCCAGCCATAAATCCTCGTTGGAAACATAGTATTTTTCATCAAAGGCGGCATGGCATACCACCGACCGGGGTCTGAAAAAGGGGACCAGATCAAAGACCTGCCTGAGGCGTTCTATGGTCACCTCTCTTACCTTTCGATCCACGGCTCCAGGCCTCAGATCGGAAAAGGGGGCGTGCAGCGTAATGGAAAGTCCGGCGTCATGGAGGAGATCCGCCACGTCACGGAATTCGCTCACGCTGAAACGGTCGAGAGCAAAACAATCCAGCCCGATCTCCGGATTTATCTTCTCTTTAAGGATAATATCAAGATACTCATCAACAAGCATCTTAAAGGGCATATTGACCTGTACTTTTTTCAATATCTCGCGCATATCAGACACATCCTAACGTTAATGTATAACAGCAACCCGGGGGGGGATATCCTTTACCACAATGCCCTCATCTTGACAACCTGACTGTCATTTTCTTCTTGCAATCAGAAACACTTCCTGTTAGTTAGCAGCGCTTACATCAGCACAATCAGGGGCCGTTAGCTCAGCTTGGTAGAGCAGTTGACTTTTAATCAATTGGTCAGGAGTTCAAATCTCCTACGGCCCACCATAAAATCAAGGGGTCAGTCTAAGTCGACTGGCCCTTTTCTTAGATGCCTGCTGTTCTATCTGCCGCTAAAAGAAATGTGTCCGGGCGACCAACTTACCACTGCAACGCCTTATAGACCGTGAGGAAAGCCAAAGCTACTGTCAGTACAGAAAGACCGACTTCCAGCCAGAAAGGTTTTGCCTTCAGTGAAACTTTACTTCCTGCCCTCGCGCCGATCATTGATCCCACAAGCACGCATAAAGTGGGCAGCCATATTATATTGCCGCGGTGCCAGTAGATAACTATAGCGGCGGAAGCTGTAAAAATTGTCACAAATAGCGATGTGGCGATTGCCTTGTGAATATTAAGGTGCATGGCTCTCAGGAATGGCGGGAAAAGAGCGCCTCCACTTCCACCTCGCATGCCTGTTATCAGGTTCAGGCAGAATGAACTGATGACAATGTTTTTTAAACCGGGAGTTATTCTTTTGGAAAATTCCGGGGCAATTCTGTCGAGATATATTCCAAGTATCGTTATAATGGAAACGATCACAAAAATAATCGCCAGAGTTAATGTTGGAATCAGACCGGCAAAATATGCGCCCATTACCGAGCCCAATGTGCCGCCAACAATCATATACATGGCAATTTTATTATCTATATTTTTTCTCTGACTAATGGCCCCCACAGCCGAGGAGGAGGGAATTACAATGATATTAATTGCGAAAGCGCTCAATAACGGCAGTCCTGCCAGATTAAGCAGGGGTATCCTGACACCGCCTCCGCCAATTCCGAATATTCCACTCATACAACCGGCAAACAGTCCTATAAGAAAAAAGATTATTATTTGATCCAGTGCCATAAAAAGCATCCTATCTTTCCCGGATCAGGAGTCTCCGGGAAAATCTCCTTTGATTTCCACCACTACAGAATGGGTGGAGAGGTAATCCACAGAGTTGTTGACAAGCGTGTTGATAACCCTGTTAATAAAACTTGCAAGTGCTTTAGAATCTCCTACTTATACCAGATTGCCCACAAAATAAGCATGTGATTACATGCAATAATATCAATTAGTTAGAGCTTAATATCCTGATTTTAGTTGCTTAGCAGTCAGTCAAATTCCATACATAAACAGAACATGAGGAAACAACTCTGAATGAGGGTCATGTTACACCGTATAATCATTCATTTTATCCTGTCCCGCGCGCATTATCGCCGGAATTTCACCTTTTCGGTTTCAAGGTAAACATGAGAAGAGAGACAAAAATCAGAATGATAATGTTAAGGAACCACGCATGGTCGTATGAACCTGACCTATCGTAAATTATCCCTCCCAGCACAGGACCTGTGACTCCTCCTATGCCAGCCGTGAAGAACGTCAACAGACCGTAAGCGGATCCGAGCACATCCCTGCCGAATCTGTCATAGAGCAGTACCGGCATCATGGGCGCGAGGGAACCATATCCGAAACCAAAGACAAGGGCGTACACATACAGCATTCCGGCGGTCTCTGTGCTCAGCAGAATAAGCATCCCCGATGCCATTACAAGGAATCCCAAGAAGGCTGAATATTTGGGATCACGGATATGATCACTGAGCCATCCGAAGAAAAATCTCCCGAATATACTCGCGACACCTATGGCGCCCAGAGATGAAGCGGCGGCTATCCTGCCTATATTGTTGTCAACCGCGTAGGAAACCTGGTGCACAAACATCATCATCTCCACCATAATCGCGCCGCCGAAACAGATCACAAGCACCCAGAAACGATGATCCCTGAGAACAGATGAGGAAGATGCATTGGAAATATCTTCCTTTCGCTCAAGCGTCTTTATCCCCGGTTGATCTCCATCCGGAAAAAGGCCATATTCCTCAGGCCTGGATTTTCCCATCAGCATCTGCGAAACAAGCACGCCAACGACCAGCACTATAACCCCGAGGAATATAAAACCACTGCGCCAGTGGTAGTTCTCGACTATATAGCCCGCCACCGGCGTTAATACCATGGTGCCGAAGCCGATCCCTATCGATGCCACACCGATAGCCAGCCCTTTATGCCTTACAAACCACTTCCCGACAGAGGAGCTGTTTACCACAACGCCTATCCCGGCGGACCCTATGCCGCACATCACCCCGTAAGTCAGATACAGCTGGCCCGGCGTATGGACAAAACCTGTGGAGATAAAACCGAGCGCGGCGACACATGCCCCGATTGTCATTATCCACCTGGGCGCCATCCTGTCAAGAAGCCGCCCGCTGACCAGACCGCCCAGCGCGTACATCAGGATGTTTATTGAAAACCCAAGGGATATGGCAGACATTTGCCAGTGGTAATCTACAAACATCGGGTGTACAAATATCCCGAAGCAATATCTGGCGCCATAGCTCACGCTCAGGACAAAAAATGCTCCAGTGACAACAAACCAGCCCCAGTATATATCCTTCAATCTTCCAATAACCCCCACGCAATAACCCCCGCTTTTACAAGTTCATCAAATTGTGCTATCTACGCCGTATAATAATACCGGACGGGATATAATACAATATATGACACAGACCCGAAAGCCCTATGCCACCCCCAGAAAAACGAGATACAACTATCACCATTCACGAAGAAGAAGCAAGGAAACACATCAGGGGAACAGTGCAGTGATAAAACCGCAGGCCGATCCGGTATTGGATAAGGTGTTTTCCCGCATCGGGAACCCGGATCCCGCGCCCTTCAGACCCGATCCCTTCCAGTCAGATGCCCTCAGTGCCATACAGAAGACCGACTGTCTCGTGACAGCTCCTACCGGGGCGGGGAAGACATGGATTGCCGAGAGGGCCATTCAATCCATCCATGAAAGGGGCGGCCGCTGCTGGTATGCCTCTCCGTTGAAGGCACTTACCAATTCAAAACGGGCGGAGTTTGAAGAGGCCTTCGGAGATGAAAATGTGGGCATTCTTACAGGCGACACAAAGGAGAACTCAGAGGCCCCCATAATCGTGGGTACAACCGAAATTCTGAGGAACAAGCTCTATGAGGCCATGCACAGCGGTGAGACCCTTGATTGTGATCTTGTCATACTGGACGAAGCACATTTTCTGGGAGACGAAGACAGGGGCGTGGTATGGGAAGAGATAATGATCTATCTCCCCACCAGAATAAATATGCTCATGCTGTCCGCCACTATCGGAAACAGCGGGGAAATCGCGGGGTGGCTGAGCTCGCTGCGAAACAAGGAGTGTGTCGTTATAAGTGGCGATGAAAGGCCCGTCCCACTTTACCCCCTGTTCCTTCATCCCCCGGGAAAGATAACGCCTCTTTTGAATGGAAGCTCATTGAATGACTCTGCCATCTCCTGGCTTAAGAAAAACAGAAACAGGCGTTCCTTCAGGGGCAAATTGCCTCCATTTGACACAATCATAGAAATTATGCGCGAGTTCAACCTGCTGCCGGCAATCTTCTTCCTGAAATCAAGAGGGGACTGCGATGCCGCGGTAAACCTCTGCAAGCTCGCCTCAGATCGCGGCAACAACGGCCACTTCGAAAAAGATCTTGTCGGAATACTGGAGCATCATCCCTACCTGAAAAACCATAAACAGCTTCAAAGTCTCCGCTATTCAAGGGTTGGGGCGCATCACGGGGGGCAGCTCCCGGCATGGAAATCCGTTGTGGAAACCATGATGAAAGGGGAGCATCTCGACGCGGTATTCGCCACATCCACAGTAGCCGCCGGGGTAAACTTTCCCGCGAGAACAGTTGTGTTGTTCAACTCCGACCAGTTCAACGGTCATGAATTTGTGCCCCTGGACGCGACCGCATTTCACCAGATGACCGGAAGGGCAGGAAGAAGGGGGCAGGATAAGATAGGCTTTATGATGGCCTTCCCCGGAAAGTTCATGGATCTCCTGCATATCCGAAATGTCTATTTTTCGAAACCGGAAAAGATAACAAGCCGTCTTCGAAGTGATTTCTCAATGGCGCTGAATCTTCTGTTGTCCCATACCCCTGATGGGATCAAGGATATCTTTGAAAGATCGTTCGCTGATTATCAGCACAAAAAGAAAAGGGGCAAAACAATCCTCTGGGAAGATTTTAGCAGGCACCTCGATTTTCTGAAATCGGAAGGTTTTGTAGATGAAGGAAACAGCCTTACAGAAGACGGCGTCTGGACTTCACAGCTCAGGCTGGACCAGCCCCTCCTGATCGCACAGTGTCTGAGAGATGACGCCTTCCCATACGAGAGCGAGGCCCTTCTTGCCGCTGTTATCGCTCCATTCGCGTACGACAGGAGCTATAATATCACCATAAACAGAACTTCACTGCCGAAACGATTAAGGAAGGCCATCGACAGGGCATACAAGTCTGCGGAGCCCCTCTCAAAAAGGATGACGGCTGCCGGATTTGACACGCCCCCCCTCTCCCTCTGGACTTCTGCGGCCATCTACAGTTGGGCTTGCGGGACAGAATGGGACTGCATAGTTCAGAGGACAAAGATAGCCGAGGGCGACCTTGCCATGCTGATATCGAGGACAGCGGACAGTCTCCACCAGATAGCATCCCTAAAGGACACTCATCCGCGGATAGCTTCCCTTGCCGCCACGGCAAGAAGGGCTATCCTGAGAGAACCGGTTGTATTCGATTGAGACATTCAGGTTTTTTCTCACTATGCCTTTTACAACAAGCAGAGTTCAATTAATTGTTGACAGATTGACAGATATAGATATATAAGCCACAGTTCATTTTCGATGATTTCGAAATGCGTCCCCATCGTCTAGTGGCCTAGGACACCGGCTTTTCACGCCGGCAGCCGGGGTTCGACTCCCCGTGGGGACGCCAATAATAAAAACAAAAGGGGTTGTGAGGGAATCGCAACCCCTTTTGTTTTGCCTGATTTTCAGTTTTTAACTCTGGCTTCAACCCCAGATCCCGATTTCAACCCTTAAAAATTTTATCTGCGTTACCTGATAACAAGGACAGGTGTTTTTGCCTTCCTTATTACCTTTTCCGAAACGGATCCGAGGAACATCTCCGCAATGTTACTCATGCCATGAGAGCCGATAACAATAGCGGAAACCTTTTCTTTTTCCTCCACTCTCAGTATTTCCATAAAGGGGATCTCTCTGCTGATTATCACCTTGACCTTGAAGCCCTCTTTTTTCAGCCTTTCTTCTATAGGTGTTATTTCGGCCATTGCCATGTCTTCCAGATTTCTCTCGATTTCCAGAATGTCTTTTGTGGCGTATCTGGCTATGGCGTCAAAGTTCCCCTTATCGATAACATGGAGTATAATCACTTCCCTTGCGCCGGCATCCTTCAGACAAACGATAAAATCCAGGGCCCTGTGCGCTACATCCGAAAAATCAGTTGGATACAGTATCTTTTTAAACATAGTAGATCCTCCTTTCAAAATTGCTGGACTTGTAGACGGTCGGCTACATATAGCAAAAGACAATCATATGTTCCCCCTTATTGCTTTCGCGGTCAAGCGAAAAATCCGGCACATGGAACTCCTGTCATTTACATAAGGAGAATTTTTGGTTTTATGCGCTCGCTACTTGGTTTAACAATTAATAAAAAGCGTCATGCGCCCTGTGTTTCGCTACTTTATCCTTGACACGCAAACATCCCTTTCCTATACTCGCCACTCTTGAAAATAAGGGCATTTTGCCGACAGTAAAAAGAGGAGGAACAGATGAAGATTGCGAAATATATATTTGTAAGCGTACTGCTGTGTATTCTTATGCCGGCCAGCCTGATGGCGTCAGCGCCGAAACCTTTGGTCATAGGCCTTCAGGGTCCGATTACCGGGCCATGGGCCTACGAGGGACAGATGGCGAAACAGTCCTGCGAAATAGCAGCTCAGTTGATCAACGAAAAAGGCGGCATCCTCGGAGGCCGCATGGTCGAACTCAGAGTGGTTGATGACGCGGGTGAGCCCAAGACAGGCGCCCTGGCGGCAATGAAACTGGTTGGTCAAAAAGATGTCATAGCCTCAGTATCCACCTATGGCTCATCTGTATGTGAACCAGCTTCTAATATCTATGAGAAATTCAAGAAGGTTAACATAGGCTATGGGGTAACGGCTGTCCGTCTCACGCAGAGAGGGTTCAATTACTTCTTCCGAACCTGTGGCCGTGATGATTCGCAGGGAGCATTCTTCACGAAGGTTGCATCCGAAAAATTCGGCGCAAAGAAAATCGCCATAATGCATGACAACACAGCCTTCGGAAAAGGGCTGGCCGAGGACACAAAACGGGGGCTCAAACCCCTGCTGGATTCCGGGGAGGTCGCGATAGTTTACTATGACGCCATCACCCCCGGTGAAAAAGATTTTCGTGTACCACTTACAAAATTGCGTGAGACAAAACCGGATATCTGGTATTTCACGGGATATTACGCCGAGGCGGCGCTGCTGATAACTCAGGCGAGAGACATAGGAATAACCTGTACCTTTGTGGGGGGAAACGCGGCGATCAATGATGAATTTGTCAAGATCGCGGGAATTGACGTAGCAAAGGGATGTTACATGACCAATGAACCGCTGCCCGGCGATCTTCCATATCCTGAGGCAAAAGAATTCCTGGATGCCTACAGGGCCAAGTTCGGAGAAATCCCCTCAAGCCCATGGCCTATTTATGCCGCCGACGCATTCAGTATCATCGCATACGCCATCGACAAATCGGGCTCCACCAATTCTGACGTCATAGCGGATTACCTCAGAAACAAAGTTGACGGCGTCAACGGTATAACAGGCCCCATAGGTTTTACCGAACAGGGAGACAGAGAGGGAGTTCCCTTTTATCTGTACGTTGTTGACAAGGCGGGGAAGATAGTAGTCTCCGAGTAAAGGATTAAGGATTAAGGATCAGGGAGTCAGGAGATTAATACTGTAATCCCTTGATCCGAAAATTGAAGGGGCGTCTCCACAGAGAAGAGACCTTTCGCAAAAGGTCTCTTCTCGTGTTTTCGTGATAAAATATTTGGATTGCGGTCCTGCCGCCCATCGCTTCTGAACCGTCATAAAGAAAGAAAAAAGTGGAAGTAGTATTAGAACAGATTATCAACGGTCTTACAATCGGCTCTTTTTACGCACTCATAGCCCTTGGTTATTCCATGGTCTATGGTGTCCTGAAGCTGATAAACTTCGCCCATGGAGATTTTTTCACATTAGGCTCCTATCTCGGATACACCGTTCTGGTATTCGGGTCCGCGTTCTTAACCTCCCACTGCGGTCTGTGGGGCGGGATTATTGTGGCCATGGCAATTGCCGCAATCTGTCTCGCGCTTGTGGGAATAACGGTGGAACGGCTGGCGTACCGTCCCATTTATCCCGCGGGGCGACTCCCCGCCGTTGTCTCCGCTCTCGGGGCATCCATCTTCCTGCAAAACGCGATCATGGTCATCTGGGGTCCCCGCTACCAGGCATATCCGGCATCACTGATACCAAATATCCACATACAGATGGGTGCCCTGCATATAACCCTGCTTCAAATAGTAATACTGGTCTTTTCTTTTCTCCTCATGGGCATACTGTACTATATAATCCAGAAAACCCTCTTCGGCAGCGCCATCAGGGCATCGGCTCTAGACAGGGACACGGCCTCTCTGATGGGGATAAATTTCAACAAGGTAATATTCTTCATATTCACGCTGGGGCCCGCCCTGGGTGCAATCACCGGGGTAATGGTGGGCATGTATTACCGGCAGATCAGTTTCACGATGGGCTGGAATTACGGGCTCAAGGCATTCACCGCCACCATACTGGGAGGTATCGGCAATCTGCCGGGCGCCATGTTCGGCGGATTGATCCTGGGTCTTCTGGAAATGTTCGGCGGTGCCTATATATCGGCGGCGTGGAAAGATGTTTTTGTCTTCCTGATACTGATCCTGGTCCTGATATTCCGTCCCAACGGACTCTTTGGTGAAAAATTGGCGGAAAAAGTGTAAACACATGGAAGACACCGGGGGTTCAAAACTAAACAGTTTTTTCTCGCCTCAACAGGGCACACTGTTCGCCGTATTAGGCATTTTTATCATCTATCCGTTCGCAGCAAACAACTACTACACCGATGTTGCGTTCTTCTTCGGGATCTATGCTCTTCTCGGCCTGAGCCTTAATATCGTTCTGGGCGAAGTCGGACTGTTCGACCTCGGTCATGCTGGCTTCTACGCCATAGGGGCATACATCACCGCCATTCTCAATACAAAACTCGGCATTCCCATCCTTGTCCTTCTTCCCGTAAGCGCTATTGCCGCGGCGCTTTTTGCCTATCTGGTCTGCTCACCCATAATCCACCTCCGTGGCGATTATCTGTGCATCGTCACAATAGGTATGGGAGAAATCGTACGGCTGTCCCTTATCAACAATCCATTCGATCTCACAGGCGGTCCGAATGGTGTATTCGGAATAGATTTTCCCTCTCTGGGCAACTTTTTTGTGATTGATTCCTCAATTGAGTACTATTTTTTCATCTGGATCGTAGTGGGCTTCAGCATCCTGGCCCTTATAAGGCTCCAGAACTCACGCATAGGCCGCGCATGGAACTGCATCCGTGAAGATGAAGTGGCGGCAAACGCCAACGGAATCAACGTCCGAAACTACAAACTGCTTGCCTTCGTGCTGGGCGCGGCCATGGCTGGAATCGCGGGGAATATCTACGCGAGCAAGCTCATGTGCGTGTCTCCGGAAAGTTTTTCCTTCATGGAATCATGCCTGATGTTCTGCATCGTCCTTATCGGGGGGATGGGTTCAATCCCCGGTGTTCTTATAGGCGCAGCGGTCATAAGCCTCTTTCCCGAAATTTTCCGCCCCTTCGCGATGTACAGGATGCTCATATTCGGGACAGTTATGATCCTTATGATGATGTTCCGACCGGGAGGGGTCTGGCCTCGCAGGAGAGGGGGAGCGGATATTAAATCCGTCCTTAATACATGGAGAAAAAATGGCTGAGGCAGATCTTCGAACCACAGACAGGGCAATCCTGGAAACCCGTGAGCTCACGAAGGTTTTTGGGGGTCTGACCGCCGTCAACAACTTTGACTCACAGGTCCATAAAGGCGAGATATGCAGCCTCATAGGTCCCAACGGGGCGGGTAAGACCACGGTATTCAACGTAGTCACCGGAATTTACAAGCCCGAAGGCGGGAGTGTCGTATTCAATGGTAAAGACATAACAGGTCAGAAACCTTACCAGATCGTCTCCGGCGGAATTGCACGCACTTTTCAGAATATACGCCTGTTTCCCAATATGACCTGCCTGGAAAACGTAATGGCGGGGCAACACTGCCGCGGTTCAGCAGGCATGTGGGGATCGATCTTCAGAACACCCCGTCAGAAAAATGAAGAGCGGCATATACGGGAAGTGGCAGAGTCGCGAATTAATCAGGTTGGTCTGTGGGAATCCCGGAATGAACTTGCAAAGAACATAGCATACGGCAGCCAGCGCATGCTGGAAATCGCGCGCGCGCTGGCGACAGAACCCGGTCTGCTGGCGCTGGACGAACCGAGCAGCGGACTGAATCCGCGCGAGACGGAAAACCTGATGGCTTTCCTCAAAAGTCTGGTGAAAGAAAATTTCAGCATATTCCTTATAGAGCACGACATGAATGTCGTAATGGGTATTTCCGACTGGGTCATCGTGATGGACGAAGGGGCCAAAATCGCGGAGGGCCACCCGGAGGTGGTCTATAACAACCCTAAAGTGATCGAGGCCTATCTCGGATATGATGACCAGCAGGCCGATGGAGAGAGCTGACGTGAAACCACTTCTCATAATCGACAACATGCATATTTCCTACGGTTCGATAGAGGCACTGAAGGGGGTTTCCATCTATCTTGACGAGGGAGAAATTGTAGCCGTTCTGGGTGCAAACGGGGCAGGAAAATCGACCCTGCTCAACGCAATCTCCGGACTCCTTCCCATCAGCGAAGGCGCCGTCACATTTGAAGATGAGGAATTAAACAACATTCCCGCGTTTGAGATCGTTCAGAGGGGCATCTCTCAGTCACCCGAAGGACGCAAGGTATTTTCCACTCTGACGGTAGAGGAAAACCTGAACCTGGGAGCCTACACCAAAAGGAAAGAAAAAGGGGCAATGGCCGAGGCGAGAGAACGCGTCTTCTCTCTTTTCCCGATCTTAATGAAAAGGCGACGCCAGCTGGCGGGCACACTGTCGGGAGGAGAACAGCAGATGCTGGCCATAGGACGCGCGCTTATGAGTTCCCCGCGTGTCCTGCTGCTTGACGAACCGTCCCTGGGGCTGGCGCCGATCCTGGTAAGCCAGATATTCAACATCATACACGAAATAAATGATCAGGGCACATCGATACTACTGGTGGAACAAAACGCGAAAAGGGCGATAGACATTGCCAACAGGGGACATGTACTCGAAAACGGCCGTATATCCATAAGCGGATCATCACAAGAGTTGAAATCGAACAAAAAGGTCCAGGAGGCATACCTGGGCGGAGCGGCGCTGAAAAAACAGGAACAGTAGCACCCTTTCCCGCCTGGAATATGCAGCATGCCATCAATCCCGGGGGAAAGTCGAGGTTTTCCGTAAAAACCCCCGGAAAATGTTGATCTCTCCTCCGCCCTCCCTAACGAAAAACTTCCGCTGCAAAGAGATTTTTTGGTATTGACAATTACACATATTGTGCTTTAATAATTACCAGGCACGTGTTACAAATTTAGTAAGCAGAACGATAGCTTAAGATAAAAAGCAGTATGAGTAATAACGCTGGAGCCGCTGAATATGGCGGTATCCGCTGTTGGTGACGGTCTTCAGTACAAGGGAGAAGTCAACCCATAAGACGGGAACTTGGACAACAAAACACTAAAGCATAGGGAGGTGTATTATGTCCGAAAAAATATTGATCCCACTGGATGGTTCTACATTAGGTGAGGCGGCCCTGCGCTACGTTGAGGAGCTGGTGCCTAAACTGATGACGGGGAAAAAGGCAGAGGTTGTTCTCTTCCATGTAATTACAACATTGACTCATACTATTGCGACCGGAGAGTCAGCTGTCGAGATTTCTTATACTGAGAGTGAGCTGGAGCAAAGAAAGAAGATGTCAATGGACTACCTTAATGAGGCCGGAGAAGGTCTGAGAGGCAAAGGGGCTGTTGTGGAATGTAAAGTGGTGTTCGGCACATCCTCGGCTGGCGAGATTATTAAGGCTGAAGAAGAAGTCGGAGCTGACCTGGTGGCCATGTCGGCACATGGACGGCATGGTCTTTCCCGATGGGCCTTCGGCAGTGTCACCGATAAAGTGTTGCGCGGAGGGAAAGTACCCATATTAATGGTGAGAATGCCGAAGAAGGCTGAATAAGATTTGCAGAATGCCTCTTTTGTCATCCCGACTCATCCCGGCTCATCGGAACTCGCAAGCTTTAAGTCATTGATAATAAATGCCCGCAAAAGATGGGGCATTTTGATGGACCAGACAGATTACCCCCGCGTTTTTTTGCCCTTCCTTGACGCTATGATAATAGCGGTAAATATGAGCATCATTCCCATGAGTTGAAACACGCTCACCGTTTCACCGAAAAAGAGATACGCCAGGATCGTGGCGCCGATTGCCTCTCCGAGAATTGATATCGCGATCATGCCCGCCCTCAAATGCTCCAGCGCCCAGTTTATGGATGTGTGTCCCATGAGCTGAGGGATAACGGCCAGCAGTATCATGTAGATATAAGAAGAAGAGCTGTATCCCGTAAAAGATATGCCTATGACAAGGGATGTCGCGACCAGAAACAGTGCGCTCATCGTGAACACGATAGTTATATATGTCAGTATGTCGAGGCGCTCCCTCACCCTGCTGCCCGTCAGCAGATACGCGCTTCCCATCACCGCCCCCATCAGGGCAAGGAAATCGCCCGCAAGCGCTTTTTTATCAAGCATAACCAGGGCGTGAAGTCCACTGTCTCCCGCCGCGATCACGACACTGCCGAGGAGACACAGGATAGTCCCGACTATAATCTCTGCGTGCTGTTTCTCTTTCAGCAAAAACCAGGAAAAGATACCGACAAATATGGGGTTCGTGGTGACAAGTACCACGCTGCTCGCAACCGATGTATATTTCAGGGACGTTGTCCAGAATATAAAATGCAGTCCCAGAAACACTCCCCCCGCGAGCGAAAGTAACAGGTCTCTCCTGCATACGGTCTTGAAGGAGATGCCTTTTATCCCGGAGAACACGAGAAGGATAATGGACGCAACGCACATCCTGTATGTGGCTATCATAATCGCCGGCACATCGTCACAGAATCTTATGAATATAGCCGCGAAGGATATGGAGACTATACCGACAAACAGTATCGCTATGGTTCGAACCATTTTATTCTCCAAAACGCCATACTATCTCCAATGGATCGGAATATTTGACTATCACCTGAGCCAGCATCCCAACAAAAACATACAAAACATTATAATCAATCATCTTCTTGCTTCATTATTTATCTCTGAATCAATCAAAAAAAATTTGACTTTAAATTTATGAAGGGGTAGTACTGATCAGTACGGGTATATATCAGAAAAAAATTTTGTTTGCTGATTTTTACATTATAGGGTGGTTGTTTCATTCATCATAAAATCTGTCCATCCCGGCGTGGTTATTAATACCACGCTAGGTATAAAGAGGTAGCGGTGACTTGTTAATTTTTAACTGCTTAACCATTAGAAAAGGAGGTAGGAAATGACAACATTAATTATCATCATCGGTTTTTTACTCTATTTAATTTTGTATTTCACCTATGGCAGGAAGCTGGAGCGGGATGTAGTGATGGCTTCGGATGACAACGAGGCCCCATCCAAACGCCTCTATGACGGAGTCGATTACATCCCGGCGAGGAAAGAGGTCCTTTTCGGACATCACTTTGCCTCCATCGCCGGCGCAGCTCCGATTATCGGTCCCGCTCTGGCCATATGCTGGGGCTGGCTCCCCGGTCTGCTCTGGGTATGGTTCGGCAACATATTTATTGGAGCCGTTCATGATTACCTGGCCCTGATGTCATCTGTCCGTTACGATGGTAAATCTATCCAGTTTGTTGCCTCAGACCTCATGGGCAGGAGAACGGGTACGGCATTCTACTGGATCGTTTTCTTTCTGCTTATCCTTGTCGTGGCCGCTTTCGGCGCTATTGTGGGGGGAATGTTCGTCAAGACTCCCGCTATTGCCTCGGCTTTCATATGGATGATTGTAGCGGCCCTGATCCTCGGTGTTCTGATGTATCGCGTTAAGATGAACTTCACTGGAGCTACCTTGATCGGCATTGTCATGCTGCTTGCCGCTATCTGGCTGGGAATTCAAACCCCCATCAAGGCAAGTTACAATACATGGATGATATTCCTTTTTCTCTACATCATTATCGCTGCCGCTATTCCCGTTAATGTCCTGCTGCAGCCGAGGGACTATCTGAATTCTTTTCTCCTTTATGCGGGACTGATCATAGGTTTTCTCGCCGCTGTGTTCGCATTCAGGGGATTTGAGATTCCGGCATTCTCATCTTTCTCACCCATTCTTCTCGGAGGCAAACCAACGCCTTTCTGGCCGGCCATTCCGCTGATCATCGCCTGTGGTTCGCTGTCCGGGTTCCACTCACTGGTAGCCTCGGGCACTACATCCAAGCAACTTGAAAAGGAGAGTGACGGTCTTTTCATTGGCTACGGCGCAATGTTTACCGAGGGTTTCCTCTCCACGATAGTTATCGTCGCTATAGCCGGTTTCGGATATACTGCCCTTAAAAATGCGGGTGCGGCGATGAATGTAGCGGTGACTCTGGATGCGGGCAACTGGGCGGCCATGTTTACCAAGACAACGGGAGCTGTCAAACTGGGTGCAGCAAACCTGTTTGTCCAGTCGTATGCCGACATGGTAAACGTGACATGGCTGAGTTTTATTCCCACTCAGTTCGTTAAAGTTCTTGCCGGCATGTGGGTCGCCGCGTTTGCCATGACCACACTGGATACCTCAAATCGCCTTGCGCGCTACTGCCTCTCTGAAATGGCCGCTCCTCTGAAAGACAGCGCCACCGGACTTTACAATATCCTGACAAATCGCTGGGTGGCCTCCATTGTTCCAGCAGCAATTGGAATATGGCTGGCCGCGAGCGGTAACTGGCTCATCATCTGGGGTTCCTTCGGTGCCGCGAACCAGCTGATCGCGTCTATCGCCCTTATGACAGGCGCTGCCTTTGCAGCCAAGAAACTTAAATCAAACTTCGCCAATGTGGCCATCATTCCGGCCTGGTTGCTCTGGATCACAGTTACATGCTCTATTGTATGGTTCATTGTGGTCGTTCAGCCTGGCGCCATTGCCGCGAAACCTGTTCCCGGGTGGACAGTCATGGTTCTCCTGTGCGTGATGTTGATTCTGAACTTTGTGTTTATCTGGGATTTCATCAAATCCAAGGCATACAAGGTTGATTGATCTTCTCTCGTAATCTGAATGTGTTACCGGCGCACGGGATAAAGCCGTGCGCCGGTTTAACCAGTGCCTACTCATTTCCGACCGGACACAAACTGTCCATTGTTTCGTAAACCACCCAATGAGTCTCTCAATGCTCAAATTTCTTAAACGCATACTTTCCGATTTCGATACTTCGCACCGGGAAAGCGCGGCCGCTTTAACAGGGGTTGAAGTGAGGGAACTGGAGAACATCTTCGCACTGTTGCTTCTGGGTTCTTTCGTAGGACTCCCTGCCCCTCCCTCGTTCCTGGCAGTGGAGCTTCTGCCCTTCATGGAACGGGAATTGAAGGTACTTAACAGCAGGGCAAGAGACGCCGGAGACATGCTGGCGGAAATGTGCGGGACAATAGGTATTGACTGAATGAAAATTCTCTTTTTTGCGGGAAAGGGTGGTGTCGGAAAATCCACTATGGCGGCGGCTGCGGCATGGCAGCTTTCCCAGAAGTTCCGTGTACTGATAGTTTCCCTGGATCCGGCGCACAACCTGGGTGACATATTCGGAACGGTTATCAAAGACGGGAAGACTAAATTCACGGATACGCTCTACCTGGAAGAAGTAAATCTACGGAAGCTGTCAAGGGAATATCTGCAGAAAGAAATCGATGTACTTTCCAGTACCTATAGATATCTCCAGGTGCTGAATCTGGATAACTATTTTTCCATACTCAAGTACTCTCCCGGCATAGAGGAATATGCTCTCCTTACGAGCATTGAGAAGACTATAAGAGATGAAACGGATTTCGACTACATAGTCTTCGATACGCCTCCGACAGGACTGACTCTCAGGTTTCTCGCCCTGCCGAAGGTTACGATAACCTGGATCGACAGATTGATAGGAATAAGACGACAGATTCTGGAAAAGCGCTATACAATCCACAGGATAAGGGGAACTTTAAGTTCAGAAGAGACCATTCTGGATTATAAAGAGGAAGACGACGACATCCTGAAAAGACTGTGGAAACTCAGTGATAATTACCAGACCCTGAACAGGACGCTGTGCGGCAGCGACTGTCATGTCGTTCTGGTATTCAACCCCGACATACTCTCTCTCAAGGAATCGGAACGTCTGATCGAAGGCCTCAGCGACCTGGAGCTTCCCCTGCGCCTGCTTATAAACAACAAGGTAACCGAAGCGACTGAAGAGATGGCGGGGTATGTTGAAAAACAGATGAAGGGAATGGCGAAGGATGTCCCCCTCGAGCGCATACATCTGGCAAAGACTCTCCTTGACGGAAGGAATGGTGCGCTGTATGATATACGTGAAAGTATAATTCCCGATTCCTGGTAACTGTTGAATCTATGTTCAAATACGAACACATAATAACACAGCCTGTCTTTTTTCTCTTTGTTGCTTTTTCGTTTCTCCTGACGTTTGGCTATTTCTGGGGGAGAAGACATAACAGAGCGATATTCCTCAGCGCCTTTAATGATCTTATGGAGGTGTTCCACCCAGACGATCAGACCTTTACCAATATCGGAGGCGCCATTGGATACCATGCCAATCTCTTCATCAGAAAAAAGGGTGCGTTCCTCTCGCGTGTTGACGCCACAATTACCATGCTCCCAAGGCATTCATGGCTTTATTTTCCGATATCAAAACTCATAAGAAAATATGATAGATTATTTATAGAACTGTATGTCAAGAACAAGCCCGAGGAGGAATGTCACCTCATAGAGGCACAATATTCGCGATTTGTCGGCGCGACGATAACGGGCACTGAACGCTTAAACAAAGAAACAGTGACATGGGGAGCGTATACCTTTCACCTGTATTACGAGACCATGGAAACTCATACCCGCTTGATGGATTTTATCAATCGAAACCCCGATCCGGGTACTATCAGACATATTGCGATTGTTCCCGCCCGGAAAAAGTGTTTCATCTTCATGATACCCCGAAAGGGACAAGTGGCAAGAGACCTGACCCCCGTTTACAGGTGGCTTCCTTCCGTTGTCAAAAAATCGTAAGAGGCTTTTTTAAACGAAAGGAGATTGATCGTATGGACATACTATCCGGAAACGAACTGAAGTCTTTGATGCAGAAGCAGCTTGGAATATGTGTTTCCATCTATATGCCCGCAATTAGAAAGGGACCTGAAACACAACAGAATCAGATACGATACAAAAACCTGCTTCGTGATGCCGAAGATCGTCTGCTCTCAAGTGAATTGCGACCATCGGAGATAAAGGACATGTTTGCTCCCGCGCAGGAAATGTCAGGCAACATACCCTTCTGGCACAACCAGAGTGACGGGCTTGCCGTATTCCTGTCACCTGATTCGTTCAGATATTACCGGCTGCCGAAAAGCTTCGAAGAACTGGTTGTTATAACCGATCGTTTCCACATTAAACCACTCATACCGGCGCTAGCCTCTGACACGGAATTCTATATCCTGGCAATCAGCCAGAAGAATGTACGGCCGTTGAGGTGTTCGCTGCAACATGTACAAGAAATGAACATTACAGGCATCCCGGAAAATCTTGAGGACTCGTTGAATCTTGACGATTTCGAGAAACGCCTCCAGCGCCACACGGGCTCCGAAGATATGAAGGCAAATCTCCTGAAGTATTTTAAGCATGTTGACAGAGGGTTGCATGAACTCCTGAGAGACAAAAAGGTACCCCTCATATTCGCGGGGGTAGATTATCTTCTCCCGATATACAGGGAAGCAAACACGTATCCCCACCTCACAGACAGAGGGATATCGGGAAATCCGGAAGGATTGAGCGCGGACAAACTGCGCGATATGGCACGTCCGATTGTGGAGGGCTTCCTCGAAGCAAAGAGAGCCGACGCCCTGTCACAGTACAGGCAGAACACCGGAACCGGCCTCACCTCCAGCGACGTCAGTGAAATAGTCCAGGCAGCTTACCATGGACGTGTCGGCATACTTTTCGTCTCTGTTGGTGTGCAGCAGTGGGGAACATTTGACTCTGCCACAAGTGAAGTCAAACTGGACACAGACGCCGGCTCCGGCAATGAAGACCTGCTGGATCTTGCCGCCATACAAACCATACTGAACGGCGGAACGGTATACGCCATGGACCACGACAAAATCCCGATTGATTCGGCACTTGCCGCCATTTTCCGCTATTGATTGAAGCTCCCCGCGGGAGGAGATTCTCTTACCGCGGATGGATTCAGGACCCTGTTACATGCACATCAAAAAACCAGTCATGGAATATCCCTGCCGATGGATCTATAAAATAATAGGCTCCGACAGCAGGACAATAAGAAGAGCCGTAGAGGAAATCGTTAAGGGGTGTGATTATACCATCACGTCGTCCAATACCAGCAGAACCGGCAGATATCACAGCCTGAACCTCGAAGTGCTGGTTGATGACGAAGGACAACGCACAGGGATATATGATAAATTAAGGAATCATCCCGCGGTTAAAATGGTCTTATAGCCGCTCCAGAAAACCCACAGAAAA
>CAZSYH010000009.1:0-50494 GCA_964610735.1 uncultured Syntrophaceae bacterium | reverse complement strand
ACGTCCTTAAAATTGTCGAGGTCGAGCATCGCGATTCCCACCTCTTTTTTATTCCTCTGTGCCTGGGTTAAGGCAATACTTGATCGATCGGAGAAAAGCTTCCGGTTGGGAAGGCCCGTCAGGGAATCATGGTAGGCCATCTGTTGGATCTTTTCTTCCGCCTGCTTGCGCTCGGTGATGTCGCGAATGAAAGCGAGAACGATTTTTTGACCCATGCGTTGGACCACACTGGTGTTGATCTCAACAGGTATGAGGCGCCCTTCTTTGCTGATCAGCTCAATCTCATCCGGGCCGGTGGGCTTGCCCTCCATATTGGCCTGGAGCAACTGAACCGCTTTGTCAAAGCTATTTTCAGACAGGAGGTTCAGCTCGAGGAGGTTTTTTCCAATCAGCTCTTCACGCCGGTAACCGATGATCTCTTCGCACATGCGGTTGCCGTAAAGGAAGGTGCCTTCCAGGCCGTTCATGTAAATGCCTTCCGGGGCATTTTCCAAGTAGCTCGTTAATAATTCTTCGCTCTCCCGCAACACAGCCTCCGCCTGCTTGCGCTCGGTGATGTCCATTAACGAAGCAACACTTCTTTTAGTTCCGGGTATCATTCCTGTCTTAAGGAATATATTCTTTACATTGCCCTGCTTATCAATAAAACGAAACTCATACTCTGTCGGTACTTCACCTTCCTTTGATCTTCTTATAGCATGATATTCTTTCATCCTTTTGAGATCTTCCGTGTCTCCAAATTCTGTCCATTTCTTCCTGCCTTCTATTTCTTCTCTGGAATATCCGCTGAGCTTCTCAAATTCCGGGTTTGCAATAGAAATAGTCATATCTTCTTCAATTAACACTGTTGCTGTGCCTGCACTATCAAAAACGTTGCGGTATCTTGCTTCAGATTTCTGCAGTTCTTCCTCCGCCTCCTTACGCTCAGCCATTTCACGTTTGAGCAGTCGTAGGGTGTTTTTTGATTCATCGTTTTTCTTGCTTAGCTCGAGCGTTCTATCGTCCACCTTTTGCTCAAGTTTCCGGGTATATCCTTCTTCCAGCTCTTTACTTTTTCGCAAAGCTTTAATCATATCATTAAAGGAATAGGCAAGAGCACCTAGTTCATCCTCTCCATGTAAGTCAATCTGTGTTGTTAGGTCTCCCTCTCTCACCCTCAGAGCTGCCTTAGAAAGATTGTTTATGGGTCTGATAATGTTTTTAACGGTGAATAGTACCATGATAATAATTGTGCCGAGCAAAAATGAAAGAGCTACTATCGTGAATCTGGTAGTCATTCTCTCAACCGTTGAGTCCAGTGCATTGCGGGTTTCTTGAATAGAGGAAAAAATGACTGACTCCGGCACCACCATACCCAATCGCCATCCAGTTGAAGGCATGAAATGAGAAGAAAGGACATACGGGTGTCCATTGAGAGAGAATTCGCCCACCTGGAAGGGTATCTCGATCATTTTTTTCCCGATCCTTCTAACTTCCGCATTGGAAGATTCCAACAAGCTTTTTTCAAGAATAACACTGGAATCCGCCAGCTTGCCGGTCTCTATTTTCAGATCAAACATCTTGAGATATTCTGGAGGAAATGCAATGATTTTGCCTGTAGAATCAATCAGGAAAGAAAACATGCCTTTCATCCTGTGGGGTGATTTTATGTCGCTAAGTATGTCGTTCACGATGCTGTCTAATGTGACATCGATTCCAACTGCACCAAGATATTGTCCCGTTCCACTGTAAACAGGGGAGCCTGCAGTGGTCATTAATCCCTGCCCTACAATATCGAGATAGACATTTGACCATACTGTCTTGCGCTCAGGATTGTTTTCCAGTCTTGATTTCACATACCAGTTCGCCTTTCGTATATCAAATCCTGACGGAATTTCATTCACACCCTTAATATTAGGATAATACCGGGCAATAGCAGATTCAGAAACAAAGTAACATGCCACGCTTTCAGCGTTGCTTTCCTTCGAATTTTCTAAGAGGATGTCAAGTTTGGAGAGAGCCTTAATCTGTCTGTCGATTGCTGGTGATATGGTAGATGAGCCCCAATATAACACCATTGTTTTTCCCGAAGGGCCATTTGAAAATATTCCATTTTTTGGTGAAACAACCAGCTTCTCGCTTGGGGTGAGAGGTTCTTCACCATATGATTCTCTATGAGCATGGACGTGGGAAGCCTGCTTTGCTATCAGGGATGAAGCGGCAGCGATTTTTTGAAAGGTACTATCATATCTCATTGTCTGCTCATGTGTTATGCGAGCTAGAAGGGCGTAAGTATTATCCTTGATGTTCGCCTCATTCTTGGAGGCAGAGAATTCCCCAAATTCAGCTACCAACTGGGTAGCTACATAAATCAGAGAAACCATTGATAGGATCAAGGCGAGAGAAAAAGCTATCAATAATTTGATGCCTATTTTCGAACGTATTCTCTTAAACATAACAACACGCTCCAACCTTTTTTATTCTCTCCCACAGGACAGCGCCCTGCTCTACCTGCTTGTGGTTAATAATCGATAAGAACTTCCTTTTCCTAGGGTGAAGTATAGGAAACGCGTTTTTGTATGTCAAGAGAATCCTGGCCACAGGATGTGGGGTGCTACGCTGATGACTGCGTTGAAGGTATTGTGCGGAATCCGCGCTTTTGAGGATTCTGTTCGTTATTATGCCGTTATATCTCGGAAAAAGCTATTTCCCCCCGGAAATCAGGCAGACCTCTCCTGCACGTCCCTTTTTCACGATGCGTTAAGCCTGGATGTAGTCGTCCCAGGAATATTCAGGGTCAGCGTAAATGTGATCATTACCATTCGAAGCCTTATACCACTGCGATAAAACAGATTTAACACTTACAGGAAGAAAGACATCTCAGGCAAGTACGGCGCTTGAACGGGATGAGCCCAATCCTGTCTTTCGTTTCAGTCGGCCAGCCATTTTTTCATGTGCGGCAGTTCTTCGGATGTCCATTGAGGGGACAGGCGTTTCTCAAGGAAGAGGGCGAACAGCTGGTCCATTGTCTTCATCGCGATCTCCACAAGGTAGATCCTCTCAAGGATTCTTCCTTCCCGGTCTTCCTCCTCCTCATCCGTTGGCACAGGGAGCCTGAGGGCCTGAAAGCAGAACGTGTCGGCCTTGAACGTGAATTCGAACTGGTCATTTCCCGTACCGAGTCTTATCCGCGCTTCCGTTACCTTTTTGCCTTTGCGCAGCGCCGACTTACCCTCCTCAAGATCCGCGTGAAGTCCCCTGCAGGCCACTGTTTCGGAATATTCTCCTTCACCTGATTCCAAGACTATCTTTTGCAGGAATACCACTTCCGAGTCTCCACCGTCCGGGATCATGATACTTCCACCACGTTCTTCGCTCTTGAACCATAGCCACGTCAGGAATTCTCTTCCTGGAGGCGGGATATCACCGGGCATCGAATCCGCGTCCCATGGCATAAAATGAGTGAGGGGCAGGTTGAATGATCTCTTGAACAATTCCTTGAAATCATTGTTAACCTTTTCGGAGAGCGAGCCGAACAGCAACCATTCTCCCGAGACCGACCAGCAGACCTCGTAGAATGAGGGGACCGGGTGCGCCCTGTTTAACAATCCTAATTTGACGGTTTCTCGAATATCTTCTCTCTGTCCCTTGTAGAGTTTCTTCAGACCCTTTTCCGCTTTGAACTCCTTTTCCGCTTTGAGCACCCTCAGCTTCAGGAGGGCGGGTGGCACCGTCCGGCGATCGATACGAAGAGAAGAGACGATATAGTCGGCTATTGAGTAGTTAGCGTATTCGAAATCGTTATCCAGTATATTGTCAAAACTGGTCCACCCAAGTGATTTTTCTTCACTTCCGGGTGACAGCTCCCTGAAGGCGAAGAGCTTTATCTGTTTGTCTATAAAATCCGGAAATTTGTCCGGCAATGGGCCGGCGACACGATATTTTGTGAAAGTCAGAGTTCCTTTTGATAGTCCCATGGTATAGTATGCCACCTTTCTCGATTGGCAGACGTCCGTCTGTCAGGTGGGGAAACTAACGCAATTCAGGCGCTGGTGTCAAGCCATTTACAATAGACACTCACTTTTTTTTGTGATAGTTACTTACAAGATTTTCAACAATTGGTGTCAGGTAACATGTGGAGATGTTTATGGATATAAAAAGAGTGGGAATTATTGCAAACAGTGACAAAGAAAAGGCCGCGGAGTATTCGTTGCGGCTTGGCAGGTGGCTTTCTGATAGAGGCCTGGAGGTTTTCTTCGAGGAAGAGATAGCGGGAAAGACGGATATGCCTGGGGTTTCCAGGAGTGATCTGGTATCCGCGGTGGATTTGATAGTCGTTTTTGGTGGCGACGGGACCCTTCTCGTGGCGGCGCGCATGGCGATGGGGTCTGATGTGCCTGTCCTGGGGATTAATCTGGGTGGGTTTGGTTTTATGACAGTTATAAATCTGAACGAGATGCTCGACGCCATGGAGATGGTTCTTGAGGGGAAATGCAGCATCTCCAGGAGAATGATGCTCAGCGTGTCTGTGGAAGATGAGGAGTATCCCGCTCTTAATGACGTGGTAATTAACAGGGGCAACCTTTCCAGAATGGTTAATCTGGAGACCTTCGTTGACGGGAAGTATCTGAGCACATTCAAGGCGGATGGTCTTATCATATCCACCCCTACTGGCTCTACTGCTTATTCCCTTTCTTCCGGCGGCCCCATTGTCCTGCCGGAACTCGACTCTATTATTATCAATCCTATATGTCCGCACACCCTGACGAACAGGCCTATTGTATTACCGCCCGGTTCTGCTATAGAGGTGATAGTGTGGACAAAGGAAGGCGGAGCGTCCATGACACTCGACGGGCAGGACCTCTTTATATTAAAGTCGGGAGACAGGGTGAGAATCAAGAAGTCGAAGAATTATATAAATCTTGTAGAATCTCCATATCGCGATTATCTGGAGATACTGCGAAACAAACTGGGATGGGGTGAGTTGCCCTGAGATGCTTACCGAACTGAGCATAAAAAACCTCGCCATCATTGATGAGCTGAATATCGCCTTTACAGAGGGACTGAATGTACTCTCCGGGGAGACTGGTGCCGGTAAATCGATCATCATCGGCGCGGTGAGTCTCCTTCTTGGAGACAGGGCCTCTAGCGATGTTGTGCGATCTTCCGAGGAGTCCGCGGTAGTTGAAGCGATTTTTGATGTGAAAGACAACGAAGATATAAGGAAAAAGCTTACCGAAGCGGGGATGGATGAAAGTGACGAATTAGTGCTCAAGAGGGTTGTTTCCAGGAGTGGCAAAAACAGGATTTACATAAATGGAAATCTGGCAACACTTGGGATGCTCTCATCGCTTGGAGAGTCACTTGTCAATATCTGCGGCCAGCGCGAACACCAGGTCTTACTGGATGCCGATAGCCATGTCGATATATTAGACAAATTTGGCGGGCTTATCCCTCTCAAGGTCGAATTCTCCGGCCTTTACAGTGACTGGCAGATGTTGAGAAGGAAGCTTGATGAACTGAAAACAAGGAATGATGAAAAGCGCGAGAGGGAGGAACTCCTGAGATTCCAGCTGGATGAGCTTGAAAAGAGCGGGCTGAAGATCGATGAGGACCTGTTACTGCAGGACGAGAAAAGGATTCTCGCCAACGCGAAGAGCCTTGATGAATATGCTGGAAAGGCGCATGATACCCTCTACGCCGCCGAGGGTTCTGTGCTGGAAAAACTGGATGGTGTTGTCGGCAATATAAAAGAGATAAAGAAGATAGATCCCGGTCTGAAGATTTCAGAGGAAGAACTGGAATCGGCCTTTTTCAATCTCGAGGAAATAGCCTTTGTGTTGAGAGACTATGTGAAGAGTATAACCTATGACCCGGCGAGACTTGAGGCAATTGACGACAGGCTTGAATACCTGGGCAAACTGAAACGCAAGTATGGAAAGACGATAGAGGATGTCCTGAAAAGGAAGGAAGAGATAGGGACGGAGCTGGAAGGGATGGCCTATCTGAACGAGGAAATCGCCCGTGTTTCCGGGGAGATTAACGAGATAGAAAAACTGCTCCTGGAAAAAGCAAAAGAACTGTCCGGAAAGAGGAGCGGGGTTTCAGGGGTCTTGAAAAAGGCGATAGAGGATGAAATCCACTCAATGAGGATGGCCGACACGGTGTTTGAGACCCGATTTGTGAACCATCCCGGAGACGACGATATCTCTTCTCTGAATTCGAAGGGTATGGACGAGGTGGAATTCTACCTGTCGACCAATGTGGGTGAGGGACTGATGCCCCTTAATCGCATAGCCTCCGGAGGGGAGTTGTCCAGAATAGTCCTCGCCATGAAAAAGGTGTTGGCCGGCAGCGGATCGGTTGGGACGGTTGTGTTTGACGAAGTGGACAGCGGCATAGGCGGCGCGGCGGCAGAGGCTGTGGGGAAAAAACTGAAGGACGTGTCAAAACACCACCAGGTTATATGTATAACGCATCTCCCTCAGATAGCATGTTTTGGAGACACGCACTTTCTTGTTTCCAAGAGGGTGTATGGGGAGAGAACAAATGCCGGCGTGGATCTGCTCTCGGAAACTGAGCGCCTCGAAGAGATTACTCGGATGCTGAGCGGCGCCGAGACTACGGAGAAAACCAGAGAACACGCGTCTGAAATGCTGAAAATGTCCAGAGAATAAGGTGATTTAGAAAATGCTGAGAAAAGCAAAGGTAAGCGATGTAAAAGTGATCCACCGGATGATCAATCTTTCCTCGAACAAGGGTGAGATGCTTCCGCGGTCGTTGATGGGTTTGTACGGCAACTTGAGGGACTTCTTCGTATGTCTTGGCGATGATGGCTCCATCACTGGTTTCTGTGCCATGCATATCTTCTGGGAGAATCTGGCGGAGGTAAGATCCCTGTATGTAGAAGAGGAATACAGGAGGTCGGGTATCGGCAGGAACCTGGTGGAGGCATGCATCTCCGAGGCGATAACGCTTGATCTGCTGAGGATATTCACACTTACCTATCAAACTGAATTTTTTGAAAGTGTCGGGTTTATCGTGACTGACAAATCCGGGCTTCCTGAAAAGATATGGTCCGATTGTATCAACTGTCCAAAATATCCTGATTTTTGTGATGAGGTCGCGATGATTATAGAACCCTGAAAACAGGGGCCAGGGGTCAGGGAAGGGATCAGGTGAAACTGGAAGAGGCCCATGGAATTCAGGTGTAAGCCTTTTCTTTCAAGGATTCAAAGTGCCGAGGCTGGTTGACTCCAGTTTCAAGTCTCAAATTTCCAGTTTCCAGCATATTCTTTTAGCATTCCAGGGAGGTGTTTTATGAAGTCAAAATGTTGGTTTTATCTGATGTTATTTGTTTTATTAGTTGCCCAACCGATTGGAGCGGCTGATGGGAAAATGATAACCATAGTCCACTCTAATGACCTGCACTCTCATCTTCTGGGATTTTCACCCAATATTGATTATACACCTTCAGAAACCGGCGATGATAAAACCGTCGGCGGATGGGCCAGGATAGCAACGGTCATAAGGGATGTAAAACAAGATAGAACCAATCCCGTGCTGGTTGTAGATGCCGGTGATTTCCTCATGGGTTCACTCTTTCATATGCTGAGCCGGGAGGAAGCCTTTGAGCTCAGGCTGATGAAGGCGATGGGTTATGATGTTGTCACCCTTGGAAACCACGAGTTCGATCTCAAACCCGCCGGACTGACCCGCATTTTAACTGCTAATCAACGGGATCAGATTCCATTTATTGTCTCTTCCAACGCCATCTTCAGCAGCGAAAGCGAGGCTGACGATGAACTTGAAAAGGTCTTTGCCGAAGGGATTGTAGAACCATACCTGGTGCTGGAAAAAGACGGCGTCCGGATCGGCTTTTTCGGACTTATGGGAAAAGGCGCCGCTGAAGTAGCGCCTTTCGCTTCTCCGGTGAAATTTGAAGACCCGGTTGCCGCGGCAAAAAGGATGGTCAAAAAGCTGCGTGAGGGGGAGAAGGCGGATATCGTAGTCTGCCTGTCGCACAGCGGCCTTTCAGATAACCCGGAAAAATCCGAGGATGAGGTTCTGGCAAGAGAGGCGCCGGGGATCGATATCATCATCAGCGGCCATACCCATACGAAAACCGATGTCCGAAAGGTAAATGATACCCTTGTAGTCCAGGCCTGGTGCTATGGAAGGCAATTGGGTGTGATGGATATCGACTGGGACGGTGGGAAGGTATCTCTGAAAGATTATCGCCTCATCGATATCAATGACTCCATCGGTGGCGATGCCCGGATTACGGCCATGATCAGTGGTTTTGAAGATCGTATCAACGAAGAGGTCTTGGCCGGGGAGGGGTTTGAGTTTCGTGAGATTATCGCGCGCACCCCTTTCAAGCTTGAAATCGTGGAAGATGAGTGCAATTTGGGTAACCTCATTGCCGATTCAATCCGCTGGTACATCAATAAGTACGATTCCGATCTGGATGACCCGGCTAACAAGGTAGAAGTTGGTGTAATCAGCAACGGGGTTATCCGCGATGATATCGAGATCGGCAGGACAGGAGATGTCGCGGTGTGCGATGTCTTCCGCGCAATACCGCTGGGGATCGGTTTCAATGACCGTGCTTCCATGGGTTATCCCCTTATAACATTCTATATCTATCCGAGTGAGATGAAGAAGGCCTTGGAGATACTGACCAGCGTCTACCCTTTGAAGGGGGGAGACTACTATCTTCAGGTCTCCGGGGTCAAATTTTCATACAATCCCAACCGGATGATCTTTGACCGGGTAACGGAGATATGGCTTGGGGCCGAGGAGAACGGATACTCCCTGCTAGACTATTCGAAATCGAATAAGAGACTCATCCGGGTCGCGGCCGATATCTACAATGCCACATTTTTAAAAGTTGTGGGGAACTTTACCTGGCATTTTCTGGATATCGTTCCAAAGGACCGCGTTGGTAATCCTGTTGACGACCTGAGAAGCGTTCGGGTCGATGCGGACAAGCAGGCCCCCGGAATCCAGGAACTCAAGGAGTATGCGGGTGTTTTGGAGTATGTCCGGAGTTTTCCCGATATCACGGGCGACGGGGTGCCGGATATCCCGGAAAAATACAGGGGCAAACTGGGGCGTCAGCTTGTCGAGGCCAGCTGGAATCCCTTCAAACTGCTGAAACGCGGGACGCATGTTACATGGATTGCCTGCGGCGCGATTTTCATAGTTCTTTTAATTGTCATCCTGATTATCGGTCTTGCCCGGCATGTAATCAGGCGGCGCAAGAAGACGTAAGTTTTTAGTAAAACGGGGGGTAGGAGTTTACGCATCAGCGTTTTATGGTAAAACCCTTACGAGTATGGAGGTCAGTTATGAAACTGTTAAAAGGAGTCCTCTGGTTGGTGCTTGCAGTGATCGTTATTGGTATTATTACCGTCGGAGTCATTATAAACCCCTTTGGTCCTTCTCCCCTGAACAAATTCACGAAGGACGGTAATATGACCATTCCCGGGTTAAACGCTCCGGTAACGGTTCTCCGTGACGAAAAGGGCATGGCCTATATTTATGCTCAGAATATGGATGATCTTAGTCTGGCCCAGGGTTTTGTCACTGCCCAGGACAGGCTTTTCCAGATGGAACTGACGAAGCTCTTCGCGTCCGGCAGAATCACAGAGCTTGTCGGGGAGAAGGCCAGGGGGCTGGACACCCGGATGAGAACGCTGGGATTCCATCGCAACGCGGAGAAACACGTTGAATTGCTGAGTGATGAAACACGGAGCTATCTCCAGAAATATGTGGATGGTGTCAATGCCTTCACCAGCACGAGACCCGGCAACATACATCTGGAATTCAAACTGGCCGGGTTAAAGCCCACGCTATGGACCATTACGGACTCATTGACCATTCTTTATTACATGGGATGGAACAGCGCGGGTAATGCCGGCTGCGAGATAATCACCCAGATGCTGATTGAAAAACTGGGACCGGACCGGGCCGCTGAAATCTTCCCCCTCACCATCAATCCTGACGACACTGCTCTGGCGAAGGTGACTATTCCCCAGTTATCTCTTCAAGCCATCCGCTCGAATATCGCACTTGACAAGACGATGCTTTCCTATTTCCGTGACAGTTCATTGAAGATTGGAAGCAACAACTGGGCTACAAGCCCGAAGCTCTCGACCGGTGAAAAACCTGTTGTTGCCAATGATCCGCACCTGGATGCCACGATTCTGCCGGCCCCTTGGTACCCTTGCGGGCTCATAACCCCCACGACACGATCCGTGGGAGTGACCATTCCCGGATTAGGCGGGATGACCATTGGCCGGACCAGCCACTTTGCCATCGGGGTAACTAATGCATACAACGATACCCAGGATCTTTATATCGAAACGGTGGATCCCGGCAACCCGGACAATTACCTCGAAGGCGACAGTTCCCTGCCGTTCGAAGTGATCGAAGAAGCACTGAAGATAAAAGACAAGGCAGTGCCCGATGGATTCCGGAAAGAAACGATCAAAATCCGGTGTACAAAGAGAGGGCCCGTTATCTCCAGTGTCATGCCCGGTCTGAAAACCGACAAGGTTATGACGGTACGCTGGTCGGGTTTTGAGGCCATGGCCCCCACCATCGGCTTTGAGCAATTACAGGAGGCCAGAACGGTGACAGAGATTCGCCAGGCCCTGAGGGATGTCAACCAGGTCCCCCTGAATTTTGTCTTCGCCGATAGCGAAGGAAACTTTGGGTGGCAGACAACTGGCAGGGTTCCTATACGCACCCAGAAAGAAGGCCTGGTACCCTATGTGGTTCATGATGGTCAGGACAACTGGACCGGATGGATTCCCTGGGAGGATATGCCACATGCCGTCAATCCGGACCGGGGATGGGTAGGCACCTGCAATCACATGACCGTGGGGAGGGATTACCCCTATTACTATACCTCCTGGGCGTCCCCTTCCTACAGGTATCGGAGACTGTCCGAGCTGATGGACAAACCCGGGGAAAAATCGGTCTACGACCACTGGAAGTTTCAGAGAGACGCGGTCAATCTCATGGCGAAAGAAGTAGCGCCGGTCATGGGCCGGGCGCTGACGGGCCATGACGACACCAGGGCGCTGGGACTGGTACTTTCAGGCTGGAACTATGTCGATTCTCCGGATAGCGCTGCTCCCACCGTATTCCAGTCCGTCTACCGCGAATTCGCCCTGTTGGTGTATAGCGACGAGCTGGGGGACGAACTCGCTCAGAAGATGCTGGATAACTGGTATTTCTGGGAGGAACGGCTTCAAAAAATGGTGATTGAGGGAGAGTCTTCCTGGTTTGATAATGTCAATACCGGTGACAGAAGGGAAGGGCGGGACGATCTTTTTCATCAGGCTGCCCTGAATGCGCTCAAAAAACTTCAGCCTGTCCTGGGAGATAATCCGGCCAAATGGCTCTGGGGGAAGGTGCATCTGCATGAGTTTCTCAGTCCCATCAGGCGATCCGGGACCGGGAAGGAATGGCTGGGCGGAGGATCACATCCAGCGATGGGTTCCGGAGAAACGCTGTACCGCGGCATGTACGACTTTAATAAGCCCTTTAACGTTACCATCTCCGCTTCTCTCAGGATGGTGGCGGATTTAGGTGATCCGGATAAGATCCTGGCAGTCCTGCCGGGAGGTATTGCCGGACGTCAGTTCGACCCACACACCACCGATCAGATCAAGCCCTTTATGAATGGTGAAAAAGTCTATTGGTGGTTCAGTGACAGGGCGATTAAGGAGCACACGAAAAATACACTGACGCTGAAGCCGGTAAATTAAACATTGTTTCTCTTTGGCTCATTTTCACAGTTGCAGAAATATAGTGATGCAATATTGGACAGATAGCTGTCCCAATATTACCTGGAGAGAGTCATGAAAGAAGAATATGACGCGATAGCCGACCTTATCATGAGGGCGCGGAAGGTGGTGATCTTCACCGGAGCGGGCATCAGCACGGAATCTGGAATCCCCGATTTTCGCAGCCCCACGGGAATCTGGTCAAAGTTCAATCCTGCCGATTTTACCTTTGATAAATATCTCGTCAATCCGGAAGTCCGTAGAATGACCTGGTGGCGGTACCGTGAAATGAAAGTATGGGAGATTGAACCCAACGCCGCCCATTATGCCCTGGTGGATCTGGAAGGGATGGGAAAGCTCGATTGCATTATCACGCAGAATATCGACGGCCTGCATCAGAAGGCGGGCAACTCGGAAGATAAAGTGATTGAATTGCATGGTACGGTGCGACATGTAACCTGCCTTGAGTGTGAAAAGCGATGGCCCTTCGAAGAAATCCTGCGGTGGTTTGAAAAGGGAATCGAGGATCCACACTGCGACGAATGCGGCGGATTGTTGAAAGCGGCGACCATCTCGTTCGGCCAGGCAATGCCGGCAAAAGAAACAATGGAGGCGGAGGAACGCGCCCGAAACAGCGATTTATTTATAGTGATCGGTTCGTCGCTGGTGGTCTACCCGGCGGCCTACATGCCCGTTTTCGCACTTGAAAGCGGGGTTCCACTCGTCATTATCAACCGGGAGGCCACGCCTATGGATCACAGGGCAACCGTGGTCGTAAACGCCGGCGCCGGTGACACCATGTCCGCCGTTATGGAGCGGGTGAAATAGGTACGTAAAGTATATGATTCTCCACATAGATATGGATGCGTTCTTTGCCTCAGTGGAAGAGCTGGACAATCCTCTGCTGAAGGGCAAGTGCGTAATCGTGGGCGGGCAGTCCGAACGTGGTGTTGTGTCCGCCGCAAATTACGCGGCGAGAAAACTTGGAGTTCATTCCGCCATGCCGGTGTTTCAGGCGCGGGAGAAGTGTCCCGAAGCAATTTTTCTTCCACCCAGGATGGGACGTTACAAAGAGGTATCAGCAAAGTTTATGGCCATCCTTCGCGAATTTTCTCCACTCGTTGAACCAGTTTCAATTGACGAGGCCTATGTTGATATCAAGGGTTGTGGGAGGCTTTTTGGTGGAATAAATGAAATTGCCCTCAGTATCAAGAAAAGGATAAGAGAAAGGCTGAACCTGTCCTGTTCCCTGGGGGCGGCGCCAAACAAGTTTCTGGCAAAAATCGCATCGGATATGGATAAGCCCGATGGATTGACAATCATTATGCCGGAAAATGTCCAACAGTTTATAGGGTCTCTGCCGATCCATAAAGTGCCCGGCGTCGGAAAGAATACCCAGGATAGACTCAAACTGCTGGGAATCAGAACCCTCGGTGATGTGAAAAAATATCCCGCTGAAATACTTCAAAAAAAGTTTGGTAAATTCGGCCGCAGACTCATGGAACTTGCCGACGGCATTGACAGATCAGTTGTGATACCTGTTTCTAAAACAAAATCAGTCAGCGCGGAAGAAACGCTTCTCAGGGATACTTATGATAAGCAGGTACTCAGAAAATATATTCTGAAGCAGGCGGAAAGAGTTGGAAGAGAGCTGAGAAAACTGGATGTAAAGGCGAGGACCATCAGCGTTAAGATAAAGCACTCGGATTTTAAGCAGATTACAAGAAGCGCCACCATTCAAGGCCCGACACAATCTTCTGAGGTTATTATCAGGGAAGCCTTCCAGTTGCTTGAGAACTACAGGATGCCGAAGGAGGCAAGGCTGATCGGTGTCGGAGTGTCCAATCTTGTTTCCGAAGCAGAACCTGTGCAGGCTGACATCTTTGAAAGTCATGATTCAGAGAACTCCAACTGGGAAAAACTGGATGAGGCAATCGACACGATAACCGGGAAATTCGGGGCTGACGTTATCAAACGGGCGAGCCTGAAAGAGAGATTTGAATGACTATCATTATCTGTCATTTCGACCGTAGGGAGAAATTTTAACAGACGTGAATCATTAAGATTTCTCGTAGTTAACACTCCTCGAAATGACAAAACTCAAAGATCTCGAAAGATGAGAAATGAACTGGACGGTTTCATTATGGCAAGTTGATTCTATTCCGGTAAAAACAAAAACCATTTTTATCACCTCTTGGCAGTATCAATAAATGCAGGCCCTTATTCTTTTTCCACCCGCAGAGTGGATACGTCTACCTCGATACAACCAAGATATTTTGAAAGATTCTCCATCTGTATGCGGATATCTGCGGCGCTTTTATCTTTGGCGGCCTGTTCAATATGCATGCCGATATCGGTAATTTCATCAAATCCATACCCCCCGCCGGCTCTCTTCATCGAGTGGCCCAACCTCTGTATAGTCTCGTAGTCGTCCGATGCGAACAGGCTTTCTATTTCTACTATGTCTTTGCGTCTGTTTTCGAGAAAGCCGGTATCAGATCTTCGAGATCAATGTTCGCGTGTACAACTATCTTTTTATCTTCTGTCATATTGTATTCTCCTAACCTGGACAAGCCTGGGAATTCAGGCGTCAGCCTTTTATGGTAAAACCCTTACGGGTAAACTCCGAATAAGCGTTGCCTTTTTCGCGCTACTTCGGGGACATGACCCGATTTAGTTTTATCAAATAGGGATCGTGTCCCAAGAGAAGAAGTAGCCTGTCCCCTTTTCCCTTATTTGCCAGGCGCACCGATATAATTTGTACAACAGATGTGCGATTATTTCAAAGCATTAATAATTCTATGAGTTATGCCGGATTTGTCTGTTCACGACGGCATGCAAAATCTTCGATGCCGATTCCCGAATGTCGTTGATGTTTTTCTGCCCATCTGGTACATGTGGAACTCGATAACATGAGCATGGATCGTTTGATGGCCTTGAATATGAGAATAAAACTGCTCTGTCTGCTTATATTTTTCCTGGCGGGTTGCGCTGTGATAGCGCCGGAGAGGGGGGAGATCATGCCTCTTGTCCCGGCTGATCCGGGCGAGATGAGCATTATGACGGATGACCTTGACCAGCCGTCGCTGGAACTCGCGGTTTACAGAAGCATGCAGTATTATAACCGGTTGCCCGAAACACGGGAATTCCCGTTCGGAGATCGCGTATGCACGGCTGGAGAATTGAAAGAGTCTCTTCGCGAGTTTCTGAAAATTATCAGAATGCCGGGTTCAAACAACGACAGGACGAAGAGGATAAAACAGACCTTCGACATATACAAAAGCGTTGGAAGGCGCGGCGGAAAGGTGTTGTTCACCGGATATTATGAGCCGATCCTTGCCGGGTCATTTGAGAGAACGCCGGAGTATCGCTATCCCATCTACCGGACACCTGACGACCATGTCGTAATAGACCTTGGAGAGTTCAGAGAAAAATACAGGGGGGAGCGTGTCATTGCCCGGGTTGAGGATGGCAGGGTCGTTCCCTACTACACGCGCGGGGACATAGATATAAATGGATCTCTTGAGGGGAGAGAGCTTGAGCTCCTCTGGCTTTCCGATCCCGTTGATCTTTTTTTCCTGCAGATTCAGGGATCCGGCGTCATAATCCTTCCAGGAGGCGGCCTTGTTCAGGTAAGTTATGATCAGTGTAACGGCCATCCTTACCAGAGTGTGGGCAGACTGCTTGTGGAACAGGGGAAAATGTCGATAGGAGAGGTGTCGCTCAAGGGCATCAAGAGGTACCTGAGGGCGCACTCCGAAGAGATGTTTGATATATTGAGCTGTAATGAAAGCTATGTGTTTTTCCGCATTGTTGAAGAGGGACCCGTAGGAAGCCTTAATGTGCCAGTGACGCCGGGGAGGTCTATAGCCACGGATGCGGGCATGTTTCCCAGGGGAGCGCTCGCTTTTATCAGGGTGAAAAAACCTGTTATAGACGAAGATGGCAACATTTTGTTATGGAAGCCTTTTTCCCGGTTTGCGCTCAACCAGGATGCCGGGGGGGCGATCAAAGGACCGGGAAGGGTGGACCTGTTCTGCGGAAGGGGAGAGAACGCGGAGATTATGGCCGGACATCTGAAAGAGGAAGGGGATCTGTATTTTCTTGTGAAAAAGAAATGATGACGGTTCAGGCAGTTTTTATCGGTTTCCTGTAGTTTTTGCTTGATTGTTGATTTTCTTTATGCTAGGTCAGAGACCAGATGTCTCTGTTTGCGTGTCTGGCGCGGGTTTGCGGTGGTTTTGCTTGTAGTCTTTCCAGAGGAGATTCACTGGGAGTCATCGTCCTGACGAAGTGGTGCCCGGGTAGATTACTTGCAGACCGTGTTTTAAGTGTTTTGTTATAAATATTAATAAGTGTTACAACAACAGGGAAAAGGAGGAGGAAAGATATGACGAAAGCTGAATTGATAGCGGCTATCGCGGGGGATGCGGGGATAACAAAGGTACAGGCTGCGGGAGCTCTGAAGTCGTACATTGACAACGTAACTGCCGAGCTCAAGAAAAGCGGCAAGCTCGGTCTCGTCGGTTTTGGCACGTTCTCGGTTGTGAAGAGGAACGCAAGAACAGGCCGGAATCCTCAGACTGGAAAAGCGATCCAGATCAAGGCAAAGAAGGTCATTAAGTTCAAGGCGGGCAAGGCCCTTGCTGAAAAGATTTAATAAAGATTAGAAATCATGCCGGCCCCTGGTCTTAGAACCAGGGGCCATTTTTTTGTTTGACGGCTTTGTAACTTCCGATTCATCGGGACTGAGTTTCGCGTCGGCCAATCTTGACTTTCTAAGAGTGTATATTGTTTGCCTTTCCTGCCTTTTTCCAGTCCGCGGTTTCCTCCAGAATATTTAGAAAATGCTTATGAATATTAGCAAATTGCTTAATCAGCTTCCGTCGCGTATCCTGAATCTGTTGAGGGGTGCCGGTGTCTGTGCGGAAGAGATGGGCTTTGAAGCATATGCCGTGGGTGGACTTGTGCGCGATCTGTTCCTGCGGCGTGACAACCTCGATGTTGATGTGGCCATAGAGGGAGACGGCGTCGCCTTTGCATCCAGGTTTTCTGTTGATCATGGCGCGTGTCTTCTCACATACGAAAGGTTTGGAACGGCAAATATTGTCTTGCCCGATGGCTTCAAGATTGATGTTGCGACGGCAAGGACGGAGACCTATGAACGGCCTGCCGCGCTTCCCCTTGTAACCCCTGGTTCCATAAAGGACGACATGCTCAGGCGGGACTTTTCCATTAATACACTCGCGGTCGGCCTGAATCCTGACCGGTTTGGGGATTTGCTTGACTTCTTTCATGCGAGGGATGATATAAGGAAAAAATTGGTAAGGGTTCTGCATGACAGGAGTTTTATCGATGATCCCACGAGGGTGTTCCGGGCCGTCAGATTCGAGAAGAGGTTTGGTTTCAGGATTGACGACATTACGGGAAAACTTATCAGGGATGCAGTCTCTGCCGGTTTTATCGAAAGGCTGTCGGGGTACAGGATTTCTTCGGAACTGAGGCTTATATTAAAGGAAAAAAATCCGCTGTTGCCTGTGAGGCGTTTGAATGAACTTGGCGTACTTTCCGCTGTCAGCAGAAAAGGGGAAAAGCACAAAGAGGTAGAAAAACTTTTGCGCAGGATAGATGAAATAAAACTGATAGTTTGACACGGGGCGGCCTTTTTTGTTATACGACCGCTCCTAAATATATCTTCTGAGGCAAACGATGAAAAAACGAATCTTGAGTGGCATGCGCCCCACCGGAAGACTGCATCTGGGCAATCTTCACGGAGCGCTCGCGAACTGGGTGGATATCCAGAATAGAGACATATATGATTGTTTTTACTTTGTCGCCGACTGGCACGCGTTGACAAGTGACTATAAAGACACCGATCTTATAAGGGCAAACTCCCTGGATATGGTCGTGGACTGGCTGAGCGTGGGGCTGGATCCCGCCAAGAGTACCATGTTTGTCCAGTCGGAGGTAAAGGAACATGCCGAACTGTTCCTCATACTTTCCATGATAACACCCCTCGCATGGCTGGAGAGGAATCCCACATATAAAGAGATGAAGACGGAATTGTCCGACAGAGATATTTCGACGTTCGGCTTTCTAGGATATCCCGTTCTCCAGGCTGCGGACATAATAATGTACAAGGCCTACGGCGTACCTGTCGGGGTAGACCAGCTTCCACACGTGGAACTCACGCGCGAGATAGCGAGGAGGTTCAATTTTCTGTACAAAGATGTATTCCCCGTTCCCGAACCCCTGCTGACGGAAGTGCCCAAGCTTCTCGGAATTGACGGAAGAAAGATGAGCAAATCGTACGATAATTCCATCTATCTTCGCGATCGGGGAGATGTGCTGAGACAGAAGGTTGCTTCCATGTTTACCGATCCGCAGAGGATGAGGAGAAAAGATCCGGGGAGACCGGAGATCTGTAACGCCTTCGCGTTTCACCAGATATATTCGCCCTCTTCAGAGGTGGACGAAATATCGGATGGGTGCAAAAAGGCCGAGATCGGGTGTGTTGAATGCAAAAAGCGTCTCGCGGAGAGGATACGGGAGAGCATGGCTCCCATACATGAACGGCAGGACTATTATCTGAACCACCAGGAGGATGTAAGGGGTTTAATGGCCGATGGCGTACGGGAGGCCTCGAAGATAGCGCGTCTCACCATGGACCAGGTAAGGGAAGCCGTGAAGATATGATGACCGGGGTTTATGAAATCAAGCTGGATATATTTGAAGGCCCTCTGGACCTGTTGCTCTACCTGATTAGAAAGAACGAAGTCGATATATACGATATTCCCATTGCCCTCATAACCAGGCAGTATATGAAATATATTGACGAGATGAAGTCCCTCAATCTTGACCTTGCAGGTGAATATCTCGTGCTCGCCGCCACGTTGACGCACATCAAATCGAGGATGCTTCTGCCCGTAAGTGGGGAAGATGAAGAAGAAGAGGAGGAGGATCCGCGTGAAGAACTTGTCAGGCAGCTTCTGGAGTATAAGGCATTCAAGGAAGCGGCGCTGGGTCTGGACAGGATGAACATCCTTGGCCGGGATGTATTTGGCAGGGATCATACCGGGGAAGAGATTGAAAAAGATGAGCATTCTCTCAGGGAAATCGGTATATTTGAACTTGTCGAGGCCTTCCGGAGAATAAGCTTCGATACAGGTCAGAAAGATTTGATGGAGATAGATGTCGAAAAGATGTCCCTTTCCGACAGGATAAATGATATAGTGGACGAGCTGGAAAAGAGAGGTGAGCTTACCTTCACCGATCTCCTGGAAGACGCGGGCAACCGCATGAGGTTGATATATACCTTTCTGGCCATTCTGGAACTTATGAAACTTAGAATAATCAGGGCGTATCAGGCGGTTCCGTACGGGACTATAAGGATATGCCTCGCGGGAAAATAGATGGATAATCTAAAGGCCATAATTGAGGCTCTTATCTTTGTTTCTGGTACACCGATAACATCCTCAAGGATAGTGGGGATCATGGAGGATGTGAAGGAAATGGAGGTCTCTTCCGCAATTGACGATCTCGTAAGGGAATATGAGGAGAGAAATGGAGGCATATTCCTGAGGGATGTTGCCGGGGGCTACCAGTTCAGGACCGGTGAAACGGTGGGGTCATGGGTGCATAAGCTGAAAGGGCAAAAGCCGGCGGCTTTAAGCCCGGCTGCCATGGAAACGCTTGCGGTGGTTGCTTACAGGCAGCCCGTCATGCGATCTGAGATAGAAAAAGTGCGGGGTGTGGATATAAGTGGCACCCTGAGGGGATTGCTGGAGAAAAATCTTGTCAGAATAGTGGGGAGAAAGGATGTGCCGGGCAGACCCATGATCTATGGAACTACCAGGAAATTTCTTGAGACATTCGGGCTCAAGACCCTTTCAGACCTGCCCACGCTCAGAGAATTTAGAGAGTTGGGGGAATAATTTCTGTGGAAGAGCGCATTCAGAAAATAATAGCTAGGTGCGGTATAGCATCCCGGCGCGCGGCGGAACAGATGATGCGGGACGGTCAGGTCAGTGTTAATGGCGTGATAACAACTCAGCCGGGGATGAAAGCTGATGCCTCATGCGACAAAATACGCGTTGACGGGGGGCTTATATCCGGGGACGCGGTGAGTCTGGTATATCTGATGTTGAACAAGCCGAAGGGATATGTTGTCACCCTGAACGATCCACAAAACAGACCGATTGTCACCGATCTGTTAAGGGGTGTTACTGAGAGGGTATTCCCTGTCGGGAGACTTGATTACGATTCGGAAGGGTTGCTCTTGATGTCCAATGACGGCAACTTTTCACACATGGTGCAGCATCCGGCATTCAAAATACCCAAGACCTATATGGTGAAGGTCAAGGGTAACCTTACGAAGAATGATATCGAGGTCATCAGAAAGGGAGCCATGCTGGAGGACGGCAGTTTTAAACCGATCTGGGCGGCTATGGAAAAGAGCAACAAAAAAAGCTGCTGGGTAGAATTGACAATACTGGAGGGAAGAAACAGAATAATAAGAAGATTTTTCGATTCGACAGATCATCCTGTGGCGAGGCTGATAAGGACAGCCATTGGCGATATCAGCCTCGGAGATCTTAGGACCGGAGAATACAGATATATGCAAAAAAAAGAAGTAAAGGGCCTGATTGAACTTTCGGGATCGCAGGATAAAAAATATCTATCTGAAAAACAATGAAAATTATCTTGACTTTAATAATAAAATAAATAATATCTAAGGGAAATTTTCTGCCGAAGGTGCGGGGGGATTTTTAAGCTTATTTTGGCAAGTCGATAGGAGGTTTTATGAATAAGTCGGAATTGATAGATGCCTTGAGTAAAAAAGAGGGTCTTACGGAAAGTCAGGCTGCGGATGTTGTCAATCTGATCTTTAAGGGATTTGGCACTCAGCTCAAGAGCGGGGGCAGGATCGAAATCAGGGGATTTGGAAGTTTTGTCGTAAGAAACTACGATTCGTACACGGGAAGAAATCCCAAGACCGGGGAGACTATACATGTGGTTCCCAAGAAACTCCCCTTTTTCAAGGTGGGTAAAGAGCTTAAGGAAAGAGTAGATTCCGGGAAATAAATACCGATATCTTTAATCTTTTGTAAACAAATCAGGGAAATCAAGCCGCAGGCTTATATTCCAGTCAAAAGGAGGGGGTAATGCCCCTCTTTTTGATTTTGAGGGCCGAAAGTATTGTCCAAAGGTGTCGGTATCTACATTTTTCCAGATCCTTCCTCCAGCATTAATTCTTGCTAACGTACGCAGGTATCGTTTATGTCCATAAGAAAATTTTACATCCGTACCTTTGGCTGTCAGATGAATGTCCATGACTCGGAACAGATGGCGCAGATTCTCAGTGACGCGGGATATGTTAAGACGGATGAAGCCGACGAGGCGGATGTTATCATCGTCAATACCTGCAGCGTAAGGGAAAAAGCGGCCCAGAAGGTGTACAGTCAGCTTGGAAGGTTAAAAAAATTAAGGGAAAAGCGGCCCGGTCTTGTTATTGGGGTGGCTGGATGTCTTGCCCAGGAACATGGGACCGGATTCTTCAGGAGGGCTCCACATCTTGATTTTGTCCTTGGTACGCATAACATACACCGCCTTCCCGAGATGATAGAAGAGATTAACAATACCGGATCCCGGGTTGTTGACACCTCTTTCCGCGAATCGGCAAGATCTCTGGGCATCCGAACCCTGCCTCCTGATGGAGGTATGAGCGCCTACGTAACAATTATGCAGGGATGTAACAATTTTTGCTCCTACTGTATTGTGCCTTATGTAAGAGGAAGGGAAGAGAGCAGGGCCAGCGGGGACATAGTTGACGAAATCAGGTTTCTTGCCGATAATGGCATCAGGGAGGTGACACTCCTGGGGCAAAACGTCAATTCATACGGCAGCACTCTTTCCGGAGACACCAGTTTCCCTGCATTATTGAGAATGATCGGTAACATAGAGGGGATAGACAGAATCCGCTTTACCACATCTCACCCGAAAGACCTTTCAGAGAGGCTTGTCGGCTGTTTTGCTGATCTTGATAACCTGTGTGAGCACATTCACCTGCCGGTGCAGTCCGGTTCTGATCATGTGTTGAAGAGAATGAAAAGAGGATACACTTCGGGAGAGTATCTGAAAAAAGTTGACATGTTGAGAGACGCATGCCCGGATATAACCATAACGTCAGATATCATCGTCGGATTTCCTGGAGAGAAGGACAGCGACTTTCAAAAAACTATTGGCCTTATGAAAGAAGTAAGGTTTGACAACACCTTTTCCTTCAAGTATTCTGACAGGCGTGGCACAGCTTCGGAAGGGTATGACGGGAAGGTTGAAGAAGGGGTCAAGAGCGAGAGGCTGTCTGAGCTCCAGTTACTCCAGGAAAGCCACAGTCTGGAAAAGAACAGAGGTCTTGAGGGAACTGCGAAAGATGTGCTTATAGAGGGTGTCAGCAAGAACAATGACGCCGATGTCACTGGCAGGACAAGGGGCAATAAAATCGTTAACCTCGAGGGTGACACCGGCCTGACAGGAAAAACCGTGCGTGTGAGAATTGCACAGGCCTATATGCACTCTTTGAGAGGGGATATGATTCAGGGGGAGAGATGCTTATAGAGGTGAAGGTGTTTGGACTTGCCATGGATCCTATAACAAATACACCCATAGTGATATTGAAGGATCTGCAGGGGAAAAGGGCTATTCCCATATGGATAGGCCTTTTCGAGGCAAGCGCCATAGCCACACAGATGGAGAAAATAAATCTGGCGAGGCCGATGACGCATGACCTCATGAACGAGATGTTAAAAGTTCTTGAAGTGAGGGTTCTGCGAATCGTTATTAATGATCTGAAAGACAACACCTTCTTTGCCACCATACATATCCTGAAGGAGGATGTCTCAATTACGATTGACGCGCGTCCGAGCGACGCGATTGCCCTTGCGTTAAGGGCAGGCGCGCCCATTTTTGTGGATGAAAAAGTTATTGGGAAATCAACGAATATCGATTTTGGCAGAAAAACGACTGACCTGAATAAATACACGAAGGAAGAATTAGAGGAGTTTCTGGAGAATCTCTCTTCCGATGACTTTGGAAAGTATAAGATGTAACTCCGACTCGTCGGAGGTTTGAAAGATGACTGGAGGGTATGCTCGGATGGAGGATGCCATCAGAGGTTTTGGTATTCACATTGGTGTTGAAAGAAACCTGTCTTATCATACACGGAGAAGCTATCTGTCCGACCTGAGACAGTTCAGAGAATTTCTTCTGAAGAACGGAGTGGACAAGCCCGCCGATGTTGATCAGACGGTGATAAGGGCGTTTCTTGCGTCTCTCTACCGGAGGAAGATAAAAAAGGTTACTGTGTCGAGAAAGGTGGCCAGCCTCAGGGCGTTCTTTAAATTTCTTCTTCGAGAGGGAAAAATCGGGTATAATCCCGCTCAGATGGTCCAGGCACCGAAGGCAGACAAGTACCTGCCTTCCTTCCTGAGTATAGACGAAGTGTTCTCTCTTCTGGGGGTGAAGTTCAAATCGGGTGTATCAGGACTGCGGGACAGGGCCATAATCGAATTCCTGTATTCAGCCGGTGTGCGCGTTGGTGAACTCACCGGTCTGGATACAGCCAACGTCGATTTCTCGAACAGCCTGGTAAAGGTAAGGGGAAAAGGCAGGAAAGAGAGGATAGTCCCTGTTGGTGGTCCAGCATTGTCGGCCCTGAAGGATTATATCAGCAGCAGATCTGGAACGGGGGGAGATACAGCCGGAAGCTATGCCGGATCACCGCTCTTTCTGAACAGGTCCGGTTCGAGGTTGACTCCGAGAAGTGTAAGGAGAATTATAGACAAGTATATAACATTGAGTGGTATCGGCAGGAAGATAAGTCCTCATACGCTCAGACACACATTTGCGACCCATCTCATGGATGCCGGCGCCGATCTGAGAGTTATACAGGAACTGTTAGGTCATGAAAGCCTTTCCACTACCCAGAAGTATACGTCCGTCAGTGTGACAAGATTGATGGAGATATATGACAGAAGCCATCCGAGGGCCAGAGGAGAAGAAAAGTCATGAGTAATATAAGAGGAACAACCATAGTAGCAGTGAAACACAAGGGGAAAGTGGCCGTCGCCGGTGACGGCCAGGTGACCCTCGATACGATAGCCCTGAAGCACAATGCCAGAAAGGTTCGAAGACTGTATCATGATAAGGTAATCGTAGGTTTCGCGGGCGCTACGGCGGACGCGTTTACCCTTTTTGACAGATTCGACCAGAAACTGGAACAGTATGGCGGCAATCTTTTGAGGGCCGCGGTTGAACTGACCAAGGACTGGAGAACAGACAGGGTCTTGCGACATCTTGAAGCCCTGATGATAGCAGTCAGTGATGTGGATTTTCTTATAATATCAGGTAACGGAGATGTGATAGAATCGGATGATGAGGTTCTGGCGATAGGTTCCGGCGGCCCATATGCCCAGGCAGCGGCAAGGGCTCTTATAAAGCACTCTACACTGAGTGCGAGGGAGATTGTCGAAGAGGCCATGCACATAGCTTCCGATATATGTATATTCACGAATGACAGGATAAAAATAGAGGAACTGGATGTGGCTGAGGAAATTCAAAATTAACCATTGAGAATCAAGGGGTAGAAACTTTATGTCATCCACGAATTTGACACCGAGAGAGGTTGTGTCCCAGCTGGACAAGTATATTATAGGGCAGCATGACGCCAAGAGGGCGGTTGCCGTGGCGCTCCGGAACAGGTGGCGGCGCCAGAACGTGCCGGAAGAACTAAGGGAAGAAATAGCGCCCAAAAATATCATAATGATAGGTCCCACGGGAGTGGGAAAGACAGAAATTGCGCGCAGGCTTGCCAAACTTGACAAGTCTCCTTTTCTGAAGATAGAGGCCTCCAAATTTACAGAAGTGGGTTATGTGGGTAGGGATGTTGAGTCAATGGTCAGGGATCTTGTAGAGCTGGCAATAAACATGGCTAAATCGGAGGAGCGGGAAAATGTAAAGGCCAAGGCGATGGAGATTGCCGAGGAAAGAATACTTGACATCCTCCTTCCTCTTAAGCGCGGGGATCAGAAACAAACAGAGAACACGGAATCGGAAGGCACGCTTCTGGAGATGCCTGAGGGTGATGTGGCGGTCCAGGAGAATACTCGTCACAATGAAACGCGTGAGAAGCTGCGGCGTCTGTTTCGCAGTGGGAAGCTGGACGAACGGATTGTAGAGATTGAAGTTGTAGACAACCCCACCAATCCCATGATAGAGATTTTTTCCACTTCCGGTGTTGAAGATATGGGGATGAATATCAAAGAGATGTTCGGAAATATATTCCCGCAGAAGAAGAAAGAAAGAAAAGTCAAGGTCTCTGAAGCGGTAAACATATTAGCCGATGAAGAGGCCCAGAGACTTGTCGATATGGAAAAGGTCACCAGAGCGGCGGTGGAGAAGGTCGAGCAATCGGGAATCATATTTCTTGACGAAATAGACAAGATCGTGGGTGGTGATTCCTCCCAGGGCCCTGATGTATCCAGGGAAGGCGTGCAGAGAGACCTCCTTCCGATTGTGGAAGGATCCAACGTGAACACCAAGTATGGTATGGTAAAGACGGATCACATACTCTTTATCGCCGCGGGAGCGTTCACCGTTTCCAAGCCGTCCGATCTTATCCCAGAGTTGCAGGGAAGATTTCCCATAAGGGTAGAGCTTGATTCGCTTGAAAAGGAAGATTTCATAAGGATTCTTACGGAACCTCACAATGCCTTGGTGAAACAGTATGTGGAGATGATGGCTACTGAAGATATAGATCTTATATTCCAGGACGAAGCCATAGAGGAGATCGCGGAGGTAGCGGCGCTTGTGAATGGGAAGATGGAAAATATAGGGGCCAGAAGACTTTACACAGTCATGGAGATACTCTTGGAGGAGATATCTTTTAACGCACCAGATATTGCGGTTGCGGAGAAAAAAATAAATATTGATGCCGATTATGTCAGGGATAAGCTGAAGGATGTAGTCGAAGATGAAGACCTGAGCAGGTATGTCCTATAGGAGATTTTAAATCATGCATTCGGACAATCTGAAAAGCCTCATGGAAAAAGCGGATATACTCCTGGAGTTTCTGCCTTATATAAAGCGGTTTTATGGCAAGACCATAGTTATAAAGTATGGCGGCCATGCCATGGGGGATAACAATCTGAAAAAGATGTTCGCCATGAACATTGTCATGATGAAGTATATCGGGATCAACCCGGTGATAGTGCATGGCGGCGGTCCTCAGATCGGCGCCTTTCTCAATAAACTGGGTAAGGACTCGAAATTCGTCAGGGGGATGAGGGTGACGGACGAAGAGACTATGGATATAGTCGAGATGGTCCTTACCGGTAAAGTGAACAAAGAGATAGTCGGACTGATCAACGGTCATGGCGGCAGGGCTGTTGGATTGAGTGGCAAGGATGGGAATATCATAGAAGCGGAAAAATATATCCTGAGCACCGAAAAAGCGAAGGATACCCCCCCGGAGATAATAGACATAGGAATGGTGGGCAGGGTAAGAAAGGTTAACTCCGGACTTATCGAATCGCTGATAGTAGACGGGTTTATCCCCGTTATAGCTCCCACCGGCGCCGGAGACAAGGGCGAGACATATAATATCAACGCTGATATAGTAGCGGGTGAGGTGGCGGCCGCCCTTGGGGCGGAGAAACTTATTCTCCTGACCGACGTGGAGGGAATCCTGGACGAAAAAGGCCGGCTGATAAACTCTATCAACAATGTGGAGGCCGAAGAGCTGATCGAAGATGGCACAATAAATGGGGGTATGTATCCCAAGGTAAAATGCTGTATAAAGGCGCTCAGAAATGGTGTGAGAAAAACTCACATAATTGATGGACGTCTGGATCACGCCGTTCTCCTGGAGATATTCACGGACAGTGGTATCGGCACAGAAGTGGTGAAAGACTGAGTTACAGTGGTCAGTGGACAGTGGACAGTGGTCAGTGGACAGTGGTCAGGGAAGTAACCCGAAAGATCGAAGCAATATGACAACAGAAGAGCTTATCTCTAATTCGGACAGATATATCATGAATACCTACTCGCGCCTGCCGGTTGTTCTGGTAAGGGGTGAAGGGGTACATGTGTGGGACTCTGATGGAAAGGAGTACCTCGATTTTCTGGCGGGTATCGCCGTGTGCGGTCTTGGCCATGCCAATCCATCAGTATCCGGGGCAATCTGCAAACAGGCCGAAACACTGATGCATGTATCCAATATATACCACATTGAACCACAGATTCGGTTGGCTCGCCTTCTGGTAGAAAATTCTTTCGCGGACAAGGCGTTTTTCTGTAACAGCGGGGCGGAAGCAAACGAGGCGGCCATCAAACTGGCGCGAAAATACGCCTATGAAAATATGGATGAGGGCAGATATCGTATAGTGACCATGAAAAACTCTTTTCACGGACGAACTCTTGCCACCGTTACGGCAACGGGTCAGGAGAAATTTCAAAAAGGGTTTGATCCTCTTCCGACCGGTTTTGGATATGTACCTTTCGACGATCTTCTCTCTCTTGAACGGGCCGTTACGGAAGATACCTGCGCGGTTATGGTGGAAGTCATACAGGGTGAAGGGGGGATCAGGGTTCCGGCAGGTGGATATCTTGAAGGTGTAAGAAAGATATGTGATGACACGGGTGCACTTCTGATACTGGATGAAGTCCAGACGGGTATGGGGCGCACGGGTAACCTGTTCGCGTATGAGGCCACTGGTGTAAGACCGGATATCATGACCCTGGCCAAGGCCCTGGGTAATGGTTTTCCCGTTGGGGCCATGCTGGCGACCGATAAAGTGGCGGCATCTTTTACACCGGGAAGCCATGCGTCCACTTTTGGAGGAAACCCGCTCGCCATGGCAGCAGGGATCTCTGTGATGGAGGAGTTGCTGCGCGGAGGAGTGCTGGATAACTGCAGGAATATGGGTGTTTACTTCCGCGCAAAGCTCGACGAATTGAAGAAAAATCATGCCTTTATCAAAGAAGTCAGAGGAAGGGGTCTTATGCTTGGAGTGGAACTTTCCGTGGAGGGCGCGGATATAGTAAATGGGTGCATGGATAAGGGATTGCTCATAAACTGCACCTGCGACAATGTCCTGCGATTTGTCCCCCCCATGATTATTACAAAAGGGGATATAGACCGTGCGGTTGATATCCTCGATGAGGTGATGAGAAGCCTGTGAAAAAAGATATGCTGACAATCCATGATCTTGATGTCGATGGATTTAGCGAGATATTCAATACCGCAAAAAAGTTGAAAGACCTGTTATACAGGGGCGAGATGCACGATTCCCTGAGAGGGAAGACGCTGGGTATGCTGTTCGACAAATCGTCCACGAGGACAAGGCTGTCCTTTGAAGCGGGGATACATCAACTGGGTGGAACCGGTATATTCCTGAGCCGGCGCGATATACAGCTTGGAAGGGGAGAACCCGTCGCTGATACGGCCAGGGTAATGTCCAGATACATAGACGGCATCATGATAAGGACATTCGAACAGGATATGGTTGAAGAATTCGCGAAATATGCCACAATACCCGTTATCAACGGTCTGACAGACCTGTTGCACCCATGCCAGGTGTTGAGCGACATATTCACCATAATAGAAAAAAAAGGCGGATATAAAGGACTGAAGATAGCCTATATCGGCGACGGAAATAACATGACTAATTCCTGGATAAATGCCGCGGCCAAGCTTCCTTTTCATCTTTCCATTGCCTGTCCTGAAGGTTATGATCCTGATAAGACCATATTGGAAAGAGGGGTCAGAGAATCGAAGGAGGGGATAGATCTCTTGCGGATTCCTGCCGATGCTGCCTCCGGCGCCGACGTGATATATACCGATGTATGGGCCAGCATGGGTCAGGAAGATGAGCAGGAAGAGAGGGTGGCGGCGTTCCGGGATTATCAGGTAAATGAAAGGCTGGTCGGTTGCGCGAAGAAAGATGTCATCATTATGCACTGCCTGCCCGCTCACCGCGGGGAAGAGATAGAAGCAAGTGTGATAGATGGACCGAAATCTGTAATTATTGATCAGGCGGAAAACCGTTTGCACGTACAGAAGGCGATTATGGAAATACTTATGTCTGGAGGAAGAGAGAAGTGAGCAAAGAAATAAAAAAAGTGGTCCTGGCATATTCCGGCGGTCTTGATTCGTCCGTGATTGTCAGGTGGCTGATTGAGACGTATGGGTGTGAGGTTATTACCCTTACCGGAGATGTTGGACAGAAGCAGGAACTTGAAGGCTTGGAGAAAAAGGCGCTTGCCACAGGTGCGGTCAAGGCATATGTGGAAGACCTGAAAGAGGAATTCGTGAGGGATTTTGTATTTCCCGCTCTGAGGGCCAACGCGGTATATGAGGGGACATATCTTCTGGGTACCTCCCTCGCGAGGCCGATAGTGGCCAGGAGACAGATTGAGATCGCGCACAAAGAGGGCGCGGATGCCGTCTGTCACGGTGCTACCGGTAAAGGCAACGACCAGGTGAGATTTGAGATGACCTACATAGCCCTTGATCCGGACATAAAGATTATATCGGCATGGAAGGATGAGAACTGGACCCTCAATTCAAGAGAGGCCATGATAGATTATGCTGAAAAATACAATATTCCCATAAAATCAACGAAGAAAAGTCCCTATAGTGAAGACAGAAATCTTTTGCATATCTCTCACGAAGGAGGAATCCTTGAAGACCTGTGGGAAGAACCGCCTGAAGATATGTATGTGATGAGCGTTTCACCAGAAGATGCACCTGATCGACCTACATATGTGGAAATTACCTTTGAGAAGGGAACCCCTGTGGCGGTTGATGGGCAAACAATGAGCCCTGCTCAGCTTCTGGATTTCATGAACACACTCGCAGGAGATAACGGTGTCGGCAGGATGGATATGGTGGAAAACCGTTTTGTGGGAATGAAATCGAGGGGAATCTACGAAACACCGGGCGGCACCGCGCTGTGGTCCGCACACCGGGCGATGGAAACAATCACCATGGACAGAGAAGTTATGCTTATAAGGGATTCCATCATGCCGAGGTACGCGCAGATCATATACAACGGTTTCTGGTACTCTCCTGAAAGAGAAATGCTCCAGAAGATGATAGATGAATCACAGAAGGATGTCACCGGAACAGTCCGCCTTAAATTGTACAAAGGGAACTGTACGCCGGTAGGTGTCAAGGCGCCTGTATCACTCTACAGTGAGGATCTGGCTACCTTTGACGAGGATGAGGTATATAATCAGAAGGATGCCACCGGATTTATCAGGCTCAATGCGCTAAGGCTGAAGATGCAGGCGTTGTTGAAAAAATAGGGGTCAAGGGTTCGGGGATTCGAGGGTTCAAGGGGTCGAGCAGGTTGGGTTGAGGTACGAAACCCAACAAAAACCTGAATTGAAGAAGAACCAGAAATACTAATCGGGATTGACTTATGACCGGACAGAAAAAACCGTGGGGGGGACGCTTCTCCGAACCCACTGACAAAAGAGTGGAGGAGTTCACATCTTCTCTCCATTTCGATAAAAGACTCTATCCTTATGATATTGAGGGGAGCGTCGCGCATTGTCGTATGCTTGCCGCGCAGGGAATTATCTCACCCGAAGATGCCGAGAAGATCATATCCGGTCTTCAGGATATCCTGAAGGATATGGAAAAGGGTGAATTTTCCTACTCTTCCGACCTGGAAGACATACACATGGCCATAGAAAAATCACTGATAGACCGTGTCGGAGATGTGGGGGGCAGGCTTCACACTGCGAGAAGCAGGAACGATCAGATATCTCTTGACATGAGGCTTTATCTCCGGGATGAGGTGACAAATATCCTTGGCCTTCTGGCGGGGCTTCAGGCATCTCTCGTTGATGTGGCGAAGAGAGAGATCGACACCATACTGCCGGGCTACACGCACATGCAGAAGGCGCAACCGGTGCTTCTGTCCCACTACCTTCTTGCCTGGTGGGAGATGCTGGAGAGAGATATTAGCCGCCTGAAGGAGTGCAGGGGGAGGGTAAATGTCATGCCACTGGGGTCGGCGGCTCTGGCAGGCACAGGATTTCCCATAGATCGGGAATATGTGGCCGAACTACTTTCTTTTTCGGGGATTTCAAAAAACAGCATGGACGCGGTTTCAGACAGAGACTTTGTCGCGGAATTTATTTTCGATGCAAGCCTGGTGATGATGCATATGAGCCGTTTCTGCGAGGATCTCGTTATCTGGTCCGGCGGGGAGTTCGGGTTTGTCGATATATCCGACGCGTTTACCACCGGCAGCAGTATCATGCCCCAGAAAAAGAATCCAGATGTGGCTGAACTGATAAGGGGAAAGACCGGACGTGTCTATGGAGATCTGATGGCGATATTGACCATTATGAAGGGGCTCCCCATGACGTATGACAGGGATCTTCAGGAAGACAAGGAACCTCTGTTTGACACAGTTGACACGGTGAAGGTCTGTCTTGCCGTCCTTTCCGATATGACAGGAAATCTGAAATTCAACAGGGACAGGATGCTGGAGAGCGCCGCGGAAGGCTTTTCCACGGCGACGGACGTGGCCGATTACCTTGTAATGAAGGGCATTCCATTCAGAGAGGCGCACGGCATAGTCGGGCGTCTTGTTGGATACTGCATTGAAAAACAGAAGGATATGGAATCGCTTGATATAGAGGAAATTCGCCTGTTCTGGAGGGATGCCGATGCGGATATCTATGCGTGCATGAGTGTGGAAGGCTCGGTCAGCGCGAGAAATGTTACCGGCGGAACAGCCGGAGAAGCGGTATTAAAGAGAATAGAAGAGATAGAGTCCGGGAGGATTGATTAGAACCGCTGGTAAGGTGTGTGTATAATGAAAAGGGATAAATTATGGGTAATCTTGATAATGGCGGCATTTTTCCTGTCTATATTCTGCGCCGGTTGCGGGAAAAAGGCTGATCCGCGTTACCTCCACGTCAACTATCCCGAACCGGTTTCAGACCTTGATGTGTCTATCGATAAAGATGGAAAGGCCGTTCTGAAATGGAGCATTCCCGGAGAGCGTGGATATGTGGGGTATGTCAGGATCTTGAAGAGCGCGTTGAAAGTGGATGGCACTGATTGTGAGAATTGTCCGCGTATATACGTTATTGCAGGATACCTTCCACTTCGTGATTTAAGGCTGGATGAAAAGGGGCGGTTTGTATACCTGGATCGAAACATCCGAAGGGGGTTTTTCTATTCTTACAGGGTCGTGATATGCGATTCCTCCGGTATGTGTGGAGGGGAGTCCAATACTGCCCGGATGGAGATACCCTGAACCTGAAGATCGGGATTTTGAACCCTGAACCGATATATTATGAATTATTTCCATTATGTAGACAATGAGCTCTGGTGTGAAGAGGTCCCGGTTTCTGAAGTGGCAAAGGCCGTGGGAACCCCCCTTTATCTTTACAGCCACAGGACGCTCAAGAGACATTTCGAGGTCTTTGACTCGGCATTTGAGAACATCCCCCATATTGTCTGTTTTTCCGCGAAGGCCAATTCCAACGCGGCCATACTCAAGATATTCATAAATGAGGGAAGCGGCATGGACATTGTCTCCGGAGGAGAGCTTTACAGAGTCCTTGAAGCGGGGGCTGATCCGGGAAAGATAGTCTATTCCGGGGTCGGAAAAAGAGAGGAAGAGATAAGATACGCGCTGGAGAGCGACATACTTATATTTAATATAGAGTCTCCCCAAGAGCTTGAGGTAATAAATGCGTGCGCCGGAAAGATGGACAGGGCGGCAAGGATATCACTGCGTGTGAATCCCGATGTGAATCCCATGACACATCCCCATATATCCACCGGCATGAAGGAAAATAAATTCGGAATAGATATTGAAAAATCTCTGGACGAGTACCGGCATGCCGCAAAGCTGGACCACATAGATATCGTAGGAGTGGATTGCCATATAGGATCACAGATCACAGAGCTCTCCCCCTTTATTGAGGCGCTGGATCGCCTGAAAGAGCTGATATTCTCTCTCAGAAATGAAGGCATTGGCATCAGATATCTGGATCTGGGCGGAGGCCTTGGAATCACCTATGATAATGAAACCCCGCCTCATCCACAGGATTACGCCAAGGCCATTATGGACAGAGTAAGAGATATTGATTGCACGTTTATATTTGAACCGGGAAGGGTAATCGTCGGGAATGCGGGCATACTGGTTTCCGAGGTGCTTTATACAAAGACCAACGCGGACAAGAGATTTGTCATAGTTGACGCGGGGATGAATGATCTGATAAGACCCAGTCTGTACGATTCATACCACAATATCCAGCCTGTTGAGCTGAAAGAACGTGGAAATACGTTGTCTGATGTGGTCGGTCCCATCTGTGAATCGGGCGACTATCTTGCCAGAGGCAGGGTTATACCCGAACTGGAACGGGGAGAATTGGTAGCTGTCATGAGCGCCGGGGCGTATGGGTTTTCCATGTCTTCAAACTACAACTCAAGACCGAGGGTTCCGGAGGTGCTTGTCAGGGATGGGGAGTTTTACGTGATAAGATCCGGAGAAACCCGCGCGGACCTGACAAGAGGCGAAAGTATTCCGGATTTTCTGCAATAAAAAGAAGAGGCCAAGGATTCAAGGGGTCAAGTAAAAGGTGTATCGGGTAACCGGAAAAGTAAACTTTCAACAGGAGGAAAGATTATGTTTAGAGGAGCAATAGTCGCGATTGTGACACCCTTCAAGGATGGAAGGGTGGATGAAGAGGCGCTGAGGAAGCTTATCGAGTTCCAGATAGAGTCCGGGACCGATGGCATTGTTCCCTGCGGCACCACGGGAGAGAGTGCGACACTGTCCCATGAGGAGCACGACAGGGTTATCGAGATTACAGTGGAGGCCGTTAGAAAGAGAGTTCCTGTAATTGCGGGGACAGGTTCCAACAGCACGAAGGAGGCCATAAGACTTACCGAACATGCGTACAAAGTAGGAGCGGATGGGGCGTTGCTGGTTACTCCCTACTATAACAAACCTACACAGGAGGGGCTTTATCAACACTACAAGGCGATAGCGGACGCTGTTCCTGTGCCGATTATCCTCTATAATGTGCCAGGCAGGACAGGGGGGAATATCCTGCCGGAGACCGACGCGAGGCTGGCAAAGATCAGTAATATCGTTGGCATAAAGGAGGCCTCCGGGGACCTGAAGCAGATAAGCAGAGTCGTGGAACTCTGTGGTGACGATTTTGCCGTCCTGTCGGGTGATGACTTCACCGTTCTGCCTGTTCTCGCAGTTGGGGGCAGGGGGGTTATCTCCGTTGTATCCAATATTATTCCCGAAGATATGGCAGCCATGATAGACGCCTTTGATGATGGTGACCTGGATAGAGCCCGTGGACTTCATCACAGGATGAGACCGGTGATGGACGCGTGTTTTCTGGAGACTAATCCTATTCCGGTAAAGGCCGCCCTGGCAATGATGGGCAAGATAGAATATGAATTGAGGCTTCCGCTTTGTGGGATGTCGGATGCAAATAATGAGAAATTAAAACAATCCCTGACTGATTATGGCCTGATCTGGTAATGGTGAGTAAAATGGTAAAAGTAATAGTTGCCGGCGCTGCCGGAAGGATGGGAGGGCGTATAATAACGCTTGCCCACGATACCGATGGAGTAGAACTTGTGGGAGCGGTGGATCGGGAGGGTCATCAACTCGCAGGCAGTGATGTCGGCGCGTATCTGGGGTTGGGCAAAACGGGTGTAATTCTGGAAGATGACCTGAACAATTGCATTGGACGGGGGGATGTCGTTATAGATTTCAGCAACCACACCGCCTCTGTGGCACATCTCCGAATAGCCGCGGAAAATAACAGGGCTATTGTAATAGGCTCCACAGGCCTGACACCGGATGAGATGGACCAGGTGACCGACATCTCCAGAGGGACAAGATGTGTCCTGGCTCCCAACATGAGCGTGGGTGTAAATGTAATGTTCAAGGTGCTCAAAGACGTGGCCGGGATCCTGGGTGACGGGTACGATGTGGAGATCATCGAGGCGCATCACAACCAGAAGAAGGACGCGCCCAGCGGGACCGCTGTAAAAATGGCCGGGATAATAGCAGACGCACTTGGAAGAGACATTGACAAAGTCGGTGTATATGGGCGCAGAGGCATGACAGGTGCGAGGCCGGAGGCCGAGATCGGCGTGCATACCGTGAGAGCGGGTGATATTGTCGGCGAGCATACTGTAATCTTTGGCGGCATGGGTGAAAGGCTGGAGTTTATCCACAGGGCGCACAGCCGCGATAATTTTGCCAGGGGAGCGATCAGGGCGGCTGTCTGGATTGTGGACAGGGAAAACGGTCTTTATGATATGCAGGACGTCTTGGGCCTGAAGGATTGAGACAAGGATGTCACCGTGGATGATGGAGTTATCTGTTTTTTGGGTATAGGTTCCAATATCGGGGATGCGGCTGCGAATTGTGCCACCGCTGTAAAACGTATATCTGATGTGGATGGCGTCAGGGTCTTGAGATTCTCATCGTTATATAAGACCCAACCGGTCGGATTTGAAGAGCAGGACTGGTTTGTAAATGGAGCTGTCGAGATAAGAACCACGCTCGGTCCGCGCGCCCTCATGAATGCCATGCAGACAGTGGAAGGCGAAATGGGCAGGGAGAGGTGTGAGAAGTGGAGGCCGAGGATAATAGATATCGATATCCTCCTCTACGGGCAGGCCGTTATAGAAGAGGAAGGACTTGTCATACCGCACGCGGAGCTTCACAAGAGACGTTTTGCGCTTGTCCCATTGAATGAGATAGCTTCCTGTGCTATACATCCTGCGTTCGGAATTTCTATAGGGGGGCTGGTTGACAGGCTTAAGGATAAAAATAAAGTTGAATGGCTGAGCGGTGCGGACCGCCCGTTTGTTTAAGAATGATTCGTCTAATAATTGCAGGCATTATTGTATATGTGATATACCGTCTTTCGAGGTTTCTGTTCACCCCGGCGGGGAAGATATCGAAGAATCATCCCGGGGAACAGTCTGAAATAGAGGGAGAAGAGCTGGTAAAAGATCCATATTGCGGGACGTATGTGCCGATAAACAGCGCCCACAAGGCTACCATGGATGGCAAGGCACTGTACTTTTGCAGCAGGGAATGCCTTGAAAAATACATGAAAGAAAACAGTTGAGGAGATTGCATGAAGTTTTTTATAGATACCGGTAATATTGATGAGATCAAAGAGGGTCTGGAGCTTGGGATGGTCGATGGCGTGACCACAAATCCCTCACTCGTGGCAAAGGAAAATAAAGATTTTGACACGGTAGTCAGGGAGATACTGGAGATAGTAGATGGCCCTGTAAGTCTTGAGGTGATAAGTGAAGACGCCGATGGTATGGTTGCCGAAGGAGAAAAGCTGGCGAAGCTGGCGGAGAATGTTGTGGTGAAGATTCCGATGACAACCGAGGGATTGAAAGCCACGCGCAGGTTGTCAGGTCTGGGGATCAGCGTAAACCAGACGCTGATTTTCTCTCCCGTGCAGGCGCTCCTTGCCGCCAAGGCAGGCGCCGATTATGTCAGTCCCTTCATCGGGAGGCTTGACGATATCTCCCACAATGGAATGGAGCTTGTGGAACAGATACTGACCATCTTCGACAACTACGAATTTGACTGCGAGGTTATCGTTGCCAGCGTCAGGCATCCTCTTCATGTCCTTGACGCGGCGCTTCTCGGAGCCGATATTGCTACAATCCCGTTTAAGGTTATAAAACAACTGGCCGGGCATCCGCTCACGGATGTGGGTCTTAAGAGATTTTTGGACGATTGGCGTAAAGTTCCAAAGGGATAATATGATAAACTTCCTGAAAGAATCCTTTGATAAGATGACGAGACCAGAGGATAGAAGCGAGATATTCAATCTTCCGAACTCTATCACCCTTCTCAGGCTCGCGGTGATTCCGGTATTGTTTCTGCTTCTCCTTTCTCCCGGCAGGATTCTGAGCATGGTCATTGCCGTCCTGTTTATTCTGGCCTCGATCACGGACCTGATAGACGGGTACGTGGCGAGAAAGTACAATATCGTGACCACGATGGGAAAGTTTCTGGATCCCCTGGCGGATAAGCTTATAGTGAGTACCGCCATGATCATGATGATCCCCATCGGCAGGATTCCGGCGTGGATAGTTGCTGTTATTATCATGAGAGATTTATTTGTGGATGGCGTGCGAAGTGTCGCTTCGGCGGATGGTCTTGTAATCGACGCGAGCAGGCTGGGCAAACAGAAGACCCTGTGCCAGATTGTAGCAGTGTCGGCGCTGTTGATACATTATGACACCGTCTTTGGTATTAATGCGCACGCGGTTGGTATGGTTGTTCTTTATCTCGCCCTTGTCTTGACAGTGTGGTCAGGCGCGGATTATTTTATGAAGTTTTATAAGGAAAAGATCAGGAAATAGCATACTGTGTTCTGAAAGTTTTCATTGACAACAGGGGCATATTTTATTATTAGAGTTCTTCAAAAATCAAGCGGGCGTAACTCAGTGGTAGAGTGCAACCTTGCCAAGGTTGACGTCGACGGTTCAAATCCGTTCGCCCGCTCCAGTTTTTGGCGGCATAGCCAAGTGGCTAAGGCAACGGTCTGCAAAACCGTTATTCACCGGTTCGAGTCCGGTTGCCGCCTCCAATAAAAAATGGGGGGAGGCCTTTGGCTTACCCCCATTTTTTGTTATGTGCGCCTTCACTTTTTCTATCTTTGTCCATATGAGTTTACAGGAGGGGAATATGGCCTTTGAAAAAAACATTCTGTGCATCGGGGCGGGGTATGTGGGCGGTCCGACGATGGCGATGATAGCTCATAAGTGTCCCCAATACAGGGTCACGGTTGTTGACGTCAATCCGAAGCGCATCGCGGCATGGAATTCTGACACACTCCCCATATACGAACCCGGTCTCGATGAGATTGTAAAAGGGGCTCGTGGCAGGAATCTGTTCTTTAGCACCCAGATCGATACGGGGATAAAAGAAGCGGATGTGATCTTTGTCAGCGTGAATACTCCGACCAAGACGTTCGGTGCAGGCGCCGGTATGGCCGCCGATCTTCAGTACTGGGAAAAGACAGCCAGGCAGATACGAGAAGCGTCACAATCGCATAAGATAATTGTAGAGAAGAGCACGCTACCAGTGAAGACCGCGCTCGCTATGGAACGGATACTTACCTCCACTGCCAATGGGATTCACTTTGACATCCTCTCCAACCCGGAATTCATGGCTGAGGGGACCGGAATCAAGGATCTGGAGAGCCCTGACCGGGTTCTTATAGGCTCCCGCGAAACACCTGACGGTCTTAGGGCGAGGAGCGAGCTGGTTGAAATATATGCCAACTGGGTGCCGCAGGAACGTATAATAACCTCCAATATCTGGAGCAGTGAACTGTCAAAGCTCGTCTCGAATGCCTTCCTGGCGCAGAGGATATCCTCGATAAACGCCATTTCATCCCTGTGTGAAAAGACGGAAGCAGACATAACCGAAGTTGCCCGGGCAGTCGGGATGGACAGACGCCTGGGAGATAAATTCCTGAATGCCAGCATCGGGTTCGGAGGATCATGCTTCAAAAAGGATATACTCAATCTGGTCTATCTGTGCCGGCAATATGGCCTTGATGAGGTAGCCGATTACTGGGAAGGGGTGGTAAAGATAAATGATTACCAGAAGGAGCGCTTTATCCTGAATATGCTTGGCGCCATGTTCAATACGCTGGCCGGCAAGAAGATATGCCTCTTCGGATTCGCCTTCAAGGCCAATACGGGTGATACAAGAGAAAGCCCCGCGATATACGTATCCAAAAGACTTGTTGAAGAGCGGGCCGAGGTTGTAATCACCGATCCCCAGGCACTGATAAATGCGCAGATGGACCTGGCGGACATAAAGGAAAAGATAACCTTTATCGAAGATCCCTGTGAGGCGGCTGCGGGGTGTGACGCCATTGCCGTTATGACAGAATGGGATATATATTCCGCGCTCGACTTTGAAAAAATATATGAAAAAATGCGAAAACCGGCCTTCATCTTTGATGGCAGGAATATTCTTGATCACCAAGACCTGTTCAGGATCGGCTTTAACGTCTTTCCCGTGGGGAAGCCTCCCCTGACACACTTTTAAGTAACTTAAATTGTAACTACTCACGTAGTCAGGCTGTCTCGACAAGTCGGGGTTAGACTGAAGGTAGATAGGCTAAAGACTGTTAGTTTTTTGTAACCTAAATGCCTTCAGCCTGCCCAGCTGAGTAGTTACGTTATTCAAATCTCCCGTTCTTGACCTTATTTGCAGAGATACATCCATTCAACTATCTATTTGCCTGAACATGTGACTCTTTGTCAGATACATTCCCATCAGATACGGTGTCTGGGAAAGAAACGCCCTCGATTGATCCTTTATCTCCTTTCCCGCGAAATTGACACTGTATCGAAAGGTTGTGTAGTCGAAGGTAATGCTGCGTGCGAAATACAGAGGTTTCAGGGCATCAATGATTTCCTGTTTTATTTCTTCTGAGGCGCCGTCAAACAGGAAGAGGAACTTGTATACAATCTGCGACCAGATCATTGTGTCCAGATCATAATTGTCGATCATGAACATGTAACGGATCCTGTTGTAGCCGTACGAACTAAGATATCGTTTTATCAAATGCTGATACTTTTCGTATTCGTTCCGGCACTGTCTCTTCAATTCTATAATGTCTATTGACAGATCCTGTGGTTCCATCATCTTTTCAAGGCCGTATCGGTTTATTGTGTGCTCAGGCCGATATGTATCGGGTGAACCCTCCAGTAGCGGGGCCTCCAGCCACATGTGGCGGTATTGGAGGAGTGTTGAAAAAAGCGTATAGACCACCTCTTCAAACATCTTTCCAAGTTTTGGGGAGCTTGCGTTGTGGATCTTGACTCCAAGTCCCGATTCACAGACTTTAAATCCGCCGAAAACCGCGTTAAGCGACATGAAGATGTCGATTCCATACTGCCTCGTCATGTCGGTCCATTCCTGGTCGAGCCAGTAGGCACAGAGCCCTGGCGAGAAGGCAAAGTCTCCGCCTATCGGCTGCCGGACGTCAAGTCTTGCCAGAGAGAATATTAGCGGATAGCACAGATGATTTGTGATGGTAGCGTCAAACTGGTGTCTTGAATAGAAGGGGGTGACAAAATCCTGCCCCTCTTTTATGGGATAACCGAGATATTTTATCCACTTGGGTGTAATTGATCGAAGATCCGCGTCGACAACAATCGTAACCTTTGCCTCCGCGTTTCTGCAAAACTGGAAGAGGTTGTAGAAATTGTTTCCTTTCCCCTTTACTCCTTCCGGCGTGGAAATATATTTCTTTTTAATCCTGTCGGGGACCTCCGTGGAAAGGAATGCCTCTTTAGTGCCGTCCGGGCTGTTGTTGTCACAGTTAACGATTACGCTTCTCGCGTCAGGAAAATATTTGGCAAGTCCCTCTCCAGCCATCCTGGTAACATAACCGATGGTCTGTGCTTCGTTGTAAGAAGGAATGCCAACCACCACATCAAACTTATCATCGTTCATATTCTTTTCCCGTAAAGTGTATTATCAGGTCTTCGCGAGGAGGATTGAATCCTTTTTTATTGCGTCCCGTATGTCGCCGAGGATGCCCGGTTGTTTCATGATTATCCGTTCCCACGAAACGGTTTGAGGGATTTCGAAGAGCCTATTCTTACTCTCCTTTTCACAGGCGGTCAGGTCGTCGATAAGACCGGCATCCTTATATTTCTGGAACCTCGGATCATTGACTATAATGTGCATCAGACTATCACTTATGAGGCTGGGCGATGATGTGATGAACTCCCCGGCGTCCAGTATGGAGTCCCTGAACACTCCCTTCACCATGGCTTCCTCGGCATCCCGATCATACTCAAGGTTTGAGAATGACGCATTTTCAGAGTACTTTTTGATGAGCTCGTCGGCTATGTTCAGGTAGGTCGCGGCGGTATCCCGTACAAAGTAATCGGATATCTCAAAACCTTCTTCAATGACCAGCGTGGAAAGCAGCGTGGTCACGATGTCTGTGGCCATCTTATAGAGACCCGATTCCGGATCATATTCAGAGATGGACTGGTGCTTGTGCTCGAACGGGCTTCTGGAAAATTGTACCTGCGCTATATTGTTTGCCTTTCTGTAGACCTCTATAAGGGTAAATATCTCAACCCCCCAGTTGGTGGCAAAATGCATGCGTTTCAGAAGATTTGTCTCAAACGCCACCTCCCCCGACAGTTGATAGTTAAATGCCAGCAGATAGTCGATGAGACTGATGAATTTTTCGTCCTCTGATTCACTGAACTTTAGCTTCAGGGCCAGAAGGAACGGATCGAGGAGAAGACGTTTTACCCTCCCGTACATGCGATTATCCCCTATCCTGATATAGGATGCCTTGGAGAACTGATAGTTCAGGGCAATGACGGGGTACAAAAGACGGTCAAGCTGGCTGTGATGAAAGGTGCGTATGTCGGCGTCTACAACACCGACATAATCGGCCCCGATAGCCTGTGCTACTCCAAAGGACATGAACATGTTTCTGCCTTTTCCGGGTTGCTTCAGGCCGAGGCTGAAGTTGTCGATCCTTTTGTACAGTTCCCTGAACCGTTCACCTTCATTATGCTGTATGATGTAATTGCGTATCCTGTATTCCTTAAGGAGGTCTGTAAGCTCCAGTGCCTCTGAGTCGGTAGCCGCGTCGAGTCCGAAGATGATCTTGTTGAGGTATGAGGCCCTTTTAATCTGTTTGAGTATATTGATAAAGACGGGCCTGTTCTCAGGGTCGGTAAACTCTGTCGCCAGGGCCGGGATAATCAGGACCGCCTTTTTGCCCCGCACGCCCGCTCTTAGTTTGGGGCCAAGATTCTGCTGGTCTTTGTCGATAAGATACAGCGTGGTTATTTTTCTACATTTCTGCGAAAAGTTTATCATTGCTTTATCTCCTGAACGCAGGGTCTGTCATGATGGGGTGATAATTAGTATTGTTGTTGAATGTGCGTTTATCTTAGTGTATACGAATAGGTAGCATGTTTTTGCGGAAATGGCAACATTCCATTCGTTTTCGGTTATTTCTGACAAAAGTGTCTCGCTTTTATTACAACCTTCTGCATAGAAATATAATATGGGAAAAAAGGAGAGAGGTAACGCTGTGAGACTTGCGGTGTTGGATACGGAAAAATGTATTGGCTGCCAGAGTTGCATGTTTGCCTGTTCAAGAAGACACGGAGAGGCGGGACTTTCCCAATCCTGTATCGGTGTAAAATCGATTGGGGGGATGGAAAGGGGATTCACTGTAATCGTATGCAAGGCATGTTACGATCCTCCCTGTGCTAAGGTGTGCCCCACGCAGGCCCTTACACCGAGAAAGGGAGGCGGAATACACTTTGACGCGGATAAATGCATTGGCTGTGGTTACTGCCGGGATGCCTGCATTATTGGGGCGGTCTTCTGGGATGACGAAACAAACAAGCCGATGATATGTGTTCACTGCGGTTACTGCGCGGACTTTTGTCCCCATGGAGTCCTCGGGTTGCAGAAGAGGGAGGCCGAAGATGCTGAACAATGATCCCCTTGCGAATATACTCTATATCGATCTTTCAAAGAGAATATTTAGGGTTGAAAAGAGGCGCGACCTCTTTGAAAAATACATGGGAGGCGCGGGCGTCGCCGCAGCGCTTCTGCACGAAGAGTGTCCTGAGGGCTGTGATCCCCTGGGACAGGACAACCCCATTATATTTGCTGTAGGTCCCTTGACTGCCCTGTTTCCGCTTGCTTCGAAGACCGTCGCGATGTTCAAGTCTCCACTGACCGGAAATCTTGGTGAGAGCCACTGCGGGGGCAGAAGCGCCGTCGCGATTCGTATGGCCGGATATGGCGCTATCGTTATAAAGGGCGCGAGCAGTATGCCGGTCTATCTTTCCATCAACGGCAATCAGGTGTATTTTCGCGATGCCTCCTCACTGTGGGGTATGGGGAATTTTGCCACGGGGCGTATCATCAGAGAAAATGAAACAGGGGCCGGTCTGAGAGCGATCATGCGTATCGGCAGGGCGGGTGAGAACCTTATTTCATACGCATGTGTAACATCGGAGACCTATCGGCACTTCGGCAGACTGGGACTGGGTGCGATTTTTGGAAGCAAAAAGCTCAAGGCCCTCGTGGTTTCAGGGAAGTCATCCCTGCCGGTTTCCAACAATAAGACATACAGGAAGATATACGACGAAGTGTACAAGACCGCCGTGAATTCTCCTGTGATGAAAAAGTATCACGACCTTGGCACCGCGGAAAACATAATGCCGCTTAATGATTTCGGAGGCCTCCCCACGCGCAACCTCAAAGAAGCACGGTTTGAAGGCGCCTCCGGAATATCGGGCGAAACTTTCGCGGAGCAGTATCTGGGAAGACGGCTTGCGTGTTCCCACTGTCCGGTTGGGTGCATACATATCGCCGCGCTCAGGGAACCCTACGAAGACGAAGCATATTTTTACAAGACCTCCATGATATCCTATGACTATGAACCCATATATTCTCTCGGTTCCATGCTGGGCATATCCAGTGCCTCCGATTTTCTGAAACTGATGGACAAAGTGGAGGCGTGGGGGATGGACGCGATGAGCCTTGGGGTTATCCTGGCCTGGGCCACGGAAGCCCGGGAAAGGGGCCTTATCTCGGAAAAGGAAACCGGGGGGGGCGAACTCGAATGGGGGAATGTGGAAGAATACATAAAAGCGGCCGGGTATATTGTGAGCCAGCCGAATGATTTCTACAAGGCCCTCGCACGCGGCGTCGAGCACGCGGCTTCCATATATGGGGGTGAGAATTACGCGCTGGCCTTCGGTGGAAATGAGATGCCCGGATATCACACGGGGCCCGGCGCCCATCTGGGTGCTCTTATAGGTGCTCGTCACAGCCACCTGGATAACGGTGGATACGGCGTCGATCAGAAAACCCTTGTCAATCGGAAGATGAAACCGGAGGAGCTCATAGACACCCTTCTTGAAGAGGAGAGATGGCGACAGGTGTTGTCAAGCCTGGTTGTCTGCTTCTTCGCGCGGGGGATCTATTCGCCCGAACTTGTCACCAGACTACTTGGCGTAGCGGGTTTTGATCTGTCCACAGATGATCTGCAGCGAATCGGCAGAGAAATTCACAACGAAAAATACCGGTTTAAGATAAGAGAGGGATTCGCTGTGGATACTGTGAGGATACCGGAGAGGATATTTGAAACCTCCTCTCCTATAAACTGGCTGAATGAGCGTTACGTCAAAGAGGCCCTCGAATACGCGCACAAAAACATCTTGAAGGAACTGGATGCAGAGCATTAGCCGGGAATTACCGATCTTTTTGCGACTCTTTTCGGGTCAATTTTATAAGGGTTACCGTCTCCTCAGGCAGTGTGGAAATTTCCAGGCCCGTAGTAAGTGCGTCGGCACATACCGTCGCTGCTCTTTCAAGGAGTTCCGCGTTCAGACATGCCTTCTCAATAGTAGCTCCCAGAGATAGTGCACCGTGGTTTTGCAGGATATAACAATTGCACCCATTTCCCAGCCTGCCTGCAACATTTGTCGCAAGTTCCTGGCTCCCCGAAAGCGCGTAGGGAACGACATCCACGATTTCACCTATATTCATACATACCTCATCAAAGAGCGCCGGTATGGGGCGATTGATAACAGAGAAAATGCTTGCCTTGTTCTGGTGGGTATGCACGATTGCATTTACATCCGGACGTCTTTTATAGATGGCAACATGCATGTCGCTTTCAATGGAGGGCGCGTGTGCCCCCTCAATCTGATTCTTTTCAAAATCGAGGATACAGATATCATCAGGGGTCAGATTTTTATAAGGCATGCCTGAGGGCGTTATGGCAAAGACGTTTCCTCCTTTTATCCTGACAGATATATTGCCCCCGCTTCCCATCATGGCGCTGAAATAACCGTGCTCGGACAGCAATTTTGCGTGATTGAGCAGATTGTTTTTGTATTCATTGTATTCTGTCAAACCGCGACTCCTTTCTCTAGTTTAGCTGGAGAAGAGTGTTCAAGGGGTTCTTGGCCCCTTCTTTTTAGGGAGATGATCCTCATTTAGAACGAGTGTTCTTCTCCCGGGAATTTCCTGTCCTTGACCTCGCCGATGTACTGTTCTATGGCAGCTCTTATATCTATATTCAGATTGGCGTATTTTTTTACAAATTTCGGCGTGAATTTCTCAAATATCCCGAGCATGTCATTCACAACAAGCACCTGGCCGTCGCACTCAACACCGGCTCCGATGCCTATTGTGGGTATTGTCAGGGACCTGCTGATTTCTCCAGCGAGCGGGGCCGGGACGCATTCCAGAACGATGGAGAATGCGCCCGCCTCTTCCAGTATCTTGGCATCCTCCATCATTTTTTTAGCGGTCTTATCATCCTTGCCCTGAACCTTGTACCCGCCAAGCTGATGCACTGATTGCGGTGTAAGACCGAGATGCCCCATGAGTGGAATGCCCGAGGAGGTTATCTTCATTACAGCATCGGCCACCTCTCTGCCCCCTTCCAGTTTCACGCCGTGGGCGCCAGCCTCTTTCATAAAACGGCCCGCGTTGCGAAGCGCTTCTTCAACCGATATCTGGTATGACATAAAGGGCATGTCTCCAATGACCATCGCGCGCTTTGCCGCGCGGGAGACCGGTTTTGTGTGGTGAAGCATATCTTCCATAGTGACGGGCAGCGTGCTGTCATAGCCAAGCACTGCCATGCCGAGGGAATCTCCTATCAGGATTATATCCACCCCGGCCTCATCCATTACCGCGGCGGTGGAATAGTCGTAGGCGGTCAGCATTGAGATCTTCTCTCCATCCTTTTTCATTTTTTGTATTACGGAGGTTGTGATCTTGTTTATCTTGCCCTGTTTACTCATCTGAAGCTCCTCTCAACAGTAATTTTATTTTGTCAGCCCTGTCTTCGGACAGGGTGTTGTTTTTTAGGCCTATATCCACGGCAAATGACCCCATTTCACGGTACACATCCAGAAGTTCGGGCATTTTGCTTTCAAGGACTTTCAGGTGTTTGCTAATCGTTCCACTGTCGCCGCGCGCTATGGGGCCGGTCAGCGACTTTTCAATCCCCCGGCCTTCCATGTTTTTCATGGTTCCCCTGACGAGGGGCCAGAATGCCCTGACAGCTTCATCGGCATCCATCCCCAGGTGTCGATAGATGCCTTCCACCATGTTCATAAGGGTAACAAGGTAATTTGATGCCATACAGGCCGCCGCATGGTACAGTGGCTTATCCTCTTCCGACACAAAGAAGGGCATGCCTCCCAGGTCCCTTACTACGCGTATTGCCCAGTCTCTCATCTCTCCTTCGGCGGTTATACCGAAGGTGCTCCCCGGTATGCTTTCTATAACCCCCTTAACATCTACAAAGGACTGGAGTGGGTGAATACTCGCCACTTGCGCCCCGGATCTGTGCGCGGATTCCAGAAGATCGAGCCCCCCGGTTCCGCTCATGTGGACGACCCTTTTGCCGGGACCGAACCCGCCCCCTTCTGATATCTCATTACATACAGATTCGATGAAATCATCCGTTGTGGTGATGAATATGGAATCCGCCGACAACGAGGCCCGGATGGGGTCACTGCAGGCCTTTCCACCGGTGTATTCGACGCCGTTCTTTAATGCGTCTGCGGACCGGTCCGCGACCGCACTTATCTCGTAACCGGACAGCCGCAGGAGATAGCCTACCGCTGTGCCTACCTTGCCGAGTCCTATGATTGCGATCGTATTTTTCTTCATTTAACGAAAAAGGGGCCTTTCCGACTGATGTTGGAAAGGCCCCTTTAGATATATCAATACATTCCTCGTTTCTGGCCATTCCGTCTCAGTCCAGTGCTTTCGGATCCAAGCGGTTTCAGCAACACCTATCATACAGGAAAAGGGGTTGTCAACGGGTTATTTCCTGGATTTCTCCTTTTTTATCCCTTGTAATTATCGAGAGAGTTACTATACTAAGTTCCACTCAGATTGAAACTGTTACGAAAACGCTGCTAAGTGATTAGCCCAACAGTTTATGAACTCTTCAGGAGGGAAATGAAAAAAATTGAGCTGATGGTATTTGATTTTGACGGGACGCTTGTGTACTCCGGGGACGACCTCGCGAATTCTGTTAATCATACGTTGAAAAAGCTTGGCATACCTGTACTTGACAGAAAGACGATCATAGAATTTGTAGGCGATGGAGTGGCAAGACTTATCAAAAGATCCCTTGGTGACAATCACCGTGATCTGTTCGACGAGGCCATGGAGATATTCAGGGCCCACTATGCCGAGCATCTTCTCGATACGACGGATCTTTATCCGGGTGTGCGGGACATCCTAGAGTATTTTAAGGACAGGGAAAAGCTGATTGTTACAAATAAGCTTTACAGTTATACTCTGAGGATTGCGGAGGAGTTGGGGATAGACGGGTATTTTAAAGCCATCATAGGAGCGGACAGCGTTTCCTGCAGGAAACCCGATCCCGGTCTCCTGGTCCCCCTCTTGAAAGAATACGGCGTGGAGAAGAGAGATACAGTGGTTATAGGTGACGGGATTAACGATATACTGCTCGCCAAAAATACCGGAACATTGAGCTGCGCGCTGCTGAATGGACTGGGGGATAGAGACAGGCTTCTTTCACTTGATCCGGACTATCACTGCGAGGATATATCGGAGTTGAAAGAGCTGTTCGAGTAGCGCTAAAATTATGTCTGTTGTGAAGGTTCAGGCCCATGCTTAAGGTGAGGAAGGCAATTGAGAAGCACTCTATGCTCAATCCGGGTGACAGGGTGGGAGTTGCCGTGTCCGGAGGAGCGGACTCTGTTGCCCTCCTGTATGAGCTCTCAATGCTTGCGGATGAGTATGATCTCGCGCTGTTTATACTCCACCTGAACCATGGCATCAGGGGCGAAGAATCTGACAAAGATGAGTCCTTTGTCATTGAACTGGCCGGATCAATGGGTATCCCCGCTGATTCTGAGAGGGTTTCCATCCCAGAGTTAAGAGAGAAAAGAGGCGGATCTCTTGAAGATATCTGCAGGGAAGAGAGATACGCGTTCTTTGAAAGAATGTCGCGAAAACACGAGCTGAATAAAATCGCCCTGGGCCACAACCTGAATGATCAGACGGAAACGGTTATCATGAGGTTTCTCAGGGGAAGCGGACTTGAAGGCCTGAAGGGTTTTCTGCCTGTGCGGGACGAAATCTATATAAGGCCCCTTATAGATTCAACAAGGGAGGAAATAATTTCCTTTCTGGGGGAAAGAGACATACTGTTTGTGACAGACAGTTCCAACGCGGACGATACATACCTGAGAAACAGGATAAGGAACATACTGGTGCCGGAGTTGAAGGCATCTTACAATGTGAGACTGGAAGAAAATATCAGCCGCACGGCCGATATACTCAGGCTTGAAGACGACTTTATCCGGGAGTCTGTTGAAAAGATTATTTCGGACTGGAAAATTGACAGGGGTAACGCGAGGATAAATCTCCTGAAACTGAAAAAGTTGCACCCGGCTTTGCAGTGGAGGCTTATAAAGACTGTTCTTGAAAATCGTTCTCCGGCAGGGAACGGGATCGGTTATCTACATGTAAAATCAGTGGTGGATCTGATTGAGGGTTCGAGACCGAGCGCTTCCGTGGACCTTCCTTTCAATCTCAAAACTCGCCGAGAATATGATGAGCTGATTCTTTCACAGGGAGAAGACAGGTCGCCTGACACGTCGAAAAATTATTCTCCGGACGGAGGGAAAAAATACGACTTTTCATACACGGTGGAAATCCCCGGAAGCGTAGACATTTTGGAGACAGGCGAAAAGATGGTTCTTGGCGTGGTTGACGCGGATAAGGCGGATGAAGCGGATATCCATTCAGACAACCCTGTCTTTATGGATTATAATTCCATTTCTTTCCCGCTTGTTGTAAGGAACACAAGGGCCGGCGACAGGATACAGCCCCTGGGGATGAAAGGAACAAAGAAGATATCGGAACTTTTGATAGATGAAAAGATTCCAAAGATCGGTAGAAAATCAATTTCTCTCCTGGTTGACCGGAAAGCGGTATTGTGGGTGCCTGGGGTGAGGTTGAGCGACAGGGTCAAAATTACCGATGTAACGGAAAAGATGGTAAAAGCGAAGATTATTTGATAGAAAAAATCCAAATTTTTTGACAGGGAGTTAAAAGTGAATCAATTACAGAAAAATATTACCCTCTGGATCGTGGTAAGTCTTGTGTTTGTTTTTCTCTTTCAGCTGTTCAACCAGCCTAATGTTAGGAAGGAAGAGATTGTATACAGTGATTTTATCGCTTATCTTGATAAGGGGCAGGTTACGGATGTTACCATTCAGGGCGAAAATATAGAAGGCAGACTCTCCGATGGTAAAGCATTTAAGCTATACGCGCCGCAGGATCCGAATCTGGTTTCTCTTCTGCAGGAAAGAGGGGTGAGGATTGCGGCCAAACCCGCTGAGGGGTCTTCCTGGTATATGACTATACTTATTTCATGGCTCCCCATATTGTTGCTTGTTGCTGTCTGGATCTTTTTCATGAAGCAGATGCAGGGGGGTGGAGGCAAGGCGATGTCCTTCGGAAAAAGCAGGGCCAAGCTGATGACCGACAAGTCTCAGAAAACCACCTTTGCCGATGTGGCGGGCATTGATGAGGCCAAAGAAGAACTGGAAGAGATTGTCGAGTTCCTGAAAGACCCCAAAAAATTCACGAGACTGGGGGGAAGAATACCCAAGGGAGTCCTCCTCGTTGGACAGCCCGGCACGGGCAAAACCTTGCTTGCAAGGGCGATTGCCGGAGAGGCGGGAGTCCCCTTTCTGAGTATCAGCGGCTCCGATTTCGTGGAGATGTTCGTCGGCGTCGGCGCGTCACGCGTGAGAGATCTGTTTAATCAGGGAAAGAAGAACGCGCCCTGCATCATCTTTATTGACGAACTTGACGCGGTCGGAAGGCAGAGAGGCGCAGGACTCGGGGGTGGTCATGATGAGAGGGAACAGACCCTGAATCAGATGCTCGTTGAGATGGACGGATTCGAATCCAATGAAGGCGTTATTATCATGTCGGCCACCAACCGTCCTGATGTTCTTGACCCCGCTCTCTTGAGACCCGGAAGGTTTGATAGACAAGTGGTGGTATCGCTTCCGGATGTCAAAGGAAGAGAGAAGATATTCGAGGTGCATGTTAAAAAGGTTCCTCTTGAGACCGATGTAGACCTTTCTGTTGTTGCCCGGGGAACGCCGGGGTTTTCCGGTGCGGACATAGAGAATCTGATTAATGAAGCGGCCCTTTACGCGGCAAGGTCCAATAAAGACAAGGTTTCCCTGTCTGACCTGGAATACGCGAAGGACAAGGTGCTTATGGGTGTGGAGAGAAGGAGCATGGTCATAAGCGATGAAGAGAAGAAGAATACCGCGTATCATGAAGCCGGTCATGCCCTGGTGGCCAAGCTGATACCGGGGTCTGACCCGATACACAAGGTTACCATTATCCCGAGAGGGCGAGCGCTCGGCCTGACACAGCAGCTTCCGGTGGACGAGAAACATGCCTATCCCAGCTCATACCTGATTGACAATATTACGATTCTTCTCGGGGGAAGGGCGGCGGAAGAGCTGATCCTGGAAGACTTTACTACTGGAG